>DASQMW010000258.1:0-7057 GCA_035645295.1 Archangium sp.
GGAGAAGGAGCGGGAGGGGAGGCGGGAGAAGAAGGCCTTCTCGAGGGCGTCGACCTGCAGGGGCTTGCCCTCGTTGAGGGAGGAGACGAGGCGCTCGAGGCGGCGGCGGAGGAGGGGAGAAGCGGGAAGGGTGGAGGAGCGGCCGATGGCGGACACCAGGAGCTGCTTGCCGGGCAGGGGCACGCAGACGATGGGGCGCTCGGGGTGGGCGCGGATCCACTCCTCGGGAGTGAGCGGGGCCTCCTGGGCCTCGGGGGGAGCGCCATTGAGGGCGCCGCAGGTGATGAGGCGGACCCAGTCGGCGGTGCTCTCGCGCTCGGCGGAGAGCAGGGCCTTGCGCTGGCCGCGCTGGCGCAGGGCGGAGCGGATGGTGGCGGGCACCTGCCAGGTGCGCTTGCCGGGCATCTCGTTGTGGCGCAGGCGCTCGGGCCACTCATGAGGAGGCGCGTCGGCGGTGAAGTGGGGAGGGCTGAAGCTCACCCCGAGCGAGATGCTGAGGGACAGGCCCTCGGTGGGCTCGGCGCGATGCCAGTGGGAGACGGGCCAGTAGGTGACGTCGCCCGCGGTGGCCTCGAGGAAGGACGCACGGGACAGCAGCTCCGCCTCCTCCTGCTTGTCGCGCAGGAGGATGGAGCAGGGCTTGTCGATGAGGGAGACGCCCTGGGGGATCTCCTCGCGGCCGGAGAGCGCCTCGTAGGGCCAGAGGCTGTAGCGCTTCCTGCCCTCGACGACGAAGTTGAAGACGTGCGAGTTGTCCTTGTGGATGCCGAAGGGCGTGTAGCGGTAGTTGCCCAGGAAGATGCTCGAGTCGTTGCTGCCCAGGGGCACGCCGGCGGACGCATAGAGGCCGGACAGGAAGCTCGTCGCCTGCAGCCAGTGCCTCCAGTGAAAGCCCTGGGCGCGGTTGAGCACGAGGCCGAAACGCTTGCCCTCCAGCAGCTTGTCCAGGCGCGCCAGATAGCTGGGGAGGTCTCCGTCCTCGCGCGTGGGCAGGTAGGGGGCGGGGAAGAGGGACATCCCGTAGTGCGGCAGCCCATCGGGCCCGTGCTCGTTCTCGATGAAGAAGCGCAGGGGGGTGGTGTAGGCGCCCTTGCGGATGCGCCCGGCCGCCTCCAGGAGCGCCTCGTAGACTTCCTGGCCGGTGAAGAAGTGCTGGGCGAAGGGCCGCCGGAAGACGGCGGGCTCACGGTCCCAGTGGCGCTTGGAGAAGTCCTTCCAGAAGGAGCGGGGCAGCGCGAGGGAGGGTTCGCCTTGGGGCGCGGGGGCTGGAGTGGGCAGGGGGGCCAGCATGGTCCCGGAAGTCTAGCACTGGACACCGGGGCGGTGAGGAGCCACCCCCCGGCTCAGCTCCCCGCGCCCTGGTAGCGCTTCAAGCAGTGCATCCAGAGGAAGCCCGCCATGCAGGTGATGGCCACCCCGACGAGGGGCGCTCCATATCCCATCCAGGGGTTGGCCTCTGGCTTGTGCAGCAGCACGGTGCCCGGGAAGTAGCTGACGAAGGCGAAGGGCAGCACCCAGGTGGTGACCCACTGCAGCAGCCGGCCATAGAGCGTGACGGGGTAGCGGGAGATGGCCGCCATCTCCTGCACCAGCACGGGCAGCTGCATGGAGGTGTCCGGCTCCCAGAAGACCACGCACTGGGCCATGAAGTTGAGGGAGCCGATGAGCAGCGTGGAGCCGAGCACGGTGGCGGCGAGGAAGGCGTACTGCCAGGGCGCCAGGGCGAGGTTCAGCTCCGAGATGGCCCGCCCCAGCAGCACGAGGCCCAGCGCCACGCTGCCCAGCCCGTGGAGGCTCGAGACGTGGCAGATGAGCTGGAGCGCCGCTGGCACCGGCCGCAGGAGGAGCCCATCCAGCTCTCCCAGGTTGACGAGTGCCGCCAGCTCCCAGGGGCCATCATAGAAGAGCTCCACCAGCCCGATGGGGATGATGGCGAGCGCGTAGAGGAAGAGCATCTCCCACTGGCCCCACCCCCGCACCTCGGGGACATGGAGGAACACCGCCCAGAGGAAGACGAAGCCGGTGGCGTGGCGCAGCACCATCGCGACGATGCCGAGCCAGAAGTCGGCCTCGTACTCGAGCTGGACGCGCAGGTGCAGCAGCTGGAGCCGGCAGTAGATCCACACCCAGTGCACGAGCCTCGAGAACATGCTCAGCCTCCCTGGATGTCCAGGGCCTGGCGGCCCGGGTTCCACAGCAAGCGCGCCAGCCCCCAGAGCGCCACCACCCAGAACGCCTGGAGCCCCAGGGCCCGCAGGAGCGCGCTCCCCTGGAGCTCGCCCAGGTAGATGGAGATGGGCGTGTGGATGATGCCCTGGAAGGGGAGGGCCAGGGAGAGGGAGCGCAGCCAGCCGGGGTAGAGGTGCAGCGGGACCAGGGCGCCGGAGAAGACGCTCAGCAGGGCGGCCTGCATCCAGTGCAGTCCCAGCCAGTTCTTCGTCCAGAGACAGAGCAGCGAGGTGATGAGGCTCACCATGAAGCGGACGAGGAAGCCCAGCAGGAGGCTCACCAGGAAGAACGAGGCCGCGGCGGGGGAGGCGGCGGGGAGCACGTCGAGCAGGGTGAGGCCCAGTCCCGCGGCCACCAGCACGCCGAGGACACCCTCCACCAGGGCCGCGCCCGCGGAGAAGGCGAGCTGGGACGTCAGGACGTCATAGGGACGGAGCAGCTCGATGGCGATGTCCCCGGTGCGGATGAGCCGCAGCATCCGGTGGACGGAGGCGGACGCATTGAGGAGCAGGCTGGCGCACTGGGCGAGCAGGAGGTACGTCTGCATGCGCGCCCAATCGAGGCCACCCACTTGCGAGGTGCCGTCGAAGACGGCGCTCCAGAGGTGGTAGGAGATGGCCAGCCACACGGTGTTGCTCAGCAGGCTGAGCAGCACGGTGCGGGGATAGGCGAGCGTGCGTTGGGCGCCGATGAACACCAGCGCGAGGTACTTGGAGCGAGGGGCCTGCCGGAGTGCCACCGGGACGAGGAGGCCGCTCATCGCCGGGGCTCCTGGAGCTGGAGCCGGTTCTCGTAGAGGTCGCGCAGGATGGAGTCGATGCTCGGCTCCTGGACGCGGAGATCCTGGACGGGGAGCGCGGCCAGCAGCCGGCCCACCACCGAGCCGACCGGCGCCTGGGCCATGTCGAACTGGACCACGAGCTGGTGCTGCTCGGGCTGGGTGCTGCAGCTGGCGGCCAGCTCGGGCAGGGCTTGCCGCGCCAGGGCGAGCGCGTCCGGCGGCTGCCCCCGCAGGGCCAGATGGATGGCGCACGTGCGGCCGAAGCGCTCCTTCATGGTGCGCAGCGGTCCGTCGAAGAGGATGCGGCCGCCGTCGATCATCACCATGCGCTCACAGAGATCCTCGATGTCCCCCAGGTCATGGGAGGTGAGCATCACCGTGACGCCGCGCTCGCGGTTGATGTGGCGGATGAAGCCGCGCACGCGCTCCTTCACCGCCACGTCCAGACCGAGGGTGGGCTCGTCCAGGTAGAGCAGCTCCGGGCCGTGGAGCAGCGCGGCGGCGAGCTCGCAGCGCATGCGTTGCCCCAGGGAGAGCTGCCGCGCGGGCCTGGCGAGCAGCTCTCCGAGCTCCAGCAGCGCGACGAGCTCGTCGAGGCTCCGGGTGAAGCGCTCGCGCGGCACCTCGTAGATGTCACCCAGCAGCCGGAGGGACTCCTGGATGGGCAGATCCCACCAGAGATGGGAACGCTGGCCGAACACCACGCCGATGCTGCGCGCATTGGCGACGCGCTCCCGGTGCGGATCCACCCCGCGCACGCGGACCTGGCCGCTGGTGGGCGAGAGGATGCCGGTGAGCATCTTGAGCGTGGTGGACTTGCCCGCCCCATTGGGGCCGACGTAGGCGACGCTCTCGCCGGCCTCGACACGCAGGTCGAGCCGGTCCACCGCGGTGCGCTCGGTGTATTGAGGGCGCAGCAGGTGACGGACCGCCCCGGCGAAACCAGGGGCTTTGACGGGGATCCGGAAGGAGCGGGTGAGCTGCTGGGCTTCGATCAGTGCCACGCGCCCCATCCTAGCTCACGCTTCATGGAAACGTTGGGGCGATGTGGGGACAGCTGCTACCTGGAGGGGCGCCCGGGTGCTCGTGCTTATGGCATCATCGAAGGCCGGCAACCCAGACGGAGACGGACTGTGAGTGTCGCCACCATCGAAGAAGGCCCGTTGCTGGGGCCGAGCTTCTTCCTCTCCCGTCCGGCGCTCCGCTCGCTCGCGCTGGCCCATCGTGACACCTACGGCGCCGCACGGCCCTATCCGCATGTCGTCATCGACGGTCTGCTGGGAGAGCGGCTCGCGTCCGGATTGGCGGAGGTCTTCCCGGGCGCCACCGAGGCCAGTTGGAAGCGGCGCGATCACCAGGAACAGGCGGCGCGTCTGGGACAGCTTCAGCGCAAGGCGTTCGAGGGTGTGCAGGGAGCGCTCCGGCACCTGCTCTCGGAATTCTCGAGCATGTCGTTCATCGACTTCCTGGAGACCCTCACCGGAGTGCAGGGGCTCATCGCGGATCCACATTTCCGGGGCGCCGGGCTGCACCTCACGCTGCGTGGAGGCCATCTCGCGCTTCACGCGGACTTCAACCGCGATCGCTTCCGTGCGCTCTCGCGGCGGCTCACCGTCCTCTACTACCTGAACCCCGGCTGGGAACCCGCCTGGGGCGGTGACCTCGAGCTGTGGAACGCCGACCTCACCCGGTGCGAGACGAAGATTGCTCCGCTCATGGATCGGCTGGTCGTGATGGCCCATGGCGATGACTACTGGCATGGCCATCCATCCCCGCTGGAGTGTCCCGAGGGACGGGGTCGAGCCGCGGTCGCGGCCTACTTCTACACGGCGGAAGTGTCCCCGGACGCACCGGAGGCCCACAGCGCCATCTGGGCGCCCCCGCGTTCCTAGTCCGCGCTGGTGGTGCAGCATTCCTCCCAGGCGGCGGCCGAGGTCAATGCAGCAGCCTTGCATAGCCGAAGGAGCCATCGGCGAGGGCAATCCTGATAAAGGAGCCTGTCGTGTGCTTCTGCCTGCGCATCTCTCAAGCTCCGGTGTAGGGATTTGGACTGGGCTCCTCCAAGGGAATCCATCAACTGCTGCTCCCTTCCACGACAGCAGGCGCTCCTGAGCAGGCAAGGTAGCCAATCGCCTTCCCGCGCGGAAAGGCGGTGGATCCCTCGCTCGGGTGCTGGATTCAATTCAAGAAATTGGATCCGCCCGGGTGCGAGCGGGCGACTTCCAGGGCCGTGCGGGCCTCCTCCCATTCACGGGCATCGCGCAGCTCTCCGGCCACGTGCCCGCCGCACGCGGCGCACTCCGGGTCTAGCCGCTTCAGTCTGGCCCGGCACCGCGGCTCCGCGCAGCGGTAGCGCTGGAGGTTCCGGCCGATCAGCACGCCCAGCACCACTGGCCCCCAGAAGGCGAGCGCTTGCCACGGCAGTTCCTGGTCCTCGGTCGGCCCGAACACCAGCACGAGCCCGATGAAGGCCGCCGTCAGGCCGCACTGCACCCCGAGGTGCTCGCGCAAGCGGAACACCGGCAGCCCCTCGTTGAGGCGCGGCTCGGGAGGAAGGCCGCCGAAGGATTCCGTGAGCCGCGCGAGGTCCGGCGGCTTCGGCCAGGACTCCGGGGGCGGAACGTGGAGCCGGCGCGCCAGGCCTTCGGCGTCCTCGCCGAGCAACCGCAGCGCGCTCCGGAAGTCCGCGGTCTGGTTCTTTCCCAGCTCCTTCGTCAGCTCGCGCACCTCCTTGTCCTCCAACCGCCGCGCCACGGCCTGCGCCGCCAGCAGGAAGGCCAATGCCTGCGTGGGCAGGTAGCCCAGCCGCGACTGGCGCCCCTGGGAATCGATTGGCTCGGGGGCTCCTTCACCGTGCAGTTCGATGCGGACCCGACCGCGGGAGTCACCGGCACGGTCGAGCTGAGTTCCGAGGACGGGGGAACACTCCAGGGCAGCTACACCGCGACCTGGTGCGGAACATATTAGCGGGAAGCCACAGGGGGGGCCCCCCTTGCCAGCGGCCACGAGCACGAGGAGAGTGGAGGGAACTCCCAGCCGAGGCACGGGCACATGAAGCAGGGAACCGGAACGGCGCTGGTCACGGGGGCCAATCGCGGGCTGGGGCTGGAGACGTGCCGGCAGCTCGCGCGGCTCGGCTGGCGGGTGTGGCTGACGGCCCCTGACGCGGGCGAGGGCCAGCAGGCCTCCGAGGCGCTTCGCTCCGAGGGGCTCGACGTCCACTTCGAGCTCCTGGATGTCACCTCGCTGGAGAGCCTCTCCACGCTCGCCGGGCGTCTGGAGCAACAGGGGGTCCGGCTCTCGGCGCTCATCAACAACGCGGGCATCGCCATGGACGGCTTCGACGCCCACGTCGCCGAGTACACGGTGGCCGTGAACTTCCTCGGGCCGCTGCACGTCACCGAGCGCCTGCTGCCCCTGATGGAGGAGCACGGGCGCGTCGTCATGGTGGGCAGCAACCTGGCCGAGCTGAAGGATTATCCCCCCTCGTTCCAGCGGCGCTTCGATCCGCCCCCACCCAAGGAGCAACTGCGAGCGCTCCTGCGGGCCTTCGTCGAGGACGTGCGCGCCGGGGTGTACGAGGACAAGGGCTGGCCGCGCTCGGCCTACCGCGTCTCCAAGCTGGGCCTCAACGCGCTCACGCGCCTGCTCGCCGAGGAACTGAAGCCCCGCAACCTGCTCGTCAATGCCGTCTGCCCGGGCTGGGTGCGCACGCAGATGGGCGGGCAGCATGCCGCGCGCAGTGTCGAGCGGGGCGCGGACATCCTCGTCTGGGCGGCCACGCTGCCTCCCGAGGGGCCCACGGGCGGCTGCTTCTGCAACCGCAAGCCCATCCCCTGGTAGCCCTTCACTCGCTCTGCTTGAGCTCGAGCTCGCCCGAGTAGATCTTCCGCAACCGCTCCATGCCCTTGTACCCGAGCTGCTGCGCGGCCTGCGTCAGCTCGTCGCGCTTCTGGGTGTTGCCCGCGTAGTGGTAGGCGATGGCGAGGTTGGCGGCGATGACGGGATCGTTCTTGTCCAGCGCGTAGCCCTACTCGCCGAGGGCGA
>DASQMW010000259.1:0-25326 GCA_035645295.1 Archangium sp.
GAGGCCTCTTCCCCAGCGCGCCGCAGGAAGGCGTTTCGGCGGGAGGCGGAGGCACGCAGGCGGATCCGATGCCGCCGCCCATCCCGTACACCGGCGGAGGCAATCCACCGGGGGCGCCGGGAGCCGGCGGAGGGACGGACTCGCCGGACATGGGTGGAGGGGGAGGAGGCCTGGAGCCGGTGGAGCAGGTCGCGCCCATCTACCGTGCCTCCGACGCCCGGCCCCAGGTGGGCACGGTGCGTGCCCAGGCGCTCGCCAGCGGCAACCCGGAGGACCTGCGGAGCCTGGAGGCAGAGGCGGCCCGGCTCGAGTCGCTCGCCCGCGAGCTGGACTCCCGCGCGGACTCGCTGGAGCGCCGGGCCCGCGAGCTGCGCTAGTCGAGCAGCCGCACCTGCACGTCCAGCTTCACGTCCACCTGCAGACGCACTTCCTTCGAGGGCTTGCGGCCCTTGCCTCGCACGCTGATGCTCATGGAGGGCGCGGTGATGAAGGGCTGCAGCTCCGCGCCCGTCACGTCCAGCTCCAGGACCGGGTTGGGCGCCTTGAGGCCCAGCGAGGCGATGTTCCGCTTGGAGGCCACCAGCACCTCCTGGTCCCCCGCCTTCGCGTAGAACTCCAGCGTGTCGAGGAAGGAGAAATCCTGGTCCGCCGGAGAGAGCACCTTGAGGCTCAGCGACCGCAGCCTCGCGGAGGACACCTGCTCCTTGGTGACGCCCTGGTTCTTGAAGTCCTGGTTCTGGTCGAAATCGAGGCTGGAGAAGCTGCCGATGGCCGGAAACGCGTCGAGGACGGTGGAGATGCCCGTCGGATCTCCGGCCACGGTCGTCTCGCCCTTCACCTCCGCGGTGAAGCCGGGGGGGGCGCAGGCCGCGAGCCAGAGCAGGGCACACACGGGGAGTACGGATGTGAGTCGCATGGCACCCACTCTACCGATGCTCCGGGCACGCAGTCATCGCCCCGCCCGGCTGGCTGCCCTCTCGTGGACAAGGCATGCGGCCATGGCAGGGAGTATGTTGCGCCCGTTGAAACGGCTCCTCTCCGCGCTCGTGGTGTTTCCCCTGGCGCTCGCCGGTGGCGCGCATGCCGCCGACGTGGAGGGACAGCTGCGCGTGGCGGGCCGGCTGATGCTGGACGGCAACGCGCCGCGTGACTTCAGCCAGGGGGAGCAGCGTCCGGACACCCTGGACACGGTGTTCGGCCTGCTCGCCACGGGAGAGGGCCGCTACACCGCGGACCGCTGGCAGCTCGTGGGCCGCTATGACGGCGGGGGCCGCAAGTACGTGGCCTTCCCCGGCGAGGACGTGCTGGTGCAGGCCGCCGCGCTGGAGGGCTCGCTCGCCGTGGGAGAGACGGTGGGGGTGGGCGTGGAGGGGCGCGCCAAGGACCGGCGGGGCGGCAGCCGCGCGTACACGGACCTGGCGGCGTCCGTCTTCCTCGAGCATGCCCCGGATGCCCGGCTCTCCCTGCGCGTGCGCGCCGGAGCCCACCGTTTCCTCTACCGCCCCAACTTCTCCGCCAGCTTCGGCAGCCCCGAGGTGGGCTTCCTCGCGCGCTACCGCCTGGACAGGCGGCATGCCTTCACCGTCACTGGCGAGTACGGCCAGCGCCGCTACAGCGCCTCCGTGCGCTACCCGCCCGACACCACGCCGGCTTGGACCGGGCGGCGCCAGGACGGCGTGCTGATGGCGAGCGCGGGCTACAGCTACAAGGGCCCGCTGGCGCTGGGGCTGTCCTACTCGTACCTGGAGACCAGCTCCAACAGCTATGGCGAGTCCGTCCAACGCCATCGGCTGAGCGGCACCGCGGGGGTGCGGCTGCCCTGGAAGCTGACGCTGATGGCCCAGGGCGCGCTGGGCCTCAACACCTACCCGGACGGCGTCTTCCTCTCGCCGGAGATCACCCTGCTCGACGATGACGAGGGGCAGCACATGCTGTCGCTGAAGCTGGCCCGGCCCCTGAGCGAGCGGGTGGATGTGGAGCTGTCGTTCGCGATGTACGGCACCGAACTGTCGCGCAACGGCCTCTTCTACTTCCGCCAGGTCGGGGGCGTGGGCCTCACCTGGCGGCCGTAGTGTGCCTCACTCTGGAGTCGGCCTCAGTCCAGGCCGGACAGCCGCTCGTCGATCTCCTCGGCGAGGCTGGCGTGGCTCTGGGCGAGCGCCGTGTCACGGGCGCGGGTGAGCACCTCGCGGGCCTTCTGCGTCTGTCCTGCCCCGGTGTAGGCATCCCCCAGGGACACCATGGCTGCGGCGTAACTCGGATCCAACCGCACCGCCGTCTCCAGGGCCTGGGCCGCCTCGGCGTACTGCCTCAGCTCCAAATAGGCCTTTCCCAGGGAGAAGTGCGCCATGGGCGCGTCGGGAAACTCGGCCGCCATCTGCTTGAACTGCTCCAACCGGGCGTTGCTCATGGGGCGGTGATAGAGGAGAGGCATGTCCGTTGCCAAGGAAGACGTGCGCTCCCTCGCCGAGGCCGCCCGGGCGGCCTCCCGTGTGCTCGCCACCGCCCCCACCGGCCAGAAGGATGAGGCCCTGCGGGCCATGGCGCGCCACTTGCGCGAGGCCCTCCCCACCCTGCTCGCCGCCAACGAGGCGGACATGGCCGCCTCACGGGCCTCCGGCAAGGGAGGGGCCTTCCTGGACCGGTTGCTGCTGGACGCCGCGCGGGTGGAAGGCATGGCCCGGGCGGTGGAGTCGGTGGCCGGCCTGAAGGACCCCGTGGGCGAGGTGACGGAGGAGTGGGACCGGCCCAATGGCCTGCACGTGCGCAAGGTGCGGCTGCCGCTGGGGGTGGTGTTGATGATCTACGAGGCCCGCCCCAACGTGACGAGCGACGCGGCGGCGCTGTGCCTCAAGAGCGGCAACGCGGCGCTGCTGCGCGGGGGGAGCGAAGCGGCGCGCTCCAACGCGGCCATCGCCTCGGCGCTGGCGGCGGGCGTCACCGAGGCGGGACTGCCGGCCGCGTGCATCCAGCCGGTGCCCCCGGGCGAGCGCGAGACGCTGCTGGAGCTGCTGAAGCTGGAGGGGCTGATTGACCTGTGCATCCCCCGGGGCGGAGAGGGCCTCATCCGCTTCGTGGCGGAGAACGCGCGGATTCCGGTGGTGAAGCACTACAAGGGTGTATGCCACGTGTACGTGCACGCGGCGGCGGACCTGGACATGGCCACGCGGATCGCCGTGAACGCGAAGACGAGCCGCCCGGGGGTGTGCAACGCCGCCGAGTGCCTGCTGGTGGACCGGGCGGTGGCGGAGCGCTTCCTGCCCCAGGCGGGCCGGGAGCTGGTGGCGAAGGGGGTGGAGCTCCGGGGGGACGCGGCCACGGTGGAGGTGCTCTCCCGGGCCGGGGTGGCGGTGACCCCGGCCTCGGAGGACGACTGGGGGCGGGAGTTCCTGGACCTCATCCTGGCGGTGAGGGTGGTGGACGGGCTGGACGCGGCGCTGGGACACATCGCCCGGTACGGAAGCGAACACACGGAGGCCATCGTCACCTCGGACGAGGCGGTGGCGGGCCGTTTCACCCGGGAGGCCCAGGCGAGCGCGGTGGCGTGGAACGCCTCCACCCGCTTCAACGACGGGGGCGAGCTGGGGCTGGGGGCGGAGATTGGGATTTCCACCAGCCGACTGCACGCTTTTGGGCCCATGGGGTTGCGAGAGTTGACCAGCCAGAAGTACGTCATTCTGGGACAGGGGCAGGTGCGCTAGGGTGCCCCGGACACGTATGGCGACCAAGAAGAAGACGACCACGAAGAAGGCAGCGGCCAAGAAGAAGAGCGCGACGTCGCTCACCGCACGCACCAAGACCGCGGCGAAGAAGGGAGCGGCCAAGAAGCTGCCCGCGCGGAAGAAGACCACCAAGAAAAAGGCGCTTTCGCCCGGAGGCGCGGCCATTGGCGCTCCCGCGGAGAACCCGCGCGCCCATGGGCTGGCGCGGAAGATCGCCAACCTGCTGTCGGACAAGAAGGGGTTGGACATCGTCATCCTCGACGTGCGCGGGATGACGTCCTACGCGGATTACTTCGTGGTGGCCTCGGGCGAGAGCGACCGGCAGGTGTCGGCCATGGCCGAGCACGTGCTGGTGAAGCTCAAGGAGTCGGAGAACCTGCGCCCCATCGGCCACGAGGGCATGGACACCGGCCAGTGGGTGCTGCTGGACTTCGGCGAGGTGGTGGCCCACCTCTTCTTCTCCGAGGCGCGCTCGCACTATGACCTCGAGGGCCTCTGGGCCGACGCGTCGCGGGAGAAGGTGGCCTGAAGGTCCGCCTCCTTTCCATCGGCAAGGACCGCTCGGGCCTGTATGAGCCCGCGGTCCAGGAGTACGCCTCGCGCCTGGCCCACTACACCCGCTTCGAGCTGCTCGAGCTGTCCGAGGCGGGTGGGAAGAAGGGCAAGGCCGGGTCCGGGGACGCCAAGGCCGCCGAGGCCGAGGCCATCCTCGCGCGCCGCAAGCCGCAGGATTTGATTGTCGCGCTCGACGAGCGGGGCAAGCTGCTGGACTCGGTGGAATTCAGCCGGTACGTGGGCCGGGCTCAGGATGGCGCGAAGGACCTGCTGCTCGTCATCGGCGGGGACGAGGGCCTGGACGACCGGGTGAGACAGTCCGCGGACCTGGTGCTCTCGCTGTCGAAGATGACGCTGCCGCACCGGCTGGCGCGGGTGGTGCTGGTGGAGCAGCTCTACCGCGCCTTCACGATTCTCAAGGGCGAGCCCTACCACAAGTAGGCGGGCAGGCGGCATG
The DNA here is from genome assembly GCA_035645295.1 of Archangium sp. GTDB lineage: Bacteria > Myxococcota > Myxococcia > Myxococcales > Myxococcaceae > Archangium. Next base: position 4,735 of record DASQMW010000259.1, read on the forward strand.
TTGAGTCCCAACGACATCAAGGAGGAGTTGAGCCTCGCGTATGTCCGGGCCATCGCTTCGCGAGCCGGTTTCTCCATCGAGGAGATCCGCAAGGATCGCGACAGCGTGGACCTCAAGGTGTGCGCGCGAGGCCTGCTGGCCGAGGACGCCGTCCTCACCTCGCCCGAGCTGGCCGTCCAGCTCAAGGCCACGGTGCTGGAGCCGCTCCCCACGGACGAGTTCTCCTTCGTGCTCTCCCGGAAGAATTACGACGACCTCAGCGCCCCCTCGCTCGTCCCTCGGATCCTCGTGGTGTTCGTCCTGCCGGAAGACGAGCAACAGTGGCTCACCCACACCGAGGAGTCCCTCATCCTGCGGCGGTGCGCTTATTGGCGCTCGCTTCGAGGTGCGCCCCCCACGCCCAACGAAACCAGTCAGACGGTCCGGATGTCGCGCGGACAGACCTTCGACCTGGACACCCTGCGCGAGCTGCTGCGCAAGGTGGCTCGTGAAGAGGATCTCGTGCCATGAACACGGAGCAATTCCTCGCGCTCGGAGCCCGGGTTGACTACCAGAACGTGCGTTCCTACCTCGAAGCACACGGGTGGAGCCGCATCCCGTCACGCCGCCTCCAGGCCGCCATCTATCGCAGCGGCCGGGCTCCCGCCGTGGAAGTCCAGGTGCCGCTGGATCGCGACCTCATCGATTACGACGAAGCGATGGTAGCGGTGGCGCGGCGCATCGCCGAGCACGAGCAGCGCCCGGCAGAGAGCATCCTGCGAGACCTGCTGCGGCCCAGGAGGGATCTCCACCGCTTCGCCCTGGAAGGCGCGGAGACGCAGGATGGAGGTATCCACCTGGAGAATGGGCTCAGCCTGGTGAATGGAGTGCGCAAGGCCCTTCTCTCCAGTGCCTGTAGCGTCAAGCGTCCAGAGACGACCTTCCACCCGCGCATGAGCCTGGCGGATGCCGAGGCCTTCCTGAAGGGATGCCGTCTCGGTCAAACGGAGGTGGGGAGCTTCGTCCTGACGGTGGAGGCGCCTCTCGAAGTGGCGCCGCCCCGGCCGGTCCAGGAAGAGTCCTTTGGAAGGCGCGCCTCCCTGCTGCTCCTGCGCTCCGTGGCCCATGTAGCGTCGGCGGTCCGAGCGGGTGAGCCCGGACGGGTCCTCGAGCCCGCCCGGGGAGAGCCCGTGGTGAGCGCCAATCTCTGCGAGGCACTCGTCGAGATGATGCCGCCCGATGAAGGCGCCGACCTGCGACTGCGCAGTTCCTGGTCCCCGCTGCTTCCTGTCGAGCCCCAGGTGCCGTCCGAAGTGCACGTGGATCGAAACATGTATGAGTCCATCGAGAAGCTGTCCCATCAGCTCCGGCCATCTCGAGGGGCACAGCCCAACCAGTTCGTCGGCAGGGTCGTGGAACTGATGGGAGAGCCAGGAGAGCACGGTGAAATCGAAGGCGCCGTCGTGCTCCAGGCCCAGGTGGAAGACGAGCTGCTGAAGGTCCGGGTCATGCTGGGAGCCGCCGACTACCGCCAGGCGACCGAGGCCCACCTCACCCAGCGCTACGTGACCGTGAAGGGCGTCCTCCGTCGAGGCTCACGCGTCCACCAGCTCGATCAAGCCTCCCATTTCGAGCTCGTGGGTACTTAGCGGGCGAGCAAGCAGCCTTCCCAGCGCGTCAGGCAGCGGACGGCACGCGCGTCCGAGGGGACATGAATTCCCCCACCCCTCACGTCCGTGTCATCGCCTCGCCCCACTCGTGGGTGGAGGGTGAAGCCGTCCGCCAACTCGAGGCCGCCTCGCGGCTTCCCGGTATGCGCTCCGCCGTGGGCCTTCCGGACCTGCACCCAGGCAAGGGCGCTCCCGTGGGCGCCGCGTTCGCCTCCGAGGGCCTCTTCTATCCCTTCCTCGTCGGCAACGACATCGGCTGTGGGATGGGCCTGTGGGAGTTGGATCTCCCCGCGCGCAAGGCGAAGCCGGAACGCTGGGCGGCGCGATTGGACCTGGATGGACCGTGGGAGGGCGACACGGACGCCGTCCTGGCCAGCATGGGCGTGAAGCCCTGCGGCTTCGAGGCGGCGCTCGGCACGGTGGGAGGCGGCAACCACTTCGCCGAGGTGCAACGGGTGGACGCGGTGCACGACGCGGAGACCTTCACCGCGCTGGGGCTCGAGACGGCCCGGCTCCTGCTGCTCGTGCACTCCGGCTCCCGGGGACTGGGCGAGGCCATCCTCCGGGCCCACGTAGACCGGCATGGCACCGGGAGCCTCGTGGAGCACTCGGACGAGGCGCGGCTGTACCTCTCGCGGCATGACCACGCCGTGGCCTGGGCGCGGGCCAATCGCGCCACCATCGCCGGAAGAATGATGCAGGGCATCGCGGCGGGGGGACGGCGGGTGCTCGATGTCTGCCACAACAGCGTCACCCCGAAGCAGCACGAGGGACACACCTGCTGGCTGCACCGCAAGGGCGCGGCACCCTCGGACCAGGGGCCGGTGGTGATCCCCGGCAGCCGCGGCTCGCTGAGCTACCTGGTGCTGCCGCTGGGCGACGGCGCGGGCCATGCCTACAGCCTGGCGCATGGGGCCGGCCGCAAGTGGACGCGCACCAGTGCCCGCGAGCGCATGCGCGAGCGCTTCACCCCCGAGGCTCTCACCCGCACCTCCTTCAAGAGCCACGTCATCTGCGAGGACAGGGACCTGCTCTTCGAGGAGGCACCTCCCGCGTACAAGGCCATCGACCGCGTGGTGCAGGACCTGGTGGACGCGGGGCTCGTCCGGGTGGTGGCAACGCTCGCGCCCGTGCTCACCTACAAGACGCGCACCCGGCGCGAGTAGGGTAGCGTCACGCCCCCCATGTCCCCGCTCCCGCGTCTGCTCCTGCTCGTGGTGATGACGTGTGTCACTGGCCTCGGGTGCACGCGCACCACGCCCTCGTTCTGCGGCCAGCCCGATGATCCCCGGTGCCCCGAGGGCTCGGTGTGCGTGGAGGAGCGCTGCGTCTCCAGGGACGAACTGGCGGCCTGTGCCGCGGGCCAGACACGCTGTGAGGCGGCCTGCGTGGACACGCGCAGCGACGCCACCCACTGCGGCACCTGCGGCACGGCCTGCGCGGACGGACAGGTGTGCAGCCGGGGCCGGTGCACGGACGCCTGCGCCGCCGGGCTGACGCAGTGCGAGCGCGGCTGCGTGGCGCTCGAGACGAGCACGGCGAGTTGCGGCACCTGCGGCGCCGCCTGTGGCTCCCTCGAGTCGTGCGCGGCGGGCACCTGCGCCTGCGAGCCTCCGCTGACGGCCTGCGATGGCGCGTGCACGGACCTCGACTCGGACGGCAACCACTGCGGCGCCTGCGGGAACGCGTGCGGCGCGGGCCTGTGCCAGGACGGCGAATGCGTGGACGCGTGTGAGCCGGGCCTCCGCCGCTGCGGCCAGGGCTGCGTGGACGTGCAGTCCGACGCCTTCCACTGCGGCACCTGCGGCACGGCCTGCGGCTCCAACGAGGTGTGCGTGGGAGGCCGCTGCCGCCTCGACTGCCCCGTGGGCGGCGTCGAGTGTGACGGCACCTGCGCCAACCTCACGAGCGACGCACGCCACTGCGGGACCTGCGGCAACGCGTGTGCCTCGGGCCAGGTGTGTACCCGGGGCGCGTGTGCCTGTCCGTCCGGCCAGGCCGAGTGCGATGGGCAATGCGTGGACCTGCGCACGAGCGAGCAACACTGTAGTGCCTGCGGCCGCGCCTGTGCCGTGAACGAGACGTGCACCAACAGCCGCTGCCAGTGCGCCGAGCCCCTCGTCTTCTGCGGGGGCGGCTGCGTGGACACGCGCTCGGACGCGAACAACTGTGGCACCTGCGGCCGGGTCTGCGGCTCCGGGCTGGTGTGCTCGGCCGGGCTCTGCGCCCTCCCGTGAGCCGTGGGGCCCACCAGCCGAGCGCCCGCGCACCCTGCCCCTACCCCACTCCACCTGCGGAAACCCACCCTTAGGTTTCCGGCATGAAGCCCGCGCACAAGATCCTGCTCTGCATCCTCGATGGCTGGGGCGTCCGCAAGGAACGCGACGACAACGCCATCGCCCTCGCCGGCACGCCCCACCTCGACGCGCTCACCCACGGCACCCCCTACACGGAGCTGCAGACGTCCGGGCTGGCCGTCGGTCTCCCCGAGGGGCAGATGGGCAACTCAGAGGTGGGCCACACCAACATCGGCGCCGGCCGCATCGTCTACCAGGACCTGGTGCGCATCAACCGGGCGAGCGAGTCCGGAGAGCTCGCCGCCAACCCCGTCATCCGCGCCGCGTTCGACAAGGCCAAGGCGGATGGCAAGGCCCTCCACCTGCTCGGGTTGGTGTCCCCCGGCGGCGTGCACTCCTCGATGGAGCACCTCTACAGCCTCCTCAAGGCGGCGCACGAGCGGGGCGTTCCCCACGTCTACGTCCACGCCTTCACCGACGGACGCGACACCCCGCCCCAGAGCGGGCTCGGCTACGTGGAGGAGTTGGAGAAGTTCCTGCGCGAGACGCGCACCGGCCAGATCGCCACCGTGGGCGGGCGCTACTACGGCATGGACCGCGACAAGCGGTGGGACCGGGTACAGCTCGCCTACGAGGCCATCGTCCACGCCAGGGGCCCCAAAGCCCCCGATGCGATCTCCGCCATCCGCGCCTCCTACGCGGAGAAGGTGACGGATGAGTTCATCAAACCCACCATCATCGCCCACGGCGACGGCACCCCGGTGGGCCGCATCCGCGATGGCGACGTGGTGCTGTTCTTCAACTTCCGCGCGGACCGCGCCCGCGAGCTGACGCGCGCGCTCGCCTTCGACGACTTCAAGGAGTTCGACCGGGGCGGCCTGCACCTGGGCATGTACGTGTGCCTGACCCAGTACGACGAGACCTTCGGCCTGCCGGTGGCGTTCGCGCCCGACCAGCCGAGTGAAATCTTCCCCGAGGCCATCGCGCACGCGGGCTGGCGTCAGTTCCGCACCGCGGAGACCGAGAAGTACGCGCACGTCACCTTCTTCTTCAACGGAGGCCGGGAGGTGGTGTACCCGGGCGAGGACCGGCACCTGGTGCCCTCGCCGCGCGACGTGAAGACGTACGACCTCAAGCCCGAGATGAGCGCACGCGAGGTGACCCTGGAACTGGTGCGGCGCATCGAATCGGGGGCCTACGACTTCGCGCTGGTGAACTTCGCCAACCCGGACATGGTGGGCCACACGGGCTTGTTGGAACCAGCCATGAGGGCCGTCACCACGGTGGACGAATGCCTCGGGCAACTGGGGCGGGCTTGCGCCCGGCACGGCTGGGTGCTGGCCATCTCCGCGGACCACGGCAACTGCGAGCAGATGCGCGACCCGGCCACCGGAGAGCCTCACACGGCGCACACGCTCAACCCGGTGCCCTTCCACCTCATCCACCCGGACTTCCGCGGGCAGAAGCTGCGCCCCGGCATCCTCGCGGACATCGCCCCCACGCTGCTCCAGGTCATGGGATTGCCCAAGCCTTCCGAGATGAATCGGCTGGGCTTGCTCCCCTGAGCCTGTGGCGGATCGCCGCACCCACCCAGAATGCCGCACCTCGCGGTGCCCACCCGTGGGGCGAAACGCCACACCCGCGCCCCCGAGCCTCCGCCCCCCTCCCTGGGGAGGCACGGTGGCATGCGCCTCGCAATGCCATGGGCCGTCCCGCACGCGAGGTCAGCATGATGAAGGCGCAAGGCATGGAGGGGTTGTTCGTGGTGCCCGAGGGCCGCACGGAGGCCGTTCGCGCCCGGCTCCTGCGGGCCGGGGCCGAGGCCTCCGAGTGGGAGATGCGCCACCACAACGCCCTGCTGGAGGAGACCGTGCGGCAGCGCACGGCCGAGCTGGAGCAGACCAATGCCCAACTCCAGGAGAGCTTGAAGCAGCTCCAGGCCGCGCAGGCGCAGCTGCTCTTCGCCGACCGGCTCTCGACCATCGGCCAGCTCGCGGCGGGCCTCGGCCATGAAATCAACAACCCGCTCGCGTTCATCGTCGGCAACCTCGACTACGTGCAGCAGCAGCTGGTCCGCACGGGGGGCGCTCCCTCGCCGGAGGAGCAGCAGGAGATGATCGAGGCCATCGCCGATGCACGCGATGGCGCCGAGCGCGTCCGCCTCATCGTGCTCGACCTCAAGGTGCTCTCCCACCCCAACGACATGGAGCGCGGTCCGGTGGATGTCGTGACCAGCCTGCGCAGTGCGGTGAAGGTGGCGGCGTACGAACTGCGTGACCGGGCCCGCCTGGTGGAATCGCTGGAGGCGGTACCGCAAGTCCATGCGCACAAGGCGCGCCTGTGCCAGGTGTTCCTCAACCTGCTCATCAACGCGGCCCATGCCATCTCGCCGGGACAGGCGGCGCGCAACGAGATCCGGATCTCCACCCGGATGAGCGGCCTCCATCAGGTCGTCGTGGAGGTGAGCGACACGGGCCGCGGCATCCCGGCGGAGAACCTGGAGCGCATCTTCAACCCGTTCTTCACCACCAAGCCGGTCGGCGTGGGCTCGGGCCTGGGGCTCTCGGTGTGCCATGGCATCATCACCGCGCTGGGTGGGGACATCTCCGTCCGGAGCGAGGTGGGCCAGGGCACCACCTTCCGCGTGAGCCTCCCCGTGTACGAGGCCAGCTCCGCCCAGGAGGACCTCACCGCCCGCGCCGCCTGACCCCGAGCCTTGAGCGCACTCGGGGGCAGGCCAGCACCCGGCCCTACTTCGCCGGGCCGCCCGCCGACTCCACCGCCTTGGCGGCGAGACCCATCTCCACGTCGATGGCCACCTGGGGCTCGTCCTTCACCAGGTGGTAGAACTGCTCGCGGAAGGCCTCGGGCGTGAGGCGGGCGGCCGCGGCGAACCGGGCCAGTTCCTCCGGCTGGTCGAAGTCCTGCCGCTTGAGCCGCAGCATGAAGCTCCGGGCGATCTTGTAGCGGTCCGAGTCCACATCCACCAGCCGCACCCGGGGCCGCCCCGTGGACGGGTCCTTCATGTCCTGGAAGGAGATGGGCTGGAACCGCCCGTTGACGATGGAGACCACCGCCTCGGTGCCGCCCTCGATGATGTAGCGGGCCGCGCAGTAGCCGAGATCGCGCGTGTACTCCATGTCGAAGGGGATGGGATCCGCGCAGCGCACCTCGTACCCGATGTACTTGGTGATGAGCGTGGCCTTGATGCCCAGACCGGAGAGCCGCTCCTTCACCGCCTTCTCGAGCACCTCGCCCAGGTTGATCTCCGCCACGTGGACGTTCCCCATGTGGTCCCGGGGGATGTCCGTGTGCCGGGCGAGATCCTCGGGGTCGATGCAGTCCGCGAGGCCCTCGGCCAGCAGGACGATGCCGTCCTGGCGGCCGTAGCCCAGCCGCTTGATGACCGAGCCCGCGAGGATGTCCACCACGGTGTTGAACGCGACGGGGCACCCCTTCTGGAACTCCTCGGGGATGATGGTGTTGGTGGCTCCCACGGCCTTGCCGATGGACAGGGCGAGGTGCCCCGCCTTGCGGCCCTGGGCCACGACGAAGTACCAGCGGTGGGTCGTCTTCGCGTCCACCATCAGGTTCTTGACGATCTCCACCCCGACGTGGCGCGCGGTCTGGAAACCGAAGGTGCTCACGTCGTAGGGCAGGTCGATGTCGTTGTCGATCGTCTTGGGGACGTGGACCACGCGGATGCTGCCCCGGGTCTTCTCCGAGATGATCTGCGCGAGCGTCGCGGTGCCATCCCCTCCGATGGTGATGAGCATGCCCACGTCGAGCTTCTGGAGCGCGTCGAGCGTGCGCTGGAAGTGCTCGGGGGAGCGGGTGGGGTTGGCCCGGGAGATGCCGATGTACGAGCCGCCGCGGAAGTGGATGCGGCTGGTGTCCTCGATGGAGAGGGGAACGACGTGGGACAAGTCCCCCTCGGAGATCCACTTGAAACCATCCTGGATGCCGAGCACCTCCACCCCCGAGAGCCGGGCGCGGATGGTGGCCGCTCCAATCACGCTGTTGATGCCCGGAGCAGGTCCTCCGGCGACGACGATGGCGAGCTTCTTCATGGGTCCATCCAAGCCGAAGACTTCTTCCAGGTCCAGACAACCTTCCCGGCCCCCATCCATCCGTATTAATTCCCGCACCGTGCTCCCATCTCTCCTCGAGCTCCTCTACCCGCCCGCGTGCATCGCCTGCGCGAAGGTGATGCCCGTGCGCGCGGCCTTCTGCGAGACGTGTGACCTCGCCGTGGAACGCCTCCCGCCCTCGCGCTGCCGCACTTGCGCCGAGCCCGGCACCTTCCCCCGCGACACCTGCCCGCGCTGCCACCTCTCGCCCCCGCCCTTCACCCGGGCCTCGGCGCCCTTCGCCCACGAGGGCCCCGTCGCCCGCGCCATCCACCGTTTCAAGTACGAGGACCACCCGGAGCTCGCCCCCGCCCTCGCGGAGCTGCTCGCCTCCGAGTGCCGCCAGTTCCTCGAGCAGGCCCCCGCCGTGCTCGTCGCGCTCCCGCTCCACGACCAGCGCTTCCGCGAGCGCAAGTATGACCAGACGCAATTGATAGCGGGCGAGCTGGCGCGAGCCACCGGCCGCGAGGCTCCCGTGGGCCTGCTCAGCCGCGCCCGGGAGACCCGGCGTCAGGTGGGCCTGTCCGAGGCCGAACGCGCCCAGAACGTGGCCGGGGCCTTCACCGCGGCTCCCTCCGTGGCGGGCCGGGAGTTCCTCCTCGTGGACGACGTGCTCACCACCGGGGCCACCGTGCGCGCCGCCGCTGCCGCGCTCCGCGAGGCCGGGGCCACCCGCGTCGAGGTCATCACCCTGGCCCGGGCCTTCTCCCTGGCCTGAGCCATCTGGATCAGGTTCTTTCAGGGTGGGCCGGCTCGTTAGGACGGGCCCACCCCGACCGTCAGGAGCCCGTAGCTGCGGGGCCTGACTCCACAGCGGGCGATACAGCCTCGGGCGCCATCGGCTCGTCCTTACTCGCCTTCGACAGCTCGAGGCTTCTCAGGATGAGCGAGGTCAGCGCCCACATCTGCGCCACGTTGTCGATGTAGACACGGGAAGCCCCGAAGGCGGCCGGGGCCTCCTCGACGACGAAGCCAGACACGAGCCGCTTGGCATCCTCGGCTGGTACCCAGGTCACCACGCTCTTGCGCTTCCCGCTCGAGAACAGCCGCAGGAACCACTTGGTGGGCTTCCGGTAGGAGATATTGAAGTAGTTGGCCGTGTCCCGGTGAAGGATCTCCTCCGGGTTGATGCCGTTCTTGCCGCAGATGTCCCGAACGAGGCCGTAGAGATCCAGCTCCTCCTGGGTCGTCTCGATGGCGGCTCGCGGCTTCTCCTCGGACTGGGGCTCCTTCTTCTCCTCGGACGGTTTGGCCGCGTCCGGCTTGATGACATTCTGAGTGCCCTCAACGGGTTCGTCTCCGGCCTCGCGGAGGCGATGGATGCGCGCCTTGAGCTTGTCGAGGAAATCATCCCCCATCACCCGAAGCAGCGCCGGCTCGATGGCTTCCCTGGCCACCTCGCCCAGACGGGTCATCACCGCGACCGTCCGCTTTCCCTTGTAAACCTCTTCCGTGAGCCACCGCATGAAGCCCTCGTCCTCGGCGGGAGACTTCAGAGCGATCGCGAGCCGGTTGATCATCGCCTGGCGATAGCGGCTGTTCTCGGCGTCGGTGATGAGGGTGTCCGCGTTGAAGGACTCCCGACTGAACTTGGTGAGGAACTTGGCGACCTTGGTCCAGTCGGTCTTCGTGTCTTCCAGCGAGAAGCTGAAGAACGGCTCGCGATCCATCTGGTTCGGGTTCTCCAGATCCCCGAAGAACAGGTAGTGGCAGCCATCGGTGATGATGCCGAAATGGAGGTCCGCCATCTGGGCGATGTAGCGGGCCAACTGCTGGGCCTTGGCCTGCAGGTCTGTCCCGAGCGGCTTGGTCTCGATGACCATCAAGGGCTTGCTGCCCGTCTGATCGAAGATGGCGAAGTCCATCCGATCCGGCAGCCGCTTACCATCCCCCTGGGTGAACTCCGCCGCGTACTCCAGACGCACCTCTCGCGGGGTATTGGGGTCGTAACCCAGGAGCCGGATGAATGGCACCACCAGCGCCATCTTGGCCGTCTCCTCGTTGGTGATGAACTCCCGATTCTCCTGGTACCGCTTGACCAGCTCGAGAAGCTGATTGGCTTCCATTGTGTACGCCTCCGGTTGCATCCCCCCCGGCATGACCGGGCAGCACAGGGCCGCATGAGCCTACAGTTTTCGCTTCATGGGCTGTAGGCCCCCGGACTGCTTTTGCTCCCGCCCGTGGAACCAGTCGGGACGGCCCCCGATGGACATCTACTCCGCACGTCCTTCAGGCGCCCAAGCCCATCCGGCATCGTGGCCTCGTGCGACTCACCATCCGTCGGACCCATGGGTTGAGCAGGCTCGCGCTCCTGTTGTTCCTCTCGGGATGTGCCGCGCAGCCTCTCGCGAGAGTGCCTCGGTGGTACGGGCAGAACAGTCCTGTCTCGGCCCAGAACCTCCCAGGAATGACAAGCGCAGGGGCACAGGTCGTCGAGGTCGACTTCGAGGCTCCCACGCCTCAGCGGGAAGAGGAACTGCGCCGCAGCGGCGTCCAACTGCCCCGGGCCTCTGAACGGACCGCCGACCCACGCTCGCATCGAGACTTCGTTGAGCGCCGCGTCACGGCCGTGGGCTTTGGCATCACCGAGAGCGGCTATCTTCTCTACTGCGAGGGGATACCGCTGCCCGTCCTCGTCCCGGAGTCTCATGTAGACCTGGGAGTGACGAGCGCCGAGCCGCTCCATGCCTCCATCTACCCGGACCGGGACGCCGCCCTCGCGGACCTGGCGGCCAGGGCTCACGGGGCAATACCCCAGAAATATACCTATTACCGCGGAGCAGGGGGCTCGCTCATCGTGCCCTCCCTCTTCTCTCCGGCCACCACACCTCGCATTGCCCAGACGATGCTCGAGGTGCGAACGCTCCTGGCGCAGGCGGGCCAGGGCGAGTTGAAGGTCCTGTTGTTGACCCTGACGGGCACCAAGGTTCTGCAGGGCGTCTTCTCGCGCGTGCTGCGGGTGGGCTCGGGTCAGGAGCTCCGTACAATTCCCCGGCAGGGAGAAGGCGGGGGCAAAGCTCCGGCGGCTCGGCCTCCGGTACCGCGCCCCGCTGAACCTCCTCCAACCCCTGCGCCCGCCCCTGCGGCGCCAACTCCGGCTCCAAGCCTACCCGCTCCATCGCCGAGCCTGGTTCAGGCACTCTCGGGCAGCCAGCCGACGCCGAAGGTGGCTCCTGGCCCGCGCCTGCCACAAGATGCCGCGGTCAAGCCAACAGTGCCTGGCCAACTGACAACCACTCGTCCTATCGGCTCCAGCCGCAACCAGAATGCTCAAATCCAAGCGGACATCCGATACCTGCGGAACCTGGGCGCGAAGAACATCCGGGTGAACCAGCAACAGGTCACGGTGGAAAACGTCCAGCGAGTGGGAACCAATCGACCGGACCTGCAGTTCGACTATAAAGACCGCCGCTACCATGTGGAGTACGACACGCCGACGTCGGGCCGTGGCCCCAGCCACCAGTCGCGCATCATCTCCAACGATCCGGACGCGGAGATCATCCTCCTGATTGTCCCCTGAAGAATGAGCCTCACTCGATGACCGAGACCATGAAGGGACTGCTCCTGGAGGACCGCTGGGCACCCACGACTTCAGAGTTGGGATTTCTGGAGACCGATGCGGAGCACGCCGCCCGCGCCTTCGCTGCGTGGCAGGAAGGGCTGCTGGCACCCCGTGGCATGTCCGTGGGAGTGCACCCGGTCTCGGGTCCTCTGGAGCAGGCCCTCTCCGCCCTGTTGCCCCTGACCAGTCCGGAAGCGCTGCGGCAGCTCTTCATCCCGACGCGCAGCCACTGGACGGGGTACGTCGAGAACGCGCGGGGGGGTACTGATGCCGCGAGCGCCATGTCCTATATGGCTGAGACGCTGGGCTGCCGGGGCATGCGAGTGGTCGCGGTGCCCCATACCCTCCGCAAGGACAGGGGCCGCTACGGTGCCGTGATGTTCGAGCTGTATGGCCCACAGCGGACGGACTGGCTCAACTATCTGCGCACCCTCTATGCCGCCAACGATGGGGGCCGCTGGGTCTTCGGCCAGTCCGGTGAGCCCTTCCCCTTCGAGAAGCTGGAGCAGTATCAGGCCCGCAGAGTCAGGGATCGCTTCACCTTCGACATGCTCAAGGAGTACTTGCACCACCTGGGACTGTCCCCCTTCGAGGAGGACTTCTACCTGCCCCAGGGCGCTCCCGCCTGGCTCGTCGAGAGGACAGGTCCTGTCTCCCCCTCGCACAAAGAGTTCACCCTCGCACAGGTCCGCGAACCATTCTGACGCTCCAGCATGGGCATTGAGAGGGAAGGATGTGCGTCGAGCTCGCGTCGCCGCCGCGACAGAGAAACATGACCTCGCGAGTTCTTCACTCGGAGGGGACTTCCCCCGTGGTATGAATCGAGCGCACCGGGCTTCTACTGACGCCACTCGGGCGTGGTAGGCAAGAGCGATCGAGGACAGAGCATGACGGCCACGAAGAAAAAGGGCGAGAGGTTGGGCCCGTTCCAACTCGGCAAACGGCACAAGCACGCGGCGGCGGAGCTGGGCCACATCCACGAGGCGCGCAACGTCCACACGGGGGCCCCGGCCATGGTGATGCTGCCCGGTCCACGGCCCACCTGGGGGCCCAAGAAGAACTGGCAGGTGCGCGCCTCCTTCCAGGTCACTCCCCCCTTCATCGCACTGGAAGTGGAGCGGGGGTCGGCCTCGGGCAGGTTGGCGGAGCTGGCCGACCTGTTCACCTTGCTGCTCGCGGCGCTCGAGGCCGTGAGGGACAACGCCAGGATGCGTGCCCACCTGACCGGCGCGCCGATGGGCCATTGGATGAGGCGCCCTCCCCTGAAGGCCCTGGTCGTCGCGGGACTCGTCGTGCTCGCGCTGGGCGGCGGCTTCTGGTTGGGCACGGGAACCCGTCCGATGGGTTCTCCCACTCCACTCCCTTCGACTCCCGGCATGGGTGAGCTGTCGGGCACCGGGCTCCCGTCCCCATTCCTGATCGACGGTACGGTGCAGGGCCCGGCGGGTATCTCCTACCCGCTTCCCGACAAGCCCTTCTCGGACCAAGCCAGGCCGCCCTGCCGCACCGGGCGGGACGAGATCGCGATCAACGGGGGCTGCTGGGTAGCAATCGAGCGCCGGCCGCCGTGCCATGAGGAGCAGGCCGAGTACCAGGGCAAGTGCTATCTGCCGGTAGGGAAACGGGGCCCACGACCGCCTCAAGCCCTCTCCCCGTGAGGAGTCACGTGATGCGACTGTCGATGAAGCGGGCCTGCCTGTTCTTGTTCTTCGCTCTTGCTGTCGGCTCGACGGCCCGCGCAGAGGCCACCGAGTCCGTGCCTCCCCACCAGTCGTTCACCCTCGCGTCCGCGACGCTCAGGGAGACCCGGCGCATCAACGTCTACACGCCGCCGGGCTACGATGCGGCGAAGTCCACGCGCTATCCGGTGCTGTACATGCCCGACGGCGGCCTCCAGGAGGACTTCCCGCACGTCGCCACCACCGTCGACACCGCGATCCGGGCTGGCGAGCTGCGGCCGCTCATCGTGGTCGGCATCGAGAATACCGAGCGGCGGCGCGATATGACCGGCCCCACCCAGGTCGACGAGGATCGAAAGATCGCCTCGCGCGTCGGCGGCTCGGCCGCGTTCCGCGGCTTCATCCGCGACGAGCTGATGCCCCAGGTGCGCCGCCGCTATCGCGTGACGAAAGAGACCGCGATCATCGGCGAATCCCTCGCCGGTCTCTTCATCGTCGAGACCTTCTTCCTGCAGCCCAAGCTGTTCGACACCTATATCGCCTTGAGCCCGAGCCTCTGGTGGAACGGCGAGGAGCTGGTGCGCAAGGCCAGCGAGCGCCTCAAGGCCCAACCGGACCTGCGCAACGCCCTGTACCTGTCGTCCGCCGACGAAGAGGACATCGTCTCCGCCGTCGCGCGACTGGCGGAAACGCTCCGTACGAGCGCACCGGCCGGGCTGAAGTGGCAGTGCGAACCCAGGCCGGACCTGCGTCACGACAACATCTACCGCTCGGCCTCGCCGCGGGTGTTGCGTAAGTGGTTTCCGCCAGTGGCCGAACACCGCGAGCCGTAGGCCCGGACACCGCTGACGCTCCAGCATCGGCATGAGAGGGGCCCGCTTGCGGCGAGGCACAATGCCGGTGCCGGCCCGGCAGGCTCATGGGCGACCGAGCGCTTGTCGAGCTGGCACAACAGCCGCTTGAAGCACATCCATGCCATGCGTTTGATGCTTGCGCGAACTTCAGCGTGAGACCGGGGCCACTGGCTGCCAGGTCTGCGAGGTGCGATGCGCCAGAAGAACAGGAGAACGCCACCAACGAAGACGCCGGCTCCGGGCAAGCGGGTTCCAGCCCTCGACTTCCAGGCGCTCTTCAGCCTTTCGCCCAACCCGTACATGGTGCTCGACCGGAGCTTGCGGTATGTCGCCGCCAACGAGGCGTACCTGCACGTGACGGCGAGCCGGCTCGAGAACCTGCTCGGCCGCCATGTCTTCGACGCCTTCCCCAACGAGCCGAACGACCCCGGCAACCTCCCCGCGCGGATGCTGCGGGAGTCCTTCGAGCGTGTCCTGCGCGAGGGCAAGCCCGACACCCTCGCCCTCATCCCCTACCAGGTGCCCAGGCACACGCCAGAAGGCGTTGTCACGGAGGAACGGTACTGGAGCGCCACGCACACGCCCCTGTTCGATGAACACGGAGAGGTCGCCTTCATCCTCCAGCACAAGGTGGACGTGACGGAGTTGCAACGGCTCAGCAAGCCGAGGCCGCCACGCGGGCGCTGCGCGAGAGCGACGAGCACCTGCGCCGGGTGGTGGAAGCCTCGGGGATAGGCACGTGGGAGTTGAACCTGTCCACCCAGGAGGCGGTGGTGGACGCCCGCTTCCGGGAGATGTCCGGTCTCTCGCCCAGCGAGCCCTTCACCCTGGAGACGAGCCACTCTCGCATCCACCCCGAGGATCGCTCGCGCGTGGCCCGGGCCTTCGCCGATGCCCTCGCGGGCAAGGACGGCGGGCACTACCACGCGGAGTACCGCATCGCCCCCCTTTCGAACGGCTCCCTTCGCTGGGTGGAAGCCCGGGGGCAGGCGCGCTTTGGCCCGGACGGCAAGGCCGTGCACTTCTGGGGCACGGGCATCGACATCACCGCGCGCAAGACGGCGGAGGCCGGGCGGGAGGGGTTGCTCGAAGCGATCGCGGCGCAGCCGGCGCTCGGCGTCGCCCTCTTTCACGGCCCGGACTTCACCATCCAGATGGCCAACCGCCTCTACCAGTCCCTCGCCGGCCACAGGGACCTCCTGGGCAAGCCCCTGCTGGAGGCACTGCCGGAGGTGCGCGATCAGGGCTTCCTCGCGATCCTCGCCCGGGTGAGGCGGACTGGAGAGCCCTACGTTGGCCGGGAGGTGCCCATCCGATGGGACCGGCACGCGGACGGCAAGCTGGACGAAGGCTACTTCCACTTCGTCTACCAGCCGGTGCGCGGGCCGGACGGCGGCGTGGAGGCCGTCCTCACCCTCGGGCAGGAGGTGACGGACGTGGTGCGCGCGCGCCAGGAGGCCGAGCAGCTCGCCCAGGAGCAGCGGGAGCGCTCGGACTTCGAGCAGCAGCTCATCGGCATCGTCAGCCACGACTTGAAAAACCCCTTGAGCGCCATCCTCCTCGGGACCACGGCCCTCGCCCGGCGCGAGGACCTGGACGAGCGCAGCACCAAGGCCGTCACGCGCATCCAGTCCTCGGCCGAGCGCGCCGTGCGCATGGTGAAGGACCTGCTCGACTTCACCCAGGCGCGCCTGGGCGGAGGCATCCCGGTGGTGCCCAGGCGCCTCGACCTGCATGCCTTCACCCGGCTGGTGGTGGAGGAGGTCCAGGCGAACTTCCCCGAGCGGGACATCGCGGTGACGGCTCGGGGCGATGGCCAGGGTGCGTGGGATGCCGACCGGCTGGCCCAGGTGGTGACGAACCTGGTCTCCAATGCCCTCAAGTACAGCCCGCCGGACACGCCCGTGAGCGTGCGCACGCGCGGGGACGGCGACCGGGTGGAGTTGGAAGTGCACAACAGGGGCGCGCCCATCCCGCCCGAGGCCATGGGGCGCCTCTTCCAACCGATGCAGCGCGCCTCCTCGCAGGGGGACACGGCCGGACGCAGCGTGGGCCTGGGCCTCTACATCGTGGAACGCATCGTCCAGGCCCATGGCGGCACCATCGCCGTGAGGTCCACCGAGGGCGAGGGCACGACGTTCACCGCGCGTCTGCCACGCCTCCCGCCAGGGTCAGCCGGATAGTGTCCTGGGAATCAGGCCGGCGGCAGCTTCCAGTACCGTCGGCCATCCAGCGAGCGATCCAGCAGCCGCACCTCGTAGAGATCGCGGCGCAGGAGTGCCCAGTCGCCAAAGGTGTGCAGGGCCTTCAGCAGCTCATTGAGCTCCCGCTCGCTCCACTCCACGCCCCCTGGCAGGCGGTCCGCCAGGTAGCGCAGGGCCTGGAGCTGGTCCGAGCGCTTGGAGGGCCAGCCCTTCAGCCGCCCCTCGGCATCCAGGTAGCGGGCAAGCTTCTCGGAGACGGTGGGGGTGGCGGTGGTCGGCTGCATGGCGGCCTTCACCCTAATCCTCTCCCAGAGGGGGAGGGAATCCGTTGCCTGCCTACCGCTGCGGCTCCCCGCTCGCTCCACGGCCTACATTTCAGTTGCTTGTCCGCCCATGAAGTCGCATGCAGGGGAAGGCTCTCCGAAGACCGGTTGTTCACCCGCGCCGACTCTCACCCCCGGCACCCTTTTTCGACGGACGAGGAACACGGATGTCCCGTACCCCACCGCTCGCCGTGCTCTCGCGCACCACCTGGCTCGTTGCTCTGCTCGTGTTCGCCTGCCCGCTGCTGTCCCGGGCCGCCTCCGACAGCGCTACGGCCGCCCGAGAGCAGGCCGAGGAAGCCCTGAAGCTCGCCTCCTCCCCCCGCGGCGCGGCCCAGCTCATCCGGCTGCACGCCCTGCGCGAGGATCTCGAGGATCTCACCCCCCTCGTGAAGACGTATGCCGAGGTGGCCACCCGGCGCGACACCGACCCTGGGACTCGCACCACCGCCTGGCACCTCTTCATGGACCTGGAGCGCTCGCGCGGCCGGCTCAACAAGTCCTCGGAGATCCACGACTCCTCCCTCGGCTTCATCGGCGACTACTACGTCGTCGGCGGCTTCGACAACGAGGGCAAGTCCGGCTGCGACACGGACTTCGGCCCCGAGGCGGCCCACCTCAATCTCTCCGCCACCTACGCGGGCGCCAAGGGCCGTCAGGTCTCCTGGCGCCGGCTCGCCGTCAGCCCCACCGAGGGCTACGTGGACCTCGGCTCCGCCGTGCGCCCCAACCGCGAGGCCGTGGCCTATGCCCTCACCTGGCTCGAGGCCCCGGCCGAGACGCGCGTGGCGCTCGGCGTGGGCACCTCCGGCGCCTTCCGTCTCTGGGTGAATGGCGAGAAGGTCTCCAGCAGCGACCACTACAACGCCCCCCGCCCGGACCAATCGCGCGTCTCCGTGCGCCTGCACAAGGGCCTCAACCGCGTCCTCATCAAGGTGTGCCAGGAGTCCGGCCCGCTGGGCTTCTACCTGCGCCGGGACCCGGCCGCCCGTCTGCGCCCCACCCTCCCCTCCACGCCTCCCGCGCTCACCAAGGGCCCCTCGGCCGCGCCCCAGGCGCTGCCCACCGTCACCTCCGCCCTCAAGGAGCTGGTGGCCAAGAACCCCGCCGACGCGCAGCTGCGCGGCGAGTACGCCACGGTGCTCGACTTCTTCCGCGCCTTCGACGAGCGCGAGCACACCGCCACCGTGGAGGCCGACCGCGCCGCCCGCGAGGCCCCCCAGGACGTGCGCCTGCAGCTCCTGGCCGCCGAGACGCACCGCGAGGATCTCAACCTGCGCCGCCGCTTCCTCGAGGCCGCCCTGCGCGCCGACCCCACCTCCACCCAGGCCCGCGTGGCGCTCGCCGAGCACGAGCTGGAGCGCGGCCACCCCGAGCGCGCCATCGAGCTGCTCAAGCCCGTGGTGGAGCTCACCCCGGACTCGGCCGCCGCCCGCCTCACCCTGGCCCGCGCCCACGAGACGCTCGGTGAGTCCGCCCGCGCCCACATGATGGTGGAGGAGACGCTCCAGCGCCTGCCGCGCATCCCCCGCGTGGTGCGCTCCGCCTCCGCCGCCGCCCGCATGCTGGACCGCCCCCAGGACTCCATTGCCCGCCTGCGCGTGGCCCTGGCGCTGCGCTTCAGCGACCGCTACAGCCGCGCCCAGCTCGCCATGCAGCTGGCGGACCTGGGCCAGGTGGAGGCCGCCGCGCGCGAGTACGCGCAGATGATCTCCCTGGACCCCTTCGACAACGCCACCCGCCTGAAGCTCGCGGAGCTGCGCGCCGCCAATGGCCAGCTCGACGCGGCCACCGCCCACTTCGCCGAGGCCCGGGCCCTCTCCCCGGACGAGCCCGAGGTGTACGAGCGCGAGGGCCGCGCGCTGCTGTCCGCCGGCCGCCGCGAGGAGGCCCTCTCCTCCTTCGAGCGCTCGCTGGCGCTGCGCCCGCAGAACCCCTCCCTCAAGGAGGCCGTGCGCACCCTCAAGGGTGAGTCCGCCAGCACCGGCGCCCGCTACCTCACCGACTTCAAGAGCGTGGAGAAGCAGGCCGACGGCTACACCACCGAGGACGCCGTGTACCTGGTGGACACCACCTACGTGCGCGTGCAGAAGAGCGGCCTGTCCAGCCGGCTGCACCAGTTCGCCGTGAAGGTGCTCAACGCCCGCGGCGTGGATGCCTTCCGCTCCCACCCCGTCACCTACTCGCCGGACCGGCAGGAGGTACAAATCCTCCGCGCCCGCATCACCAAGCCGGATGGCTCCGTGGTGGACAGCTACGGCGAGAGCGACCGCAACATCAACGAGCCCTGGACGGGCATGTACTACGACGCCCGCGCCAAGATGCTCTCCTTCCCCGCGCTCGCCGTGGGGGACGTGCTGGAGCTGCAGTACCGCGTGGACGACACCGCCCAGGACAACCTCCTGTCCGACTACTGGGGCGACGTGGAGAGCGTGCAGGGCGTCTACCCGAAGGTGGCCTACCAGTTCCTCGTGGAGATGCCCAAGGAGCGGCCCCTCTACTGGAACGAGAAGAAGCTGCCCGGCGTGACACACGCGCGCGAGGACGTGGAGGGCGGCAGTGTCCTCTACCGCTGGAGCGCGAAGCACGTGTCCAAGGTGGTGCCGGAGCCCGGCATGCCCGGTTGGGCCGAGGTGGCCGCCAACCTCCACGTGTCCACCTACCGCACCTGGGACGAGGTGGGCCGCTACTGGTGGGGCCTCGTGCGCGACCAGCTCACCCCCAACGAGGAGCTGCGCCGCACGGTGGACACCGTGCTGCAGGGCGTGGACCGCAAGGACGAGCAGGCCGTGGTGCGCGCCATCTACAGCTTCGTGGTGACGAACACGCGCTACGTGGCGCTCGAGTTCGGCATCCACGGCTACAAGCCCTACCGGGTGGACCGGGTGCTGTCGCGCCGCTTCGGCGACTGCAAGGACAAGGCGAGCCTCATCCACTCCATGCTGAAGGTGGCCGGTGTGGAGAGCCGCCTGGTGCTGCTGCGCATGCGCAGCCTGGGCTCCATCGGCGAGGAGCCGGCGAGCCTCGCGGCCTTCAACCACGCCATCGTCTACGTGCCGCGCTTCGACCTGTACCTGGACGGCACCGCCGAGTTCCACGGCGCACGCGAGCTGCCCAGCGGGGACCGCGTGGCCAACGTGCTGGTGGTGGAGCCGGGTGGCAAGGCGACCTTCTCCACCACGCCCGAGGCGCGTGCCGAGGACAACGCCACCCGCCTCACCATGAACCTGGGGCTGCGGCCGGACGGCGGTGCCGACGTGTCCGGAGCCACCAGCGTGGGCGGGCAGATGGCGCCCGAGTACCGCCGCGCCTACCGCGCCGTGTCCTCGCGCAAGTCCACCTTCGAGCGCGCCTGGGCCCAGAGCTTCCCCGGACTCACCGTGCAGGAGGTGAAGCTCAACGACACCACCCGCCTGGATGACGACGTGCAGGTGGACTTCCGCATGTCCATCCCCCGCTTCGCCGAGGCCATGCCCGGCCAGCTGCGCTTCCTCCCCTTCGGCACCGGCCGCTCCTACACCCAGTCCTATGCCTCACTCGCCGAGCGCCGCTTCGACCTGGTGATGCACGGCCCCTGGGTCAACAGCTTCACCTTCCGCTACACCCTGCCCCAGGGTTACAGCGTGGCCGAGCTGCCTCCCGCCCATCAGGAGGAGACGCCCTTCGGCCGCGTGCGCCTCGGCTTCCGCCAGGAGGGCAACCAGCTCATCTGCGACGGAGAGGTGGCCCTCACCGCCGCCCGGGTGAAGGCGGACGACTACGCCGCCTTCCGCTCCTTCCTCGGCCGCGTGGACCAGGCCTTCGCGCGCAAGGTCACCCTGCGTGGGCCCGCCTCGCCCACCGCCGGGCGGTAGAATCGGACGGCCCCCGGTGCTTTCCGGGGATTGCCGGAAT
>DASQMW010000260.1:0-39313 GCA_035645295.1 Archangium sp.
TGCTCAACAGGCGGATGGCCACCTTCGACAAGCTCTTCGGGTTCGGGGTCCCCGAGGAGCGGCGGCCCCGGCTCGTCCTGCTCGACGAGGTCCACACCTACGACGGCATCCACGGCGCGCAGTTGGCGCTCCTGCTCCGGCGCTGGCAGAAGCTCACGGGCGCGCGCCCCCACTTCGTGGGTCTGTCCGCCACCCTCGCCGACCCGGAGCGCTTCTTCGCCGAGCTGGTCGGAGTGAAGCGGGGCGACGTCGTCGCGGCCACTCCGGACACCTCCAACGAGTTCGACTACCGGGGCATGGAGTACCTGGTGGCGCTCCGCGGAGATCCCGTCTCCGGCGCGGGCCTGCTGTCCACCTCCATCCAGACGGTGATGCTCCTGCGGCGGGTCCTCGAACCGACCGGGAGCCAGCGCGAGGCCTACGGCAGCAAGGTGTTCGCCTTCACCGACAACCTCGACGTCAACAACCGCCTCTTCTTCGACACGTCCGATGCGGAGGGCTGGAAGCGCTCTGGCGAGCCCAACAAGCGCAAACCCTGGGGCTCGCTGGCTACCCTGCGCGCGCACGAGCATCCCGAGCGGGAGGCGCGCCTCGCCGAGGGTCAGTCGTGGGCCCTCTGCGAGTGGATCGGCCACTCCCTGGCCCGCGGCGCTCAGGTCCCCGTGGATCGCGTGAGCTCGCTCGACCGGGGCATCGACCGCCAGGCGGAGATCGTCGTGGCCACCTCGTCCCTCGAGGTCGGCTTCGACGACCCGAGCGTCGGGGCGGTCGTGCAGCACAAGGCCCCTCTGAGCTCCGCTGCCTTCCTGCAGCGCAAGGGCCGCGCGGGCCGCGCCCAGGCCATGCGGCCGTGGACCGTCGTCGTCCTCTCGGACTTCGGGAGGGATCGGACCGCCTACCAGAGCTACGAGCAGATCTTCTCGCCCGAGCTGCCCCCCCGCTACCTCCCCGTCGGAAACCGCCACGTCCTGAAGATGCAGGCCACCTACGTCCTGCTCGACTGGCTCTCGTACTCGGACCGCCGGATCGATCCCTGGTCGGATCTCACCGCCCCGACGAAGTCTCAGCAGAAGCAGCTACGGCAGGATGCCGCCGCCAACCTCCTCCGGCAGTTGCTGGAGAAACCGGACAAGCGCGAGGGCTTCAAGCGCTACCTGCAGGAAGCCCTGCACCTGGACGACTCCACCACCCAGGCGCTCCTGTGGGAGCCCCCACGGGCCCTGCTCACCTCGGTGGTGCCCACCTGGCTGCGCCGGCTCGATCGCAGATGGCAGGTGGCATCCACCGGCACCGGCCCGGAGGAGCCGCTGGAGGCCTTCACGAAGGAGTGTCCGCTGCCGGAGTTCATCCCCACCACCCTCTTCGGCGACCTCAACCTCCCCGAGGTGCAGATCGTCCTGAAGAACCGGTTCCGCAAACGCGAGGAGGACATGCCCATCGATCAGGCCCTGCGCGAGTTCGCACCGGGCCGCGTCTCGCACCGGTTCAGCGTCCAGAGCGTCATGCAGCGCAACTGGATCCCCGTCCCGAGGGACGGCAGCGCCATCCCGTTGGAGACGTTCTGCGAGCCGGAGCACGCCCTGGAGCTCGGCCGGTTCCCCCTGGACGGCGCGGAGGGAGAGGTGACCGTGGTGCGGCCGCTCGTGCTGAACACGTGCGAGCCCGACTCGGACATCGTCTCCTCCTCCAATGCCTTCCCCCTATGGCGCACGGCCCTCCGCCCCTCTTCTGGAGGGCTGGCGCTCGACCTGCCCCGGGGCTCGCGATGGCGGGAGCTGATCACCGACCTGAAGGTCCACACCCACTCGCTCCTGGAGCCGGTGGAGATCACCCGCTACGCCCCGGCGATGAACGTGTCGCTCAAGCTGGAGGACGGCGGCGGGTTCGAGAAGGTGGTGCCCCTCGAGCGGCAGGTAGAGGGAGACCGGACGGAGCGCGTCGCCCTGGGCTTTGGCGCCGAGGTGGACGCGCTGGAGATCGGCCTGCGCCTTCCCGGCTCGCTCGTGGCCCGCTGCGCCGCCGATCCGGAGTTGATGCGAGGCCTGCGCCCCGCCCTCTTCCGCCACCGCCTGCAGGCGGATGAGCGGCTCGACGGGCTCGCCAACCGCTTCCAGCGTGACTGGCTCGCGGACGCCTACCTCTCGGCCCTGTCACTCGAGGCCCTGCACACGGGGTGTACTCTCGAGCAGGCGCGGGAGCGGCTCCGTGGCAAGGAGGGGGCGCTGCTCGGGAAGGTGCTCGACACGCTCTTCCTGACCCTGTCCGCCGCCGGTGACGACACCGACGACGAGGACGAGAGCGACGAGGAGTCCGCTCACCACCTCGTGCGCACCCGCCGCCACCAGGCGCTCGTGGATCTGCTGGATGGCCCCTCGGTGCTGGCGACCCTGGACGAGGCGGCACAGGTGCTGTGGGCCCCGCCGGACAACTCCTGGGAGCCCTGGTTGCGGCGGCGGATGCGGGCCACGCTGGGCACGGCCTGTCTGGAGACCATCCAGATGCTCTGTGCGCAGATCGACGCGGGAGATCTCCTGCTCGAGCTGGACGCCGGCGGGCCGGGAGACGAGACGCGGCTGTGGTTGACCGAGTCCGCCCTGGGCGGGGCCGCGGTGCTCGAGGACTTCCTGGCCCGCTATGGCGAGGATCCCCGGCGCTTCTTCGAGCTGCTCGAGTCCGTCCTCGCGCCGTCGGACTTCGAGGAGATCGACCTCCAGCTCCGGGCCCTGCTGGCACGTATCACCGGCACCGGCATGGCGCGGGACGAAGAGCTGGCCCAGGCGGTGGAGGCGGTGCGCGCGCCAGGCAGCCACCACGAGTGGGTCCAGCTCTCGCATGCCCTGCGCCGCCTGCTCGCGGAGCGGGGCTTCGTGGTCACCCAGCCGGTGGTGGCGGCGCTCTTCGCCCGGCTGTTGCGCCCGGGAAGCTCGCGAGAAACGGACGCACTGCTCGCACGGATCCTCGCCCACTGGGATGCCCAGGAGGCGCGGCTGGGAATCGAGCTCGATCCCCGGTTGATCGCCATGCTCGAGAGCGACAACGACTCGCTGGATGCCGCCCTGAATCACCCCGATGCGCTTCCCGGCGACCGGCGCGCCTGGCGCTTCTCCGCGCTCCTCGGCCTTCTGTGGCCTCGCGGCTCGGGGGTCCGCGCCGAGAGCATGAAGATCTCCAACCCGTATTGCGCCCTGCCGCCCACCGATCGCCGGCTCGCCCTGGTGCTGCTCCCCCGCGAGGATGTCGAGGTGCGGCTGGAGGAGCCGAACTGGCAGGAGACGCTCACCAGCCGGCTCGTCCGGCACGGCTCGGCGCGCCTCTCCGGGCCCGCCACCGAGCCCGAGCGGCTCCGCGAAGCGCTGCTGTCCGTCCTCGTCGAGCCGCTCGACGCGTACGCGCTGCTCGTCCACCCCCGCGTCCGTGGCACCTCCCGGGAGCAGGGGCGACTGGTGGTGCTCCTCGACCTGCCGGAGGCAGTGCAATGAACCCGGTCTCCACGCGGCAGATCCTCCGCAGTTCCTCCGCCTCCCGGAACGAGATCCGGGAGCTGCTCCAGGGACTCTTCGTGCGCGAGCTCCTCCATCCCAGCCGGTGCTTGTGGCTGGTGTCCCCGTGGGTGCGGGACATCGAGGTGCTCGACAACCGGACGGCGGCCTTCCGCAGTCTGGATCCGGATCTGCCTCCCACCTCCCTGCGGCTGAGCGAGGTCCTGCGCCGGCTGCTCGTTCGCGGAACACGGCTGGTCCTGGCCACGAGGCCCGAGCCGGAGAGCCTGCGCTTCTGCAAGACGCTGCAGGAGTGGGTGGTGGGGCGGCTCCCCCCGGAAGCGCTCACCCTCTACAAGCGCGACGTCCTCCACACCAAGGGGCTGGTCGGGGATGACTTCGGGCTCATCGGCTCGATGAACTTCACCCACAGCGGGATCGAGATCCAGACGGAGCTGGTGACCCTGCAGCGGGATCCCGCCCAGGTGGCCAGGCTCCGAGTCGACTTCCAGGCCGAGTACGGGGGAGAGCTATGAGCACGCCGACGGGTTCATGGTTGCCACCGGACTTCCCGGAGCGCTTCTTCGGCCCCGGAAATAAGCTCGGTTGGAAGGACATCCAGGAGAGGAAGCTCACGCCCAACGTCCTGGAGAACCTCAGACCCTGGCTCGAGGATCTCCACACCGGGGTGGACCCCCTGTGCCTGCCTCGCGTGCGCGAGAACGGGAGCGTGGAGTGGTATGCGCTCTCGGCGACGGACCGTGGGGCCCGGGCCTTGCGCGAGCAGTTGATGGCCTTCGTCGGCCCATCCTACGCGGGGCCATGGCTCGCCTGGTCCCGGCTGGAGGAAGAGGACCCGGTGGATGAGGCGGTGATGCGGGCCGCACCGGGGCGGGCCTACCGCCTGCGGGTCCCGCCCCATGAGTTCTTCAGGAAAGCGGTCCGGAAGAAGCTGCTGCGCATGCGAGCGCTGCGCAAGGAGCGGCCCTCGCGCCTGGCGGCCGTTCCCCGGCCCACGGGCCGCATCCTCGGCGACTTCGAGCACGCCCTCAGGATACGGGATGGCGCCGCCGCCGCCGCCCATATCCAGGAGCTCCGGCGGCACGGACGGCTCTCCGCCCAGAACCAGCTCTTCCTCGAGGTGCTGCGCGCGGAGAGCCTCGTGGCCTGGGAGAAAATCCTCCAGCCCAGGCTCTTCGACACCCTTCTGACGCTCACCCGGCCGCGGCGGGTGACCCAGGCGCTGATCCGGGCGCTCTACGCCCGGAAGCTGCGGGCCTTCGAGGAGGCGGGTGACGCGGCGGGCGCGGTCGAGTGCTTCGGGACGATCTGGCGGGCCTATCCCGGGTTGTTCCGGACGCGCCGCGGGATGGATGCGCCCGAGGTCACCCGCTGCTTCATGATGCTGGCGGCGGTGGCCCAACCCGCACGGCCCGAGTTGCGCGACGAGCTGCTGGCGGCACTTCCCACGAGCGCGCCGGATCGTCCCTACCTCGAGGCGTTGGCGGCGCTCGTCCCCACCCCTCGCAGCCCGGCTCCGGCCACGGACCTGCATTCGGCCCGGAAGGCCTTCGAGGAAGGAGACGTGGACCGCGCCTTCCACGAAGCATTGACGTCCCCCGGCGGCGTGGAGCGGCTCGCGCTCCTGCTGCGCTGCGCGCGCGAGATGGACACGCTCGAGGCGGCCCGGCAGGCGCTCGCGGCGGTGGAAGCGGCCTCTCCCGAGGAGCGTGCGGCGCTCCTGAGCCGGGCGCCCCTGCGCACCCACCATGAACGGCTGCTCGAGCTCGCCACGCAACCCGCGGCCGCCTCCGCGGCGGTCTCGGCTTCCCCCGTCACCATTCCCGTGGATCCCGGAAGCTGGCTCGAGCGCCTGCGGCAGCCGGAGCCCTGGCCCAGCGCGCTCGAGGTGATCGAGCGTGGCATGCGCGAGTGGCGCCGGTCCGAATGGGTCGCCGCGCCAGAACGCGTGGAAGCCATCGTGAAGGAGCTCGGCTCGGCCCGCCCCACCTGGGGCGAGAATGTCCTCCGCACCAGCCTTCCGCACCTCCTCTCCTTCCTCCTGCCCCCCGGGAGCCCCGAGCGCGTGCTCAAGCCCGTGCTGGAGCAACTGGCCACCGTCATCGCGCTGGACGATCAAGCCCGCGTGGAGCAGTTGCAGGCGCTCACGGAGGTGACCGAGGCGCTGATCCGGACCGGCCTGTCACCCGCCGAGTACCGCTCCGCGCTCGTTTCCCTGCGGGAGACGTGGACGCGGGTGAACGCGGCTTCCCTGGGAGATTGGGCGCTCGACACCCTGGACATGCTGGTCGCTCAACCGGCCGCCGAGCCGGAAACGCGAGAGGGGTTCTTCTACGACGTCGCGACCTACCTGCGACAGCACGAGCGCCGCACGAGTAGGGACCAACTCCTGCTGCTGCGGGAGCTGGCGAAGGAGATCCGGCTCAGCATGCCAGCGGATCTCGAGCGGGGGCTCGACGAGTCCCGGGAGGACCCGGGGACTGGCGGGAAATGGGCCGCGGTACTCGACGGGAAACGGATCGCTCTGTACTCGCTCAAGGAAGCCGTCCTCGAGCGGGTGGCCCAGATCATCAAGTCCCTTGCTCCGAAGGCTCGCGTCACGAGCTTCAGCGACAAGGCCGGAGGTTCCGCGTCCTTGAAGCAGCATGCGGCGACCGCGGACATCTTCGTGATCGCCACGGCCGCGGCGACGCACGCGGCCACCGGGTTCATCGAATCCAACCGGCGCTCGGATGCCCCCACGCTCTACGCCGCGGGACAGGGGAGTGCGAGCATGCTCCGCGTCCTGCGCGAATTCGCGAGCCAGACGCGCCCTTGAGCGCCCCGCCAACCGGGGCCCTGGGGCTGTGAGCACCTCAAGGGGGCGGCGTCTGACCGGTGAGCTTCTCGAGCACCCCTGATCGCTGGAGCCAGATCATCAACGAGAAGTTGATCGTATTGAACGCGGCGTGGGCGAGCATGACGGAGGTCAGGCGGAAGCGGCGGACGAAGATGAAGACGAAGCCGAAGTAGGCCCCGAGCACGGCGGTCTGCACGACGGCGAGCGTCCCCTCGTAGAAGTGCCCCAACCCGAAGAGCGCGGCCGAGAGCACGACCGCGCCGGGCCAGCTCCTCAGCAGCACCTTCAACCTGGGGACGAGGAAGCCCCGGAAGGTGATCTCCTCGAAACCCGCCACGAGCACCATCGCCGCGGCGAAGACCGGCACACTGACGCCCATCTCCACGAGTCCGGTGGCGACCTCCTTGCGCGCGACCATCTCCTTGTCGGTGAGCTTCAAGAGCATGCCAATCACTCCGAGCGGGATGGAGACGGCGATGTTCGCGGCATACGCGCCAACGACGACAGGAGCGGCGATGAGGATCTCGCGCCCCAGCCCCTCGCGAACGAGCCCCAGCTGTGCCGGCCCCTGCCCATTTCTCCAAAGCAGCAGCCCCACCAGGAGGCACACGCCGATCGCACGGAGGCACAGCCACAGCATCGCCCCGGGCTTCTTGAAGGGACTGGCATTCGGCGCGGGCCCGACGGGAACCGCCACCTCGCGCGCCTCGCCCTTGCGCTCGAGGGTGAAGCGCATCTCGGTGCTCTTCCCGCCCCCCGCCGTCCGGATGCGCTCCTGGAACTCCGCCTCGGGGTCCGAAGCGGACAGCGGCTGCCCATCCACCGCGAGGATGCGGTCTCCCACCTCCAGGCGCCCGTCCGCTGGCGCTCCCGGCACCACGCGGGTGAGCTCGACCACCTTCCGCTCCGCCTGCCCGTCCCCCTGCACGGAGACGCTCGTGTGCCGCACTCCGAGCCGGGGAGGCGCGACGACCCCCTCTCCTCCGAACCAGCCACTCGCCATGGACGCACCAAGCGCCAGTGCGAAGAGCAGGACACAACCCACGGCGCGGCTCCGCTGGCCCGAACGCCACTCCGCCCAGGGACGCAGGAGCAGGAGCCCCCAGGCGGCCAGGAGGCAGGTGATCGCGAGGCGTGGCGCCATGTCGAGCAGGGCGAGGGTGCCCGGGACGAACACGGTGACGAGCACGAACGCCGCTTCGGCCAACGCCCGGCGGCGTGAAGGAGCATTCTCGAGAAGCGGATCGGCGGTGGACACGCTCCCAAGCTACTCGCTCTAGAATGCTTCGGGGAGGCACTCGAATGCCCGGGAGATGACCTGGCGCACGCGCAAGGTCCACCGGTCATCCTGATGGAGGAGCCGCCCCGGACCGTCCTCCACCACGGCCGGATCGACCGGGTGGCGCGGAAGGTCCTCCGTCATGTCATCTCTGGCGGGCACGCGGCCCGCGGACGCTCACTCCTCGGAGGAGGAGGGAGGGTAGATGACCTGCAGGTTCGGGCCCGCCGCGACGGGAGCGGGCGCGATCACGTTCTGGGGAGCGGCCTCGACCTCGGCCTGCTGCTCCTTGGGCTTGCGGGTCCCCGCGCCCGAGCGGCACCCGCGGCACCAGGGCTGGTTGCGGATGGCCCCGTCCGCCATCTTCCGCAGGCCGAACTGCGCCAGCGGCTTGAGCGTGCGGCACTTGAGGCACATCAGCGAAATGAGAACCTCGTGCCCCTCGGCGTCATAGACGGCCGACTTGCGCCGCTTGCGCGGCTGCCCCGGCTCACGCGGCTTGGATTTCTCCGGCGCCTGCGGAGGCATCATCGGGGTGACCTTGTAAAGCATTTCAATACCCTCCCGAACTGCCGGCACGGCCCGCCCAGGCCCCCACGAGGAGAGTCCCCGAGGGGCGGACACGACGTTCCGGCCCCTAGAGTAAGGAGGAAATCGGGCGTTGAAAACTGATCGGGAGCCGATTTTTCGGCCCGGGATGCGATCCGCAGCGATCTCAGCCACTTGCCAGCACTCCCCGGGAAAGGGGGAGCGGGGGATCAGCGCTTGCGCCGGGAACGGGCCTCGCGCTGCGGGCACTGGGCCCCATCCTCCACGTAGCGGATCCGCCCCAGGGCGGGCGCCACGAGGGGGGTCTTCCGGGCGCCCCAGCGGGCGATCAGCGCCTCGCGCAGGTTCTGCTCGCGGGACGTGCCCAGGTCGATGCGGCCGGCGGGCAGCGAGCCCAGCACGGCGGAGAACCCCTCGGCGCCCCGGGCGAGGAAGTCCGGCATCACCCCGCGGTAGAGGGCATCGGGCTTCAGCGGCCGGCCGTCCGCGAGCGTCACGTCCCGCAGCCGGTCCTTCGCCGGGCAACTGGCGAGCGTCACCTTCAGGCCGGACACCTGGAAGACGGAGGCGCCCCCGCCATAGGCCAGCTCCAGCAGGCGCCGCAGCTCCGCCCCGGTGAGGGTGACGACGGCCACGGTATTATCGAACGGTAGCACCCTGTAGATGTCCCCATAGGTGGGGGTGCCGGCCGCCAGCTCCGCACGCAACCCTCCCGGGTTCACCAGGGCGAAGTCCGCGCCCTCCATCTCCCGGAGCTCGTCCGTCAGCACGTCCCCGAGCGCGCTCTCGTCCTCGTAGTTGCGCCACAGCTGCTCGGGAACGGTGACGCCGATCGGCCGGCGCTGCACCTCGTCCACGTGCGCGAGCGCCGAGCCCACCAGCGTCTCGACGGTGGCATCCGGCACCACGGGCTGTCCGAGGAAGGTGGCGGGCACGAATCGGGCCGAGGCGGCCGCGTCCCTCAGCTTGCGCGGATCACACGTTCCACTCGTCTCCTCCACCCGGGCGCACACGGGCACGGCGGCCTGGAGGCGGGTGCTGGCGGGCAGCACCTTGCGGCTGACCGGGTCCACGAAGAGTTCCACCAGGCTGAAGGAGCGGCCCAGGCCGGAGGTGGCCAGGACGGGCACGTCCCCGAAGAAGTGGCCCATGGCCTGGTGGGTGTGCCCGGCGAAGACGGCGTCCACGGTGCCCGGTGGCAGCGCCTCGACGAAGTCCAGGATTTCATCATCCTTGCGATCACAGCTCGAGTTGTCGCGCGGGTTGGAAAGGTCCGCGCACTTGCCTCCGGCGTGGGCCAGGCCCACGACCACCTCGGCGCCCTGGGCGCGCAGGCGCCGGACGGCCTCCAGAGTGGTGGGCACCATGTCCTCGAAGCGCAAGGAGGAGACGTGGGCGGGATTGGAGATGTGCGCGGTGGACGGGGTGGTGAGGCCCACGACGCCGACCTTCACGCCCTTGAGCGTCACCAGCAGCGTGCCGTCATTGCCGAGCCACGCGGGGGGCTGTCCGGAGGCGGCGTCGCGCACGTTGACGGTGAGCAGCGGGAAGCGCGCCTGGCGGATGCGTGCGGTGAGCGCGCCGAAGGCGTCCTCGCCCGGCCCGGGCACCGCGCGGGGCCCTACCGGCCCGTAATCGAACTCGTGGTTGCCGAGCGCTGCGGCGGCGTAGCCCAGCTGGTTGTAGAGGTCGATGACCGGGGCGCCCTCGGTGAGGTTGGAGGCGAGCGTGCCCTGGAAGAGGTCTCCGGCGTCGAGCAGCAGCACGCCACCCGGGTTGTCCGCGCGCAGCCGGGCCAGGTAGCCCGCGAAGGCAGCCGCTCCGCCCTGCTCCACCTCGAGCCCATTGGGGAGCGAGGTCTTGTGGGGCATCAGCCAGCCGTGGAAGTCATTGGTGGCCACCAGGGTGAGCCGCACGGGCTCGGCGGGGGCCTGGAGGGCCTGGGAGGAAGGAGAGGATGCCGGGGAGGACTCCGCGGGACGCGGAGCGCTGGCGCAACCGGCGGCCACGAGGGCCACCAGCGCGAAAAGGAGTCGGGAGGAATACATGCGGGGGGCGAGTTGAGCCCAGCCGCCCCCCGCAGGCAACCCGCATCAGGCCCTGGGGCGCCGACGCGAGAGCAGCAGCACGCCCGCCAGCACGAACAGCACCGAGCCCGGCACGGACACCGAGGAGCAATAGCAATTGGGGCCATTCTCGTTGTCGCCCGGCGGCAGACCGCCGCCAGGGCCTGTCGGCGGTCTGCCGGAAGACGGCCCCCCGCCCCCGCCATCCGTCCCGGCGTCCGGCGTCCCACCATCCGTGGGGGTGTTGGTGTTCCCCGTGTCCACGACGAGCGGCGTCGCGAACCCGGTGGCGATCGTCTGCCACGGGATGAGCTTGAAGTTCTCGTTGCCGCCCGTGGCGTTGGTGCCGTCATGCACGGCCACCATTCCCAGGGGGAAGCGCGTCCCCAGGGACTGGTTGGTCACCACCACGTGGCGAGGACGATCCACCGCGTCGATTCCACCGTCCTGGGCGACGGTGAAGCTGCCCCGGAACGTATGAGCGGAAGGATCCCGCTCGTAGATGCGCACCGCGCTCTCGCCCCCACTCACCGCCAGCAGATAGCCCCGGATGCCGGACGCCGTGTAGAGGGCCACACCGCCCAGGGGTGCGCTGAGCCCCCCTCCGGTGACGTCATCCACCAGGGTCCGGGCGTCCCCGCGGTCGGGCTCGGCGCCGTACTGCCAGATGCCGGAGCCCTGCTCGACGACGTAGAGCGTGCGCTGGGCATCGTCCACGGCCAGGCCCACCACGGAGTCCCCCACGTCGAAGGTGCGCACCGGGGTGGCCTGGACGCCCCCATCCCCCACCTGGCCGGTGATTTCGAACTGCGCGACGACGCCCGTGGCGCTCCCGGCGAAGGCGAAGAACCGCCCGGAGGTGGGGCTCACGTACAGGGCCACGCTGTTGGGCACGAAGCCCGGCGTGGTGATGGGGGACAGCCCCGCTCCGCGGATGCCGAGCGTCGTGGGATCGATGATGTAGGCCACGAGCGCCTGGAGGCTCGGATTGGCCACCATCACCAGCGTCTGGGAGATGCCCGTCACCTGGACGCGCTCCTGCACGTCCACACCCGAGGCCACGCCCTCGGAGGACTGCGCCGCCAGCAGGGTGCCGTCGGTCCGGTAGAGCAGCAGCCCCACCTGATTGTCCGCGACCAGGAGCAGGCTGTTGGCGGGATCCGACGGGTGGACCCACAAGGCCGCGCCCTGCACCACCGTTCCGGAGCCGATCACCTGCGCCGTCTCCAACGTGGGCGATACCTGGAGGGAAGGCTGGGCCAGCGCGGGCAGGCCAGCGAGTAGGACGGCCACGATGAGAAGTGTGCGGAAGCGCACGACGGCCTCCTGGGCGGTATTCGAGGCAACGGGTTGGCCACGAACTCCCACCCGCGCAAGGAGGACCGGGCCGGAGACGTTCACCGGCGAGCGCATCCCCCGAGGCTCCGGTATCCTCGTGGACATGCACACTGGAGAGGGGGACACCCAGGGACACGCGGGCGACCGCGGCGAGGCGGCACTTCCGGACTCAGGGGCGCGGGCGCTGCCCTGGTGGAAGGAGCCTGGAAGGGACCAGTGGAGGACCTTCCTGGCCGCGTGGGTGGGCTGGGTGTTGGATGCCTTCGACTTCACCATCTACCTGCTGGTGATGCCGGAGATGGCGAAGGAGTTCGGCGTCGGCGTGACGGTGCTGGCGGGCTCCATCACGCTCACGCTGCTGGTGCGGCTGGTAGGAGGAGTGGCCGCCGGAGCGGTGGCGGACCGGTGGGGCCGCAAGCTGCCGCTGATGCTCTCCATTCTCTGGCTGGCGCTGTGCGACGGGGCGGTGGCACTGGCGCCCTCCATCACCTGGGTGCTGGTGCTGCGGACGCTCTTCGGCTTCGGCATGGGCGCCGAGTGGACGAGCGGCGCCACGCTGGCCATGGAGAACTGGCCCGAGCGCAGCCGCGGCATCGCCTCGGGCATCCTCCACGGAGGCTGGGCCGTGGGCTACCTGCTGGCCGCGGTGGTATCCGGCATCGTGGTGCCGCTGTGGGGCTGGCGGGCGCTCTTCGTCATCGCCGCGGTGCCAGCGCTGCTGGTGCTGCCCATCCGCTACGGGGTGCCGGAAAGCTTCGATCGCGAGAAGGCCCTGGCGGAGCGGCGGGCCCGATCCTCGCAGGGGCTCATGGATCCGGTGCTGCTGACGCGGCTGGCGTGGGGCTCGCTGGTGATGGCGTGCAACTTCGGCGGCTACTACGGGCTCACCAGCCTGTACCCGGTGCTGCTGAAGACGGAGCTGGGGATGACGACGCAGGGCGTGTCGGTGCTGGTGACGCTCGTCAACGTGGGCATGCTGCTGGGGACGGCGGTATGCGGAGCCCTGGCCTCGCGGCTGGGCGTGGCGAAGGCGGTGGCCATCGCCGCGTTCAGCATGCTGCCCTTCCTGCCGCTCTACGTGGGGTGGGTACCCGGGTGGATGTGGCTGGGCGCCTTCGCGGGCGGCTTCTTCGGCGCGGCCCCTCCGGGCATCGCCCCGCTGCTGCTCACCTCGCTCTTCCCGGCGAGCATCCGCGGCAAGTGCGTGGGGCTCGTCTTCCACGTGGGCGCCTTTGTCGCGGCCTTCATCCCCATGGGCATGGCGGCGCTCGTCGAGCACGCCGGCTTCACCCACGGCCAGGTCATCATGACGGTGGGCGGCGTGTGTCTGGTGGCCATGGCCCTGGCGCTCTCCCTGCGCCCGAGGGCCACGCTGGACGAGGCCCCCTCCCCCACGCCGGGCTGAGACGCGGAAAGGGGCGGTGGTAGGCTGGCCGGCATGGCCAGCAACATGTCGTGCATCGGCATCACCGCGAGGGATCCGCAAGACTTCGGGCGCCGCATGTCGTTGCTCCTGGAGCGCAGCGAGCCCGCCGGGAAGGTGGGAGGCCACGAGCTGCGCGTCTGGTCGGATGCGAGTGGCGCCAGCGTCAGCTTCGTCCTGTCCGAGGACGGGGTGGAGTGCGCCACCCCGGGCTTCCGCGCCCGCTCCCGGCTCCATGCGCGCGCGACGCGGTTCGCCAGCGATCCGGATTGCCGCTTCTGCGACCCGCTGCTCGTGGAGATCGTGGATGCGAAGGGAGAACTCTTCTACCCGCTGGCCACGCAGCTCGAGGATCTCCTGCTCACGCGCGAGCGGGTGAGCGAGGGAGCCATGCTCGAACTGGGCGTGTGCGCCTTCGCCCACGGCCTGGAGGTCTGGGCGGACGAGGCGGCCTTCACCAGCGCGCAAGCGGACGAGGAGGTGAAGTTCGCCACCGAGTCCCTCATCCCGGCGGGCCTGTTCTCACCGGAAGGACAGGAGCGGCCCGAGGCGGCCGAGGCCTTCCTCACGGGCCGGGTACTGGAGGCGGGGCTGCGGGAGAACCTCGCCACCGGGGAGACGTTCCAGCACGCCATCGTGCGGACGCTGGGAGGGAGCTACGACGTGCTCGCCTCGCCCCGGGAGCTGGCGGCCCCGCTGGAGCCCGGAAACATCATCCAGGGCGAGTTCTGGCTGGTGGGGAGGGTGATGTCGGGCCTCACCGAGGCGCCCCGCCCCGGGCTGATGCAGCGGATCTTCCGCGCCTGAGCGTCCGTCCCGCCGAGCGGGTATCCTCCGAGGTGAGGAGCCGGCATGGCGAACGGTCACAGGGGACGAGGCAACCCGGGAAGGTCCGACGAGACACGCGTCGCCCCACGGGAAGAGGACGAGCGCACTCCCCCGCGGCAAAGGCGAGCGGACGAGACGCGCATGGCGCCCGTGGTAGAGCCGGACGCGGAGCCGGAGCCCGAGCCATCAGCGGGCGAGTCGAACCGGACGATGTTCGCGACGCATGCGGCGCTGTTCGCGGACAGGCTGAGGGACCGGTTCGCCAAGAAGATCTACGGCCGCACGCCGCACCGGGTGCTCCGCATTGACGAGCCGGAGGGACCCAGCACGGCGGGAGGGAAGCTGGCGCGGCAGTCCATCTCGCTCATTCCGAGACGCGGCACGGCGCCGACGATCGTCTGCGGCTGGGTGGACGTGGCCAAGAAGGAGGCGCACTTGCGCGGCCACGAGTCCGTGGCGAGGCGATACGAGGCGCACCACGGCACGGCGCTCGACCTCGCCGAGGAGGACTACGAGCGCTGCATCGATGACCTGGCGGAGGCGCTCACTGCGGGCGGCATCAAGGTGCGGGTGCTCATCCCGGAGGAGTCCGCCGCGCAGCGTGCGTCGTCCCCTGCTCCCGAAACCGAGGCCCAGGGTTTCCCCCTGTGGATGGTGGGAGCCCTGGGCGCGACGGCCTTCCTGCTCGGCCTGATGGTGGGGCGGATGACGGGCTGACGCGGCGGGACGGCCTCTACCCATGAGGTAGATTCCGGGACCATGCCCCTGAGGATATTTGCCGCTGCGCTCCTCCTCACGTTTGCCCCGGTACGGACCGCCCTCGGTGGGCCTGAACGGGACGTGTCCGTCAACGTGAGCGCACTGGCAGGAGGACGGTTGAAACTCTCGTTCGAGCACGCCCCCCTCCTGTCGCGGGACTTCACCGTTGATGAGGCGCGCTCCATCCTGGCCCTCCAGCACCAGTCGCTGACCACCCCCGAACCACGAGGGCCCCTGCTCGCCACCGCGGGCATGGTGCCATGTGCCTCGGATTGCACGTCTGTCACTTGGGAGAAACAGCTCCGCGAGGAATACCTCGCGAAGTACGGCTCGCCGACCCTGCACCTGCCGGAAGCGCTCGAAAACAGCCGCCAGGTGATGGCCCTCCGCCTTTCGACACGGTTCATGGGCGGTGGCTTCCGGAATGCCGCGCATGAGCTGTTCAACGATCCGCTCTTCGTTTCTGGCGTGGTCCTCTCCACGGCCCTCTACATGGCCGCGTGGCTGGCGCCCGAGCCCCTCTTCTCCAAGGCGTTCGCCGCGAGGCTGACCCTCGTGCTCATGATGAGTTTCACCGTGGCCGAGCTCCGCAACGTGGCCGTGACCGTCATGCGGCTGTACAAGGAGGCCGAGCAGGCCCGGACGGTGGCGGAGTTGGAGAAGACAGCGGAGCGATTCGGGAAGGCCCTGGGAGGAACCGGGCTGAGGCTCCTGGTGATGGTGGCGAGTTACGGAGTGGGCAAGGCGCTACCGGGCGTTCCACCCGGCGGCCCGCGAGGCAAACAATGGGCCCCGGCCGGTGCGGCTGCGATGGATGATCTCCTGATGACCGAAGCGACGACCGTGCAGGTCGTTGCGGATGGCAGTGTCGTCATCGCGGGAGCGACGCTCGGCAACGCGGCAGCCGCCACCCGGGCCGAGAGCATTTGTGATGACGGTTCGAGCAAGAACGGCGAGTGGCACCACCTCGCCACTGTCGGCAACCGGAAGTCTTCCGCGCGGGGTGGTCCGTGGACCCCACGGTTCGAGGCTCTCTTCACCCAGGTGGGAATGAGCCTCAATGACTCCGCGAACCTCGTCCACATCCAAGGTCACGAGGGACCGCACTCCGAGCAGTACCATCGGGAAGTTTTTCGGCGACTCAGGACCGTATTGATTGAGTGTACGAGCTTGGATGAATGCAAGCGGGCATTTACGAATGAACTCACAAAGATTGCCGATGAACTCTGCACCCCTGGCACCGAACTGAACAAGATGTTGCTCAAAAAGGCGCGGCCATGAATCTTCGCGACACCTTTCCCCTCACCTATTTCGAACTCGCCGAGGATCTATACGCCCCTGACGGCAGCGACGGCTGGGTGCTGCAAGGCCCGTTCGATGAACACGGCGCGAGGCTCGCCGACCCCGGGCGATATTGCAGAGGGCAGCGTCTCGACGCGGCGGAGCCCCTCTCGTTCCGAATCGCTCAACCTTCCGGCACTCCGGTTGATTTCAACATCTCGCCAGTGGGGATTCCCGTCGTTCCCGCTCGAGTCGTGCAGCTTTTTGAGCGATTGGGAATACAGGACGTGCAATTCCTGCCGACGAAGATCGCCTCACACCCAGAGCCCTGGTTCATCCTCAATGTCACCCGGGTGGTGCGGTGCATCGACGACGCTCGCTGTCGGGCGGTGATGTACTGGAAACCCGAGGACGGAGAGCCCAAGAAGGTCGGAACCTACCGGGCTGTCTACGACATGCGCATCGACCCGACGAAGACCGAAGGCGCCCGCATCTTCCGGACCTGGGGATGGCGCGTGGCGATCGTCGTCTCCCAGGACATCAAAGAGGCTCTGGAGCAAGACCACGTCACCGGAGCCAAATTCATCGAGGTATAACGGCCCCAATGCCGCTGCTCTACCGCCGCAGCGTCTCCTCGTAGGCCGCGAGCGTCTCGTCCGCGCAGCGCGCCCAGGTGAACAGGGCCGCCTGCCGCTTCCCCTCCTCCGCCCAGCGCCGCCGCTCGGTGTCCGAGCGCAGCAGCCGGTCCATCGCCTCCGCCAACCCCTCCGCGTCATCCGGCCGCACCGCCAGCGCCCCCTGTCCGCACACCTCCGGCGTCGCTCCTGTGGTGGACACGATGGCCGGCGTCCCCAGCCTCATGGCCTCCAGCGGCGGCAGCCCGAAGCCCTCGTACTTCGACGGGAACGCGAACACCGTCGCCCGCCGCATCAGCTCGAAGAACACGGCCTCGGACTGGTACCCCAGCGAGCGGATGTCATGCCCCTCCGAGCGCATGCGCGCCACGCGCGACTCCACCGCCCCCGAGCCGAACCAGCTCTGCCCCACCATCACCAGCGCCGCCGGCCGCCCCCGCGCCTTCAGCCGCTCGAGCGCGTCCAGCACCAGGCTCACGTTCTTCCGCACGTCCAGCGAGCCCGCGTACAGCACGTACCGCTCCGGCAGCGACAGCGTGCGCAGGAAGTCCTCGGTGGTGGCATCCGGCACATGGCGGTCCACGTGGTCCACCCCGTTGTAGACCACCGACACCTTGCCCTCGGCCTCGGGGTGGCGCGCCAGCAGATCATCCCGGGTGCACGCACTCACACAGAGGATGCGGTCCGCCACCCGGACACTCCGCGCCAGCCACAGGCGGAACTGCCAGCGGTAGGCCCGGGACACCGTCTCGGGCATCAGCAGGGGAATCAGGTCGTGAACGGTGACGACGTACGCCTTGCCGGGCGTGCGCACCAGCGGGAGGTTGAAGTTGCCCAGCGCGTGGTACAGCCGCGCCTCCGAGCCCCTCAGCACTTGAGGCAGCCGGCCCAGCACGTAGGCGGTGCGTCCCAGGTGACCTCTCGGGTCCTCCCCCGAGACCCGGGCGCCCCACCGCTCCAGGCGTACGCCCCGGGCCTTCAGGCCCTCGGCCAGACAGCGGGTGTAGAGACCAATGCCCGTGGTGGGCTCGTCCCAGAGACTCGCATCGAAAGCGACAGGACCGATTGACACGGTGCGCCTCATAGCACGGTGCTGTGATAGGCAGGGTTCCCCTATGGCGGTCCATCAGCTGATTCCGAGCTTCGTGGCGGGCGACGCCACCGGACAGGCGGCGCTGCATCTGCAGCTCCTGCTGCGTCGGCTGGGTCACTCCGGCGAGCTCTACGCGGGCGAGGTCGGAGCGGGCCTGGAGTCCCTGGCACACCCCGTCTCGGCCCTGCGCCCCGGTCCGGACGACCTCGTCCTCTACCACCACGGCATCGCCTCGCCGCTGAGCAGCCGGCTGCTGCACCTGCCCTGCCGCCGGGGCGTCGTCTTCCACAACATCAGCCCCGCGCGCTACTACACGGGCACCCCGCTGGCCGAGGCGCTCCTCACGGGGCGAGCGCAGCTGGCCGCCATGGCCCCCTTCGTGGACGTGGCCCTCGGCGTGTCGGACTACAACTGCGCCGAGCTGCGCGAGGCCGGCTACCGCAACGTCCACACCGTCCCCCTCTTCGTCGAGCCCCAGCGCTTCTCCGAGGCCAACGCCGACAAGGCGCTGCTGGCGCGTCTGGCCGGGACGGGCCCGGTGGTGCTCTCGGTGAGCCGGGTGGCACCGCACAAGCGCTTCGAGGACCTGCTGGCGCTGCACGCGGAGCTGCTCCGGCTACGGCCCAACGCGCGCCTCCTGGTGGTGGGCGGCTACGAGCCGGGCAGCCGCTACTTCAAGTCGCTCCAGCACAGGGCGCGCGAGCTGTCGGGAGTGCACTTCCTCGGGAGGCTCAACCACGCGGAGCTGGTGGCCGCGTACCGCACGGCCGACGTCTTCGTCTCCATGAGCGAGCACGAGGGCTTCGGCGTCCCGCTCATCGAGGCCATGGCCGCCGAGGTGCCGGTGCTGGCCTACGCGGCGGCGGCCGTGCCGGAGACGCTCGGGGGCGCGGGCATCGCCTTCGACCAGAAGCGCTTCGCCTTCCTCGCCGAGCTGGTGGTGGACCTGTGCGAGGACCCGGCCCTGCGCGAGCGCCTGCTCGCGGGGCAGGCCCGGCGGCTGAAGGACTTCTCCGCCGATGCGAGCCAGAAGGCCCTGGCGAAGGCCCTGGGCGAGGACAAGCGCCCCAGGCGCCGCGCCATGCCGGCGAGGAAGAAGCCCCGGGTGGGCGTGGTGGTGCAGCGCTACGGCGAGGTGACGGGCGGAGCCGAGCGCCACGCGCAGCAGGTGGTGGAGCAACTGGCGCCGCACTGGGACCTGACGGTGCTCACCACGTGCGCGAAGAACCACCTCACCTGGGAGAACGTCTTCCCGCCGGGCGAGGAGCAGGACGCCCACGTGGAGCGGGTGAAGGTGCTGCGCTTCCCAGTGACGCGGGTGCGGAACATCCGTCCCTTCAACGGGCTGTCCAAGCAGGTCTTCGACAAGCCCAACGAGCGGCTGCGCGAGGAGCACTGGGTGGCCGAGCAGGGCCCGCTGGCCCCCGGCCTGCTGGAGCACCTGGACGCGCACGGGGCGGACTACGACGGCTTCCTCTTCTTCACCTACCTGTACGCGCCCACGGTGTGGGGCCTGCCCATGGTGGCGGACCGGGCGCTGATCGTCCCCACGGCGCACGACGAGCCGCCCATCCGCTTCGGCGTGTACGCGGACGTCTTCGAGCGTCCGCGCGCCCTCTTGTGCAACACGCCCGAGGAGGTGGAGCTCATCGGCCGGTACTACCCGGACCATGCGCCCGCGCGGGTGGTGGGCGTGGGGGTGGACGTGCCGGAGAAGGTGGACCCGCAGCGCTTCCGCGAGCAGTACGGCGTGCGCAACCCGTACCTGCTCTACGTGGGGCGATTGGAGGCCGGCAAGGGCATCCCCGAGCTGCTCGCGCACCACCGGGAGCTGCGCGCGCGCTTCCACGACGCGCCGGACCTGGTGCTCGCGGGCGAGGCGCACATGGAGCTGCGCGGCGAGGGCGTGCGCCACGTGGGCCGCATCAGCGAGCAGGACAAGTACGACGCGCTGGCCGGGGCGCTGACGGTGACGGTGCCCTCGCGCTACGAGAGCCTCTCGCTGCTGACGCTGGAGGCCTTCGCCTCGGGCACGCCGGTGCTGGTCAACGGCCACTCGGAGGTGCTGGTGGGCCAGGTGGAGCGCAGCAAGGCGGGCCGGACGTACACGGACCTGGAGTCCTTCATCACGGGCCTGCGCGAAGTGGGCGAGCAGCGCGCGGCGATGAGCCGGCGGGCGAAGACGTACGCCGCGAAGTACACGTGGCCCCGGGTGGTGGACGCCTACCGGGAAGAGATGGAAAGCATCCTCAGGGAGAAGAGCCGATGAAGCTGATGGGACGCGACATCCCCGCGCGCGAGCTGCTCGCGCGCATCGAGGATCGCCTGCGCACGAGGGGCCTGCCCACCTCGGAGCCGGCGGACGTGCCCGACGAGGGCGTGGAGCCGCGGGTGGATCCGCTCTCCTTCAACCTCCAGGCGCTGGAGGAGAACGCGGACGCCACGCGCGCCCTGCCGCTGCACACCCACCGGGGTGGCGCGGGCCAGTTGGTGCTGGTGGCCAAGTGGGCCTTCCGCAAGACGTGCCAGGTGTTCATCAATGAGGCGCTCTCGCGCCAGCGCGTCTTCAACGGCCATGTGCGCGACTCGTACGCGCAGCTCTCCGCCGAGGTGATCCGCCTGCGCGCCGAGGTGGAGACCCTGCGAGCCGCTCAGGCGGCCTCCCAGGCCCAGCCGCCGCCGCCCGCCGAGACTCCGGCGCGCCCGCGGCGCACGGCGAAGCAGGGGAAGGCCTCGGACGAGAAGTAGCCCCCCTTCCCACCCCCTGGAAGCGTGCTAGAGAGGGCCTCCCCGGAGGACCTCCGTCCGCGCCCAGGGGGGATGCACCCATGCTCAACAACAAGAAGATCTGCGTCGTGATGCCCGGCTACAACGCCGAGCACACCGTCAAGAAGACTTACGAGGAGATTCCCAAGGACATCGTGGACGATGTGATTCTCGTCGACGACAGCTCCAGCGACCGGACGGCCGAGGTCGCGCGCTCGCTGGGAATCCACACCGTCGTGCACCCGAAGAACCGGGGCTACGGTGGCAACCAGAAGACCTGCTACACCGAGGCGCTCCGGCGCGGCGCGGACATCGTGGTGATGGTCCACCCGGACTATCAATACACCCCCAAGCTCATCCCCGCGATGGCCTCGTGCATCAGCAGCGGCATCTATGACGTCGCGCTGGGCTCGCGCATCCTCGGCAACACGGCGCTCACGGGCGGCATGCCGCTCTACAAGTTCGTGGCCAACCGCTTCCTGACGGCGGTGGAGAACATCCTCGTCGATCAGAAGCTGAGCGAGTACCACACGGGCTACCGGGCTTTCTCGCGCGAGGTGCTGCTCACCCTGCCGCTCGAGGAGAACGATGACGGCTTCGTGTTCGACAACCAGATGCTGGTGCAGGCCATCCGCTTCGGCTTCCGCATCGGCGAGGTGAGCTGCCCCACGCGTTACGAGGAGCAGTCGTCCTCCATCGGCTTCATGAAGAGCGTGCGCTACGGCTTCGGGGTGCTGGAGGCCGCGGCCCAGTACCGGATGATGAAGCTGGGGCTCTTCCACCCCCGGTTCCTCGCCGAGGATGGGCGCAAGTTGCAGATGGATGCCGAGCCCGCCAAGGCCACTCGCGAGGCGATGTGACGTGACGTCCGGCACCCAGCCCCTGGAAACGGCTGCCCCGGCGGCGGAGCGGGCCCACCTCGCGCCGCTGCTGTCCGTGGCGGCCGTGACGTTGGGGTACGCGATCCAGTTCGGCAACGGGGCCCGCCATCCCGACTCGATGGCCCTGTTGACGGTGGCGCTGGTGGCCTCGCTGCTGGCCGTGGTGATGCCGGATCCGCGTCACGCGCGGGTCGTCCAGCTGGCCGAGCGGGCGACGATCCTGCTGCTCGGCATCGGGCTCATCGGCCAGTTCATCTTCCTGGCCACCAGCTCGCCCGGCGTGTACCTGCGTCCGGGCCGCAATGGCTTCACCTCCTTCCTGACGGGCATCGCGGTAGCGGCGGTGCTGGCCGGAGCGGGGCTGGGTGGCAGACCCTGGCTGGGGCGGCTGCGGCTGCCCGTGCTGGTGGGTGTGCACGTCGCGCTGGGCTCGTGGATCATCCACTACTCGCCCAACCCGCACATCGACGTCTATACGTTCCACGTCGAGGCCTTCCGGGCGCTCGGCCAGGGCATCAACCCCTTCGCCATCACCATGCCGAACATCTACGGGCACGAGGAGTTCTACGGGCCCGGGCTGGTGGTGAACGGGCGGCTCCAGGTGGGCTTCCCCTACCCTCCCTTCAGTCTGATGGTGGCGTGGGTGGGGCACCTGCTGGGCGGGGACTACCGCTACGCCAACCTGGCGGCGATGGGTCTGGCCGCGCTGTTGATGGGCACCTGCCGGCCGGGTCAGTGGGCCCAGGTCGCCGCCGTGGTCTTCCTGTTCACACCGCGGACCTTCTTCGTGCTCGAGCAGGGATGGACGGACGCGTACGTGGCCCTCCTCGTGGCGGCCACCGTCTGGAGCGCGTGCCGGGCCCCCAAGCTGCTGCCGGTGGCGCTGGGCCTGCTCTTCGCCGTGAAGCACTACATGCTGCTCGCCGCCCCGCTGGTCCTCCTGCTGTACCCGGGCCCCCAGCCGTGGCGCGAGACGATCCGCACCCTGGTGAAGGCCGCGGTGGTCGCGGCGGTGGTGACACTGCCCTTCGCCGTGCTGGATCCGGTGGCCCTCTACAATGACCTGATGGGCTTCCAGATGCGCCAGCCCTTCCGAATGGACGCGCTCAGCTACCTGTCCTGGTGGGCCGCCCGGACGGGCCAGCAGCCGGCCTCGTGGCTCGGCTTCGCGGTGGTGCTGCCCGCCCTCGGGCTCTCGCTCTGGCGCGCTTCCCGGACGCCCGCGGGCTTCGCCGCCGCGATGGCCATGACCTTCACGGTCTTCTTCGCGTTCAGCAAACAGGCGTTCGCCAACTACTACTACTTCATCATCGCCACCCTCTGCTCGGCCATCGCGGCATGGACGCCTCCTCCGTCCCAGGAACAGCGGACCGCGCCGTGACGGCACCGGGCCCCGAAGGCTCCACGGGGCCCGGCGCGCGGCGGGTGCTCGTCATCGGCGCGCCGCTGGCAGTGGCCACGCTGCTGTTCCGCCTCCCGGTGTTCCTCAACGCCGAGGCGCTCGACTCGGACATCACCGTCGTCGGCCTGCAGGCCTGGCATCTGGCGCGCGGCGAGTCCTCCCTGCTGCTGTGGGGCACGGACTACCAGGGCATCACCGCGCCGCTGGCCACGTTGCTCGTCGAGACGCTGCTGCCCGTGCGTCCCCCGCTGGCCCTGGCCCTGTCGTCGGTGCTCGGGCACGTGGTGCTGGTGCTCGCTCTGTTCGGGGTGCTGAGACGAGTGCTGCCCCTCTCGCTGGCGGCGCTCGGCGCGGGCTGCGTCGCGGTGTGCCCCGAGCCACTCAACTACCTCACCTACAGCGCCTTCCGGATCTGGTCCTTCACCCTGGTGTTCCTGGCGCTCTACCTCGGCGAGCGGGCCGCGGGAGCCACCCGCACCTGGAGGCACGTGCTGCTCGCCGGGCTGGCGGGCCTGGCGGTGGGGCTCGGCTACTACTCGGACCTCTTCGCCCTCCAGCTGCTCCCGGGACTGGTGCTGTACCTGCTGTGGTGGACGTGGGGAGCGGCCCGGCCACGGTGGCTCGCCCTGGGCGCCGTGCTGGCCGGCTACGCGGTGGGCAGCATTCCCCGCCTGCTCGCCGCCATGAAGCCGCCCCAGCTCAGTGAAATCTCCACCTCCAACCTGAAGCGGGTCTGGCCCCTCTTCTGGGAGCAGTGCCTGCCCTACGTCACCGGGGCGAAGCTGTTCGCCTCGGCCACCGGGTTCGATCGCCCGGAGCTGCGGCCCTCGGGACTCGCGTTCGTGTTGGTGGTGCTGGGGCTCGGTGCCTTCCTGTTGCTCGTGCTCGCGGGCGGCATCATCGCCCTGCTCCCGGTGGCGGACAGGACGAGCCGGCGGCTCGCGTGGTGTGGCGCGGGCTGGATGGGGGTCTCGCTCATCGGCTTCGTCTTCACCAACCGGGCCATGGACATGATGAGCGCGCGCTACCTCGTCCCCGTGCTGCTCGGCTTTCCGCTGGTGGCGGCTCCGGCGCTCGACAGGCTCGTGCGCCAGGGGCGGACGAAGCCCGCCATGGCCCTGCTGCTGCTGGTGGTGGCGCACTTCGGGGTGGCGGGGTG
Organism: Archangium sp.; assembly: GCA_035645295.1. Taxonomy (GTDB): domain Bacteria; phylum Myxococcota; class Myxococcia; order Myxococcales; family Myxococcaceae; genus Archangium. The sequence goes on from DASQMW010000260.1 coordinate 23,799, forward strand.
GCGAGGTTATGGCGGCTGGCTGGAGGGCGGCCTGCCGCACGTCACGTCCTATGGGAGCGGAGCGGACGAGCGGGCCCTGCTCGCGGCGCTCCAGCAGCGGGGCGTGGAGGCTGCGACCGGAGATTACTGGGTCGCCTACCGGCTTACCTTTTTGTGGGAGGAGCGGCTCCCGGTGCCGCCGTCCTATGGAACGGAGCGTTATGGCCCGTACCGGCAGCGGCTCGCCTCGTCCCGGAAGACGGCGTTGATCTTCCTCCCCTACATCCCGGGGACACCCTTCCGCGTGTCCGAGCCGTGGGAGGAGCGATTCCGCCGGGAGGGACGCCGCTTCGAGCGGCTCACGGTGGGCCCCTACACGGCCCTCGTCCTCGACTGAGCCCCGCCCCGGCGGAAGATGGAGGAGGCCCGAGCAGGCAGGCGGGAACCCCGCACAGCCGGGTCTCACATGCCGGTTGAAGCGACTCCAGTAGCCTGACTGATCGAGTCTGCTTGATTTCCAGCCGTCGGGCCGCGAAATAGGGCCCGCTTGGCAGCCGTTTTTCCCTGGTTGCCTTCTAACACTCCTAGTGACATGCGCCCCTTGACCGCTCTTCCTTCCAACGACGGCTCCACGCTGACCCTCGGCATCCCCGGTTTCAGCTTCGAGGATCTGTACCGCCCCCGCGGCCTGCGGCGCCTGGCCGAGCGCTTCGACGAGCAGCTCGCGGCTGACGAGCCCGAGCTCTTCAAGACCTTCGAGGCCTACCGGAAGTCCGGTGGCGAGAGCCTCACCGGTCCGGCCGAGTCCGAGCTGCTCATCCGCGTGTCGCGCCACGTGTCCGCCTTCGTGACCCGGCTCTTCGGCCTGGAGACCGACACGGACCGGCTGGCCCGCCACCTCAAGGGCGAGCTGCCGCTCTTCGACTTCAAGCGCGAGTTCATCACCCGCCGGGTCTTCAAGAAGGGCGCGGCGGACCGGCCGTCGCTCTCCGAGTACCCCTCACTGGATGCGCGGATGCGGCTGATGCTGTCGCTCGCCTTCCCCGAGGCGCTCGCCAGTGACGACGTGGAGCGGGCGCTGGCCGAGTCCATCCTCACGTTGATGGACCTGGAGCGGCTCTTCTCCAACACGTCCGGCAACCTGCCGCCGCTGACGCCCGAGCAAGGTGCGGCGCTGCGGGTGAAGTGGACGGGCATCCGCACCGCGCTGCTGGCCGAGGCCGAGGGCAAGGAGGCGTTCGGCTCCAGCCTGGTGACGCACGGGGACGACGCGGCGGAGCTGCAGTCGGTGCGCAACCTGCTCGCGCTGGCGGACCGCTGGACGTACGCCCGCGCCCTGCACCCGGAGATGAAGGAGCTGTTCCACAAGTGGGCCACGCACCGGGTGCCCAAGCCGCTGGTGTTCGACCAACTGGTGCAGCTGGAGCGTCCGGACGAGAAGCTGCCGGAGATCACCCAGGGCTCGGACCACCACCTGCGCTACCGCGACGGCTTCAAGCTGACGGACCCGCGTGGCACGCCGCGCGAGGTGATGGGCGAGGTGGACTACTGCGTCATCTGCCACGAGCGCGAGAAGGACTCGTGTTCCACGGGCTTCAAGGCGAAGGATCCGGTGGCCGAGGGCCACAGCTTCAAGAAGAACCCGCTGGGAATTCCGCTCACCGGCTGCCCGCTGGACGAGCGCATCTCCGAGGCGCACGCCCTCAAGCGCGAGGGCAACTCGCTGGCGTCGTTGGCGGTGGTGATGGTGGACAACCCGATGTGCCCCGGCACCGGCCACCGCATCTGCAACGACTGCATGAAGGCCTGCATCTTCCAGAAGCAGGAGCCGGTGAACATCCCCATGGTGGAGACGGCCGCGCTGACGGACGTGCTCAACCTGCCCTGGGGCTTCGAAATCTACGGCCTGCTGACGCGCTGGAACCCGCTGAACGTGCGCCGTCCGTACGCGCTGCCGTACGTGGGCCGCAACGTGCTGGTGGTGGGCCTGGGGCCCGCGGGCTACACGCTCTCGCACTACCTGCTCAACGAGGGCTTCGGCGTCACGGGCATCGACGGCCTGAAGATCGAGCCCTTCGAGGACGACCTGGTCGGCCGCAACGGCAAGGCGATGCGGCCCATCCGAGACTGGAAGGCGCTCACGCGCGAGCTGGACGAGCGGATTCTCGAGGGCTTCGGCGGGGTGTCCGAGTACGGAATCACCGTGCGTTGGGACAAGAACTTCCTCACGCTGATGCACCTGACGCTGGAGCGGCGGCAGAACCTGCGCATCTACGGCGGCATCCGCTTCGGTGGAACGCTGACCATCGAGGACGCGTGGCAGATGGGCTTCGACCACATCGCCATCGCGGCGGGCGCGGGCAAGCCGACCATCATCGGGATGAAGAACAACCTCATCCGGGGCATCCGCAAGGCGAGCGACTTCCTCATGTCGCTGCAGCTCACGGGCGCCTTCAAGCGCGACTCGCTGGCCAACCTCCAGGTGCAGCTGCCGGCCATCGTCATCGGCGGCGGCCTGACGGGCATCGATACGGCCACGGAGCTGCTGGCCTACTACCCGGTGCAGGTGGAGAAGACGCTCGATCGCCACGAGAAGCTGGTGGCCGAGCTGGGCGAGGAGACGGTGCTCGCGCGCCTGGACGCCGAGGAGAAGGCGACGTACCAGACCTTCCTGGAGCACGGCCGTGCGGTGCGCGCCGAGCGTCAGGCGGCACAGGACGAGGGCCGGGCACCGGACTTCATCCGGCTGGTGCGCAACTGGGGTGGCGTGAGCCTGGTGTACCGCCGTGGGCTGACGGAGTCGCCGGCCTACCGCCTCAACCACGAGGAAGTGGCGAAGGCGCTGGAGGAAGGCATCCGCTTCATCGAGCGCATGAGCCCGGTGGAGGCGCTGCCGGACGAGAAGGGGGCGGTGAAGGGCATCCGCTTCGAGCGCATGGTGACGAAGGACGGCAAGCTGCGCGGCAGCGGCGAGTTCTTCGAGCTGCCGGCGCGCACGGTGTGCGTGGCGGCGGGCACGGCGCCCAACGTGACGTACGAGAAGGAGTACCCGGGCACGTTCGAGCTGGACGAGAACGGTGAGTACTTCAAGAGCTACGAGCTGGCGGAGCAGGCGGACGGCTTCGGGCTGGCGCCGGTGGAGCCGGTGGAGGACATCGCGGCGAAGGTGGGCTTCTTCACCTCGTACCGGAAGGACGGGCACCTCATCTCGTACTTCGGAGACAACCACCCCACGTACGCGGGCAACGTGGTGAAGGCCATGGCGAGCGCGAAGGACGGCTACCCCGAGGTAGCGCGTCTGTACGCGAAGGAAGTGGAGGCCATGGACTTCCACGACGAGCTGGCGCAGGCGCGGCGTGACGAGAAGCTGGTGGCGCACTTCGGGGCGTTGGACGAGGCCTTCCTGGCGAAGGTGGTGACGGTGAACCGGCTGACGCCGACCATCGTGGAGGTGGTGGTGAAGGCGCCGTTCGCGGCGAAGCACTTCGAGCCGGGCCAGTTCTACCGGCTGCAGAACTTCGAGCGGAGCGCGCCGGTGGTGGACGGGGTGCGCCTGACGATGGAGGGCCTGGCCCTCACGGGGGCGTGGGTGGACAAGGAGAAGGGGCTGATGGGCACCATCGTGTTGGAGATGGGCTCATCGTCCCGGCTGTGCGCGGCGCTGAAGCCGGGCGAGCCGGTGGTGGTGATGGGCCCCACGGGTGCGCCGACGGAGATCGGCCACAACGAGACGGTGTTGCTGGTAGGCGGTGGCCTGGGCAACGCGGTGCTCTTCTCCATCGCGCGTTCGCTCAAGGCAGCCGGGTGCACGGTGGCGTACTTCGCCGGCTTCCGTCAGCGCTCGGACGTCTTCAAGCGCGAGGAGATCGAGGCGGCCACGGACCAGGTGGTGTGGTCGGTGGACGCCGGGGATCTCATCGAGGCGCGGCGCCCGCAGGACACGTCGTTCCGGGGCAACGTGGTGCAGGCGATGCTGGCCTACGCCAAGGGAGAGCTGGGCGTGGCGCCGGTGGCGTCCTTCAAGGACGTGCAGCGGATCATCGCGATCGGCTCGGACCGGATGATGAGGGCGGTGCAGGAGGCGCGGCACGGGGTGCTGCAGCCGTACCTGAACCCCGAGCACGAGGCGATCGGCTCCATCAACTCGCCGATGCAGTGCATGATGAAGGAGATCTGCGCGCAGTGCCTCCAGAGGCACGTGGATCCGCGGACGGGCAAGGAGACGTGGGTGTTCTCCTGCTTCAATCAGGATCAGCGGCTGGACCAGGTGGACTTCGTGAACCTGAACCAGCGCCTGCGCGGCAACACGGTGCTGGAGAAGGTGGCGGACCTGTACCTGGCGCATCTGCTCAAGAAGGTGCCGGGCCTGCGCCGCGTCTGACCCGCCTCATCGCCATCTCCCCTCACCCCAGGACCCCAAGAACCCCTCTCCCACCGGGAGAGGGACGGGGTGAGGGTTCCCGGGCCCCGGGTTGAGTCCGTGAGAGGGGCCTACTGCGCCTTCCCGCCGAAGGACCTGAGCATGTCCTGGTAGTTGCGCATCAGGTCCTGCTCGCGAGTCAGGACGAGGTCCACGTTGGAGTCCCCGTGGATCTTCCGGACGGCCACGAGCTTCTCCGTCTCCTCCACGCGCTTGCGCATGACCTCGATCTGGGGAGCGAGCTCCTTCTGCTGCTCGGGCTTGAGGCGGGCCTGCATCTCCTCGAGCTTCTTGAGCTCGCCGGCGAGGTCCAGCACGGCGGCCATGTGGCGCTGGGTGATGACGTCCATGACGAGGGAGCCGATGCGGTTGACGTCCTCCTCGGTGAGACCGGCATCGCGGCGGGCCTTGGCCTCGGACTCGGCCTTGCTCTCAATGGCCTTCATCGACTCGCTCATGCCCATGGGCCTGCCCTGAGCGTCCAGCGTGCCAGCCGTGAGCCGGACCTTGGCGGCCTGGAGCTCCCGGGCCATGGCGGCGTAGGCGTCCAGCACCTGGCGCTGGTAGCCGACGTAGGCGTCCAGCTTCGCCTGGGTGAGGGCGTAGGGCTTGCTGTCATCGAACGCCTCAACAGCCTCGGCGAGAGCGGCCTGCGAGCCCTCTCCGGCCGCTACCCCGGTTACCTCCCGGGCGGGCGCGGGGGCCTCTTCCTTCTTGCAGCCGGACAGCATTCCCGCGGCGAACAGCACCCACAGCAGCTTGCGCATCCACACTCCTCCAGGGGTCCTCCCCGGTGACACGAGGGGCGGAGTATACGTCCGCGCACAGTTGGCCACGGACGGGATTGAATCCGTTCGGGGCGGAATGACCCCGGCTGCTTGCCCCCCCAGCGGGAGGGGCCGTCAGCAGCCAACATTCGCCGTATTACCTTTGACCAACCCTGGCGCGGTCGTGTACGAACCGCGGTCCGTTCAGAGCGGTGGAGGCACCTTGAGGATCTTCCTGGTAAGGCACGGCGAGGCGGACGCGGAGGCCCCCGAGGGACTCGGTGACGAGGCGCGCGCGCTCACTGCCAAGGCCCGGGCCAGCACGGTCGCGCATTTCGCATCACTGGCGGAGCGCATCGGTCCGGTCTCGCTCATTCTGACGAGCCCGCTGGTGCGCACCGTGCAGACGGCGCAGCTGCTCTCCACCCTCCTCAAGCACGAGGGCCCCCTGCGCGCCCACCGCTGCCTGTTGCCGGACATGCCGGTGGGCGCCGTTGCCCCCGTCATCGACGAGCACACGGGTGAGAACATCGTGCTCGTGGGGCACCAGCCGTCCATGGGAGCGCTGGCCACCCACCTGCTGGGCATGCAGTCCTTCCCCAAGCAGGTCAACCCGGGCACCATCATCGCCATCGAGCGCCCGGACTCCACCGAGCCCGGCGCCACGCCCGCTCCGGCGAAGCTGGTGTTCTTCGCCGCGCCCGGCCAGCCGGTGCTCGACGTCATCCAGTAGCCGCTCCGCTTCCGGGAGGGTTCGCCGATGATGGACGAAGCCAGCTACAACCAGCTCGTCGCCACGGCGTTCAAGCGCATCATGGCCGCCGCGGATGCGCTCGACCCCGATGACCTCGAGGCCGAGAGCACCGGCGACATGGTCACCCTGACCACGCCCTCCCGCGAGAAGTGCATCATCAACACCCAGCGCGCCGTGCGGCAGATCTGGGTCGCCGGCCGCTCGCAGGGCATCCACTTCTCCTATGACGCCGCCAGTGGCTCCTGGCTGGACGACAAGGGCAAGGGACTCGAGCTGTTCCGCTTCGTCGCTGACGTGGTGCGCGACATCTCCGGCCAGGAACTCGCCTACCCGGGGTGACCCCGGTCCGTCCTCGACCCGGGATGCCCGATACCCTCACCCCGACCCTCTCCCGGGGGGAGAGGGAGGAGTTTTCGGAGTGAGGGCGTGGGGTTACTCGATGACGGGTTCCGCCGGTGCTGGCTGCCGGCCGCCTTCGACACGGTCTCCGCCCGCGGCCTGGGCCCGCCGCAGTGCGTCTCCCGCCTCCTTCATGAGGCTGCCGAAGCTTACCTGCGCCTGGCCCTTCTGCGCCGAGGGCTCGAATACCGCCAGGCCCATCGACGCCGTCAGCCCCGGCACCGACTCCACTTCCTTCACCCGCTGACGCAGCCGCTCCGCCACCACTATCGCGCCCTCATGGGGCGTGTAGGGCAGGAAGACGATGAAGCGCCCCTCGGCGAAGGGTACCGCCACGTCGATGTCCCGCAGCCCCTCGGAGAGCCGCCGGAGCACCTCGGCCAGCGCGGACGTGCGTTGGGCCGCCGGCAGCGTCGCGAGGCGCTCCGCGTACCGGTCCGGCTCCAGCAACAGGTAGGAGATGGGGTAGCGGTAGCGACGGCTGCGCTTCACCTCCATGAAAAGCAGCCGCTTGAGGAACTCCAGGTCCGCTCCCGAGGTACTCGACTCGCGGCGGGGCCCCTGATGCTGCATCAGCTGCATCTCGGTGCGCACCACCGACACCGTCTCCCGGGCCTGCGCGAGCTGCATCATCAGGCTCACGCAGGACACCACGGTGGCCCGCTTGAGCGGGCCCACCAGGCACGCCTCCGCCCCCGCGGCGGCCGCGCGCGCCTCCGGCTGCTCCTCTTCCGGCAGGTACAGCAGGAGCACCGGAATCGTCGGCGCCTCCTCCTTCACCTGCCGGCAGAGCGTCTCGCCGTCGAAGCTATCGGTGACAGAAGCCAGCACCAACGCGGGCGCCAGCTCCCGCACCCGTTCCAGGGCCTCCCGGACGTCGCCCGCCACCGTCACCTCGTGGTGGGCGTTCTCCAGGAACTTGCGCAGCGCCCCGGCCACCGCGGCGGCCGGCTCCGCGACGAGAATGAAGGCCATCTCAGACCTCCATCACTTCCTTCTCCTTCTTGGAGATGATCTCGTCGACCTTCTTCACGCCGTCGTCCGTCTCCTTCTGCACCTTGTCCGTCATGCGCTTGGAGTCGTCCTCGGTGATCTTCTTGTCCTTGAGCTGCGCCTTGAGGACCTCGTTGGCGTCGCGGCGGATGTTGCGGATGGCGACCTTGTGCTCCTCGCCCTTGGTCTTCACCGCCTTGGCGATCTCCTTGCGCCGCTCCTCGGTGAGGGGCGGGAAGGGCAGGCGGATGACCTCACCGTCGTTCATCGGGTTGATGCCGAGGTTGGCCTCGCGGATGGCCTTCTCGATGTCCTTGAGGACGCTCTTCTCCCACGGCTTGATGATGATGAGCCGGGGCTCGGGCGAGGTGATGTTGGCCACGCCGCTCAGCGGGGTGGGCGTGCCGTAGTAGTCCACCCGGATGCCGTCCAGCAGGTTGGGACTGGCCCGGCCCGTGCGCACCTTCGTCAGGTCGCGGCGGAGATCCTCGAGCGTCTTGTCGATACGGCCCTTCAGTTCGGTCACGACGTCTGCCATGTGCAGGTCTCCTTATGAAGCGCGTCCGTGCTTCTCTCAGGCCCAGGCCGTCTCGCCCACGCCCACCACGGTTCCAATCTCGCCCGCGTCGCCCAGGATGGCCTTGTGGATGTTACCGCGCTGGGTCAGGTCGAAGACGATGATCGGCAGCTTGTTGTCCATGCAGAGCGAGATGGCCGTGGAGTCCATCACGTTCAGGTTCTGCTTGAGGACGTCCATGTACGTCAGCGTCCGGTAGCGGCGCGCCGCGGGATCCTTCTTCGGATCCGCGTTGTAGATGCCGTCCACCTTGGTCGCCTTGAGGATGACCTCGGCGTTGATCTCCATGGCGCGCAGCGAGGCGGCGGTGTCCGTGGTGAAGTACGGATTGCCGGTGCCCGCCGCGAAGATGACGATGCGGCCCTTCTCCAGGTGGCGCACCGCGCGCCGGCGGATGTAGGGCTCGGCGATCTGCTCCATCTTGATGGCCGAGAGCACCCGGGTGTGGCAGCCCTGCTTCTCCAGCGCGTCCTGCATGGCCATGGAGTTGATGCAGGTGGCGAGCATGCCCATGTAGTCGGCGCTCGCGCGATCCATGCCCTCGGTGGAGCCGGCCACACCGCGGAAGATGTTGCCTCCGCCGATGACCACGGCCATCTCCACGCCCGCTTCGACCACCTCTTTGAGTTCCGAGGCGATGCGCGTCAGCGTGGGAGGATGGATTCCGTACTTCCCCTCACCCATCAGGGCTTCACCCGACAGCTTGAGGAGGATGCGCTTGTAACGACGGGCCGTGGTTGGAGCGGACATTGGTCCCGCTTCTATCCCTCGCCCCGGCGGCGATCAACGCCGGAGTGCCCGGGCCGTCCGCCAGTGGCCCCTCCCCCCGCTACCCGGCCCCCCGAACGGCAAGGGCCGCGCCGCTCCGGGGAATACCGGAACGCGCGGCCCTCGGGACAGCGGGAGGCCGACGGCTAGGCCTGGCCCAGCGTCTTGGCCACCTCGGCGGCCAGGTCTTCCTTCTTCTTCTCGATGCCCTCACCCACCTCGTAACGCACGAAGCGGCGCACGGAGACCTTCTCGCCGATCTTCGCCGAGCGCTCGGTGATCATCTCGCCGACCTTCTTCTTGTCGTCCTTCACCCAGAGCTGGTCCACGAGACACACGCCCTCGTAGTACTTCTCCACCTTGCCCACGAGGATCTTGTCCCACATGGCCTCGGGCTTGTTCTGCTGCTTGAGCAGCGCGCGCTGGATCTCCTTCTCCTTCTCCAGCTGCTCGGTGGGGACCTCCTCGCGGCGCACGTACTTGGGGTTGGCCGCGGCGATCTGCATGGCCACGTCCTTGACCAGGTCCTGGAAGTCCGTGTTGCGGGCCACGAAGTCCGTCTCGCAGTTGACCTCCACGATGACGCCGATGCGGCCGCCGTGGATGTAGGTACCGATCATGCCCTCGGCGGCCACGCGGCTGGCCTTGCCCTCGGCGCGGGAGATGCCCTTCTTGCGCAGCCACTCCTCGGCCTTGGCGAAGTCGCCACCGGACTCGGCGAGGGCCTTCTTGCAATCCATCATGCCCGCGCCGGTCTTCTCGCGGAGCTCCTTCACCATCGTGGCGCTGACCTCGGCCATGTTCGTCTCCAGGGACCCACCCCGTGACTGGGGGGGATTGAGGTTTTGAAGGTACTGCTGGGTTGAAAAGGAAAAGCCGGGCGGCGACCAAGCGCCGCCCGGCTGGACTCCACGCGCCCCTCAGGGGGGCGCGGCGGCACTACTCGGCGGCGGTCTCTCCGCCCCCCTCGCCACCACCCTCGGAGCCCTCGCCCGCGGCAGCGGGAGCGGCACCCTTCATCTCCACGAGGGGCCCGCGGCGCTCGCCGCCACGGTCGCCACCGCGGCGATCACCACCACCCCGGTCGTTGCGGCGCGGCCCGCGGCGGTCGCCACGGTCATCGCGGTCGCGGCGCTCGCCACGCTCCTGCTGCTCGTCCTCGTCACGGTCGGCCGCGCCGCTGGCGCGGTAACGGGCCCCGCCCTCGATGCAGGACTCGGCGATCTTCGAGGTGAAGAGCTTGATGGAGCGGATGGCGTCGTCGTTGCCCGGGATGACGAAGTCGATGCCGTCCGGGTCGCAGTTGGTGTCCACCACGCCGATCACGGGGATACCGAGGCGGTTGGCCTCGTGCACCGCGATGTGCTCCTTCTTCGGGTCGATCACGAAGATGCACTTGGGCAGCTTGGACATCTCCTTCACGCCGCCCAGGTTCTTCTCCAGCTTCTCGCGCTCACGCTCGAGGGTCGCGACTTCCTTCTTCGGGAGGCGCTCGAAGGTGCCGTCCTCGGCCATCTTCTCCAGGGTCTTCAGACGGTCGATGCCCTGCTTGATCGTCTTGAAGTTGGTCAGCGTGCCACCCAGCCAACGGCTGGTGACGAAGAACTGACCGGCGCGGCGCGCCTCCTCCTGGATGACGTCCTGGGCCTGCTTCTTGGTGCCCACGAAGAGCACCGAGCCGCCGCGGCCGGTGATGTCCGACACGAAGCGGAAGGCCGCGCGGGCCAGGTTGACCGTCTTCTGCAGGTCGATGATGTAGATGCCGTTGCGGGCGCCGAAGATGTAGGGCTTCATCTTCGGGTTCCAGCGCTTCGTCTGGTGGCCGAAGTGAACACCGGCCTCCAGGAGCTGCCGCATCGTGATGCCGCTGGCGGCGGCCATGGCCTGCTGCTGAGTCGTATTGTCCTGAGTTTCCATCTCGGTTTTTCCTCCACGTTCCGTAACGACTCCGGTCGTTTGCTCCCAAACAGGAGCACCGAGGACCGGCGGGAACGTGTGCGTAGTGGGTTGACTGAAACAACGAGCCCACCACCAGCCTGGGCTGGCGGCGGGCGGGCTTCTCTAACAAAACCCATGCCGCGGGTGCAAGCTTCGCGACACGGGGTGGGGACTGGTGGACGGGAGCCGGGCACCCAGGGGAGCTGGGGCCCGGTCTCTACCGTGAGGGCCGGCTAGACGCTGGCCTCGGTCGCCCCGTGGCACTTCTTGTACTTCTTGCCGCTGCCGCAGTGGCACGGATCATTGCGGCCCAGCTTGGGGCCGGCGGCCGGAGCGGCCTGGCGGGCGGGGCCGGCCAGACGGGCGGCGGCGGCCTGGGCCTCGTCCAGCTTGCCCTCGGCGTTCGCACGGCCTTCGTGCATCTGCCGCTGGCGCTGGGCCATCTGCCGGGCCAGCCGCGCCGTCTCCTCGGCGGCGGCGGCGGCCCCCTTGGCCTGCACCCGCATCATCTGCATGGCGAACTGGGTGCTGATGGCCCCCAGCATCTGCATGAACCCGTTGTAGCCTTCCTTCTTGTACTCCTGCTTCGGGTCCTTCTGGCCGTAACCGCGCAGACCGATGCCCTGGCGCAGGTGATCCATCGCCAGCAGGTGGTCCTTCCACAGCGTGTCGATGGTGACCAGGTAGCGCACCTGGAGGAAGCGCAGGAACTCCTCGCCGAACTCCTGCTCGCGCGCCTGGATGACCTTCTCCGCCGCCTTGTAGATGTCCTCCTGCAGCTCCTCACGCGAGGCCACGTTGGCGAAGGACAGCTCCAGGTTGAGCGACTCCTTCACCCCGCGGCTGAGCGCCTCCAGGTCCCACGAAGCGGGGTTCCTGGACGGGCAGTAGGTGTCGGTGAGTGACACGATGACGTCCTCGACCGCGTCGAGGAGCAGCTCCCGGTAGTCCTCCCAGGAGACGGTCTGCTCGGAGCGGATCTTCGCCTTGGTCTTCTTGTCCTCCTCGTACTCGACCAGCGGGATGCCGGCACCGGCGGCCAGCACCTTGCGGCGCAGCTTGTAGATGGTGCGCCGCTGCTGGTTCATCACGTCGTCGTACTCGAGCAGGTTCTTGCGGATGTCGAAGTTGTGACCCTCGACGCGCCGCTGGGCGCTCTCGATGGCGCGGCTGAGCCACACGTGCTCGATGACCTCGCCCTCCTCCATGCCCAGGCGCTCCATCAGCCCCGAGATGCGCTCGGAGCCGAAGATGCGCATCAGGTCGTCCTCGAGCGACAGGTAGAAGCGGCTGCCACCCGGGTCACCCTGGCGGCCGGCGCGGCCACGCAGCTGGTTGTCGATGCGGCGCGACTCGTGACGCTCGGTGCCGATGATGTAGAGGCCGCCCGCGGCCACCACTTCCTCGCGCTCCTTCTGCGTCTGCTCCTTGTACCGGGCCAGCACCGTCTCGAAGCGCTGCTTGTGCTCGGCGAGCGCCTGCTGGTAGGCCGTCATGTCCACCGGCTGGCCGTCCGGCGTCGTCGTCACGGCGGGAGGCTGGGGCTCGGGGCCCACCTCGGAGCGGGCCATCACCTCGGGGTTGCCGCCCAGGAGGATGTCCGTACCGCGGCCGGCCATGTTGGTGGAGATGGTGACAGCGCCCTTGCGGCCCGCCTGCGCGACGATCTCCGCCTCGCGCTCGTGCTGCTTCGCGTTGAGCACGTTGTGGGGGATGCCCTGCTTCTTGAGGAAGTTGGCCACCACCTCGCTCTTGGCGATGGACACCGTCCCCACCAGCACCGGCTGCCCCTTGTTGTGCAGCTCGACGATGTCCTTGGCCACCGCCTCGAACTTCTCGCGCTCGGTCTTGTAGACGACGTCGTCCTGATCCTTGCGGATCATCGCCCGGTTGGTGGGCACCACGCGCACTTCGAGGTTGTAGATCTTCGCGAACTCCTCGGCCTCGGTGTCGGCGGTGCCGGTCATACCCGAGAGCTTGGAGTACATGCGGAAGTAGTTCTGGAACGAGATGGTCGCCAGCGTCTGGTTCTCGTTCTCGATGTTCACGCCTTCCTTGGCCTCGACGGCCTGGTGCAAGCCGTCCGACCAGCGGCGGCCCGCCATGAGGCGGCCGGTGAACTCGTCGACGATGACCACCTCGCCGTCGCGCACCACGTAGTCGCGGTCACGCTTGTAGAGCGTGTGGGCGCGCAGGGCCTGCTCCACGTGGTGGAGCGTCTCGATCTCGCCCGGATCGTAGAGGTTTCCGATCTTCAGCCGCTGCTGGATCTTCTCGATGCCCGAGTCGGTGAGGGACACCGACTTGTGCTTCTCGTCCAGGATGTAATCCTGGTCCGGCACGAGGCCCGGAATCACCTTGTCGACGACGTAGTACTTGTCGGTGGTGTCATCGGTGGGGCCGGAGATGATGAGCGGGGTGCGGGCCTCGTCGATGAGGATGGAGTCCACCTCGTCGACGATGGCGAAGTTCAGCTCGCGCTGGACGTAGTCCTGCAGGCGGAACTTCATGTTGTCGCGCAGGTAGTCGAAGCCGAACTCGTTGTTCTGCCCGTAGGTGATGTCCGCCCGGTAGGACTCCTGGCGCTGACGGTCGTTCAGCTCGTGGAGGATGCAGCCGGTGGTCATACCCAGGAAGCGGTGCACGCGGCCCATCCACTCGGAGTCGCGCCGGGCGAGGTAGTCGTTCACCGTCACCACGTGCACGCCGCGGCCGGACAGGGCGTTGAGGTACGAGGGCAGCGTGGCGGTGAGCGTCTTGCCCTCACCGGTGCGCATCTCCGCGATGCACCCCTGGTGGAGGAACATGCCGCCGATCATCTGCACGTCGTAGTGACGCTGGCCGATCACCCGGCGAGCAGCCTCGCGCGTGATGGCGAAGGCGTCGAACAGCAGTTCGTCCAGCGGGCGGCCGTTCGCCACCTCCTGCTTCATCCGTGCGGTGGCGGCGGGGAAATCCTCATCCTTGAGCGCCCGCATCTTGCTCTCGAGCTCGTTGATGCGGGCTACCTTCGGGAGCGTTTTCTTGAGCTCGCGCTCATTCTTCGTCCCGATGATCTTCTTCAGCGTCCATTCGATCATGCGATTCTGACTCTCTCGCCCGACAATCCTCGAAGGGACGCGGCGAGTGAAGGGAAATCCCTGGATTGTAGGCGGGATGCAGGAAGGAAACCATGCGTTTCTCCCGCGTCATTCCACCTGATTGGCCGCCGCGCGAGCGGCAGGACAGAGTAAAGCGGAACCGAGGCCACGCAATGCCCTCTCGTCGAAAAGAGACCAGTCGTCCCGCAAGGCGCCCTGCTCAACGCCCTCAGAAGGGCCCTCCCCCCGCCCGGGGGGCGAAGCCGGCGCCCGTACCACTTCCCGCAGTTCCACCCCGAGTGAAGTCACCGCCGATACCGGCAGTTACCCTCCCCTCACAACCCGGGCGGTGGCTATGGACCTGCCGCGCCGGTTTCGAGCCCCACCTGTTCGAGGAGTTGGCATGGGCGGGAGCTTCCCCCCGGATGCTCGGCGAGGTGCTCGTGGAGAGCGAGAAGCGCCCGTCCGAGCCCCCCGTCTTCGCCCGCACCGGCATCCGCGTGCAGGCCTCCTTCCCGGCCGAGCAATCCTCCGAGCAGCTCGCCGAGTCGATCGCCGCCCGGGTGACCGAGGCGGTGCCCAACGGCTCGCTCGTTCTGCAGGCCTTCACCCCGGACAGCCCCGCCGGCAACCGGATGGCCGACGAGGCGGATGCCTTGCTGGAAGCGGTACGGGCGCGCCTGCCCGCGGACCGGCTGTTGGAGGAGACGTGGCGGGCCCGCGAGGCCGGGGCGACGCTCGTCGAGCTGTGCGTGGCGCCCGGGGTGGTACTGCTGGGCTCGGTGCCCGCCCGGGAGGCCCTGTCGCTCTCGCCGGGGGGACGTCAGCGGATGCGGCGCTCGGCCGACTCCCCTTCCCGCGCGGCGATGAAGCTGGAGGAGGCCCTCGTCAACCTCCCCTTCGAGCCGGGCCGGGGTGAGGTGTGTGTGGACCTCGGCGCGGCGCCGGGCGGGTGGACACAGCGGCTGGTGGCCCGGGGAGCCCGGGTCATTGCCGTGGACCCGGCCAAGCTGATGCCCGAGCTGGCCCGGCAGCCCCGCGTGGAGCACATCCAGGAGAGCGCCTTCGCCTACGCCCCCGAGGAGCCGGCCGACTGGCTCTTCTGCGACATGGCCTGGCGGCCCATCGAGGTGGCGCAGCTCCTGGCCAAGTGGGGCCGGCGCGGCTGGGCCTCGCACCTGGTGGCCAACATCAAGCTGCCCATGAAGGACAAGAACCCCCTCCTCGTGCGCGTGCGGCACATCCTCACGCAGGAGGGCGGCTGGCAGGGGCTCACCATGCGCCAGCTCTACCACGACCGCGACGAGGTCACCGTCACCGCGCACAAGGTGACCTAACCCTCCCCTCGCGGTTAAAGAGCGGCCATGCCCTACGCCATCGACGAAGCCATGGCCACCGCGCTGGTGACCCTCTACCCCCGGCTCGTGCAGCGCTCGCCCGAGCCCGTGAAGGTCGCGCTCCAGCGCCTGCTCGACGAGGAGCACGCCCGCCGTGGCGTGCCGGACGCGACGGGCGCGCTCAATCCGCTCGCCCTCACCCAGGGGACGCTTCTCAAGGAGGAGTTCGACCTCTCCACCCACGCGCACCACGAGGGCTGGACGCTCGGCGCGCTCATCGCCGACGTGAAGGGGATGATCCACGTCAACGCGCGCCACGGCTTCCCCGCGGGCGACGCCCTGCTGCGCGCCGTGGTGGAGTCCCTGCGCGCCCAGTTCCCCGGGGCCAAGGTGGTGCGGCTGCAGGGGGACAACTTCGCCGTGCTGCTCGTGCCCACCTCGGGGCTGCCCGTGACGGAGGGACTGCGCGAGCCCACCCGCTCCCGGCTCGCGGCGGACACTCA
>DASQMW010000261.1:0-7011 GCA_035645295.1 Archangium sp.
CTGCCGGGCTCGGTCTTCAGAAACTTGTCCAACTGTTGGACAAGTTCGTGCAGCGCGCGGCCGGGAGGCCGGCCTGGCGTGGTTTCGCACGTAGTGCGGAGGCCACTCGATTGTGTCGGGAACTTTTGGCCACCTACTTAGTCAGGCCGTGGGCAGGTGGTCGCGGATGACGCCGAGCCAGTACTCGCGCCCGTAGTACTGGCTCATCTTCCCGAGCAGCTTGCCGTCGCGGAACAGCAGGAAGGTGGGGATGCCGTAGAGGCCGAAGCGCCGGGCCAGCTCCTCGTGCTCGTACGCGTTCACCTTCACCACGCGCATCCGGGCGCCCTCGAGCTCCGAGAGGAGGGAGGGCTCGGCGGCGGCGTAGATGTCGCAGTTGGGGCAGCCGGGCCCCCAGAAGTCCACGACCACCAGCTCGCCCTGGGGTTCCAGCACCAGCGCGTCGAAGGTCTCCGTCGTCGCGTCGTAGCTCACGGGATGGGACATGCCCCCGTGACTAACGGCACCCGGGGCCCGCTTCAACCAGGGAAGCGGGCCCCAGGGCGGCCGGGCGGGACTCAGCGGGCCGTGACGTCCAGGGTGAGGGTGATGACGGCCTCGAAGTCCCCGGTGGACGAGCGGGAGGTGCCGCCCCGCAGCCCGAGGAGAAAGTCACCCCGGGCCAGATTCGCCTCCAGGGGCTCCAGCGAGTTACCGGTCGTCTCCATGTCGAGCTGGGCGCTGCCCCGGGGGGCCTCCAGGGTGGCGATGTCCACCTGGGTCCCGGTCTCGCTGGCGCGCACGAAGGCCGTCACGTCACCGGAGAGCACGTCCTGGAGGGTGCCCACGTTCTTCGACTGGGTGACATCCAGCTGCATCCGCGCCTGGGTGAGGTCGAAGCGGGAAGGGGCCCCGTCCAGGGTGTCGCGGGCCTGGGACAGGAAGGCGGTCCATTGGGGGTCGGTGGCGTTCACGCGCACGCTGTCGGCGATGGTGCCGCCGATCACGCTGCCGGGCTTGAGACGCACTTGATAGGTCACGGTGCCCTCGTGGCTGGGGCCGCAGGCGATCAGGGAGAGGGCGAGGGGCAGGAGGAAGAGGAGGCGGGACATGGGGCTCCAGAAGGGATGTGGAGGGGTGCTCCCGTGGGTTGAGTCCATACGGGATCAGATACTCCGGGATGCGGAAAGGCTGCCCGAGCAGGCCGTGGCGGTGCACAATATCCGACGAGGCGCACTGCGCAGCAGGCCCCGGGCACCATAAGTTGGGGCCCTCGACGCGGAGGGGACATGTACGAGTGGCTGGAGGGACTTCAGAAGGCGGCGAAGCGGACGGCGGCCGGAGTGGGACCCGAGGATGTCCGGCGGGCGGAGACCGAGTGTGGGGTGCCCTTCCCCGAGGAGCTCGGCGCGCTGTACCGGACGTTCAACGGCGGTGAGCTCCAGGGAGAGGTGACGCTGTTCCCGCTGCATGCGCCCGAGGGGGCGCCCAGCGTGCTGGAGAAGACGCGGCTGAAGCTGGAGAGCCTGCCGGCCGCGGGAGTCTGGCGCATCGGGGTGAAGGGGCCGCACCGGCAGCTCTTCGCGGCGCGCAAGTCGGCGATGGTGGAGCAGGCCGATAGTCCGCTGCCGGGCTGGGCGGAGTCGCTCGCGGCGGATGATTGGATCTACGGCACCTGGGAGACCGAGAAGCGCGAGCTGCGGCTGTACCGTACGCTGCAGACGATGCTCGAGGTGCTCGTGCCGCCGGCCGAGGTGGAGGAGTTCGGCGACCGGACCTACGCCCGTGCCCTCTCGGCGGTGCAGGGCGCGCTGAGCGACCTGTCCGTGGAATACGACGAGGGCCAGCCGCCGAAGGCGAAGGCCGCGGCCGAGTCTGAGGAGGAGGACGAGGAGGAAGAGGCCGACGAAGAAGAAGCGGCCGAGGAGGAAGAGGCCGGCGAAGAAGAAGCGGCCGAGGACGAGGCTGAAGACGAGGACGAGGAGGAGCAGGCCGAGTCCGATGAGGAGTTGCAGAAGCCCGTGGTTGCGGCGGCCGAGCGCCGGGTGGTGCAACTGAGGCAGACGGCTTCGGAGGTGCAGTCCACGCTGGTGGCCGCGCCCGTTGAGCGTGCACGGGGTGCGGTGAAGAAGGCCGCTGCCGTGGCGCAGGAAGCCGTGAAGACGGCTGCCGACGTAGCGCAGGGCGCGGCGAAGACGGCGACCGCCGTGGCGAACGTCGCCGCGATAGCGATGACGGGTGGCGCCGCGTCCACTCCGGGCGCGAAGGCTCCGGCGAAGAAGGCGGCCGAGAAGGCTCCCGCCGCGAAGGCGCCTGCGACGAAGTCTCCGGCGAAGAAGGCGGCCGAGAAGACTCCCGCCGAGAAGGCTCCTGCGGCGAAGAAGGCGGCCGAGAAGGCTCCGGCGAAGAAGGCGGCCGCGAAGGCTCCTGCGGCGAAGAAGGCGGCCGCGAAGGCTCCGGCGAAGAAGGCCGCTGCGAAGAAGGCTCCAGCCAAGAAGGCGGCTGGGCGCGGCCGTCGCTGAGCCGCGGTCGCCGTTCGCGCTCACGCCCATCCCCTCTCGTGGTGAGAGGGGATCGGGCTCAGTGCTGGATCAACGGTGGCTCGGAGGGAGGCTGTTGGCGGCGTCCCTGGTCCTCGGGGGCGAGGATGACGCGCGTCACGCCGTTCTTGCCGGTGCGCCACTGCTCGTGCAGCTGGGCCAGCCGGTCCTGGATGAGTACCTGCACCGCCCCGGCGATGGGCAGTGTCAGCAGCGCGCCGAGGAGGCCCGCGAGGCTGGTGCCCACCAGCATCACCAGAGCGATGATCAGCGGGTTCATCTTCAGGGTGCGGCGCTGGATGAGGGGCTGCAGCAGGTTGCCCTCCACCTGCTGGTAGACCACGAACACGACCAGCGCGATGAGGCCCTCCTTCGTCCCCACCGAGGCGAACGTCGTGCCCGTCACCAGGAGCATGCCCAGGAAGGCGCCCACGAAGGGGATGAGCCCCAGCACCGCCATGGCCAGGCCCAGGGCCATGAAGTAGGGCACTCCCAGCAGCAGCGTGGACACCGCCGTCACCCCGCCACCGATGAAGGAGATGAGGAAGGCGCCCGCCACGTAGCCGCCCACCGTGCGGTGCATCTCATGTCCCAGGGCGCGCCAGTGCTCGCGGCGTGATGGCTCCACCCACTGCAGGGCCTTGTCGAACAGGTCCGGGCCGAAGAGCAGGAAGAAGATGGTCAGCACGGAGATGGTCACCACGGCCGCCAGCTTCATCAGCAGGTTCGTCACCACCCCCCACACCGGCCCGGGCGTCATGGGGATGCGCTGGCGCAGCTCCGTGGCGATCCGGTCGATGACGTCATAGCGCTCGTCCAGCCTCTGCACCCACGGGCGGTGTTGCAGCTGGTAGACGTAGTCGGGCGCCGCCTGCACCAGCGCGCGTGCCTGCTCGAGCAGCATTGGCACCAGGGTCATCAACAGCGCCGAGAGCAGGCCCATCCCCAGCAGGCCCACGGCCAGCACCGCGGCGCCGCGGCGCACCCCGCGTCCCTCCATCCAGCGCACCAGCGGATGCGCCGCCAGCGCCAGGAAGAGGGCCACCATCACCCACGACAGCACCGTCCACACCCGGGTCAGCAGCCACAGCACGGCCACCAGCGCCAGCACGTTCAACGCCACCGTCCACACCGTGCGGGGCGTCACCTGCGAGCGGGGCCGTGCTGGCGTTTCCACGGGCCCGGGCCTCGCCTAGCCTTCCGGCAAATCATTGGGAGGCATGGGCCGCAGCGGCTCGCGGGGCCGGGCGGTGATCTCCTTGTCCTGCTCCTCTTCGTCTCCCCGCCGGAACTCGTGAATCTGATCCGGCATGATGTCCCGGTAGTCCGGATCGTCTTCCAGGGGCGGGGTGGCCGTCAGCTCCTGGTCCGTGAAGTTGATGTGCTCCTGGCCGGTGACGGGGTCCCGGTTGCGCAGGGACTCGGACTCACCCACGTCCTCGGACCCGAGTTTCTTGAATCGCATGGTGTCTCCTCCGAGCACGCCGGGTTGGCTGCTCCGAGCCAACGGTGCGAACCCATGGGATTCCACGCAACAGAGCGGGGCCGCCCGCCTGTCAGGTGGCTCAGCGCGGCGCGGCCAGCGTCCGGCCGGAAGGGTAGCGGGGCTCCGCCTCGGCCAACACCATGCCCAGGGCGAGCACCCGGGAGAACGTCTCGCGCAGGGCGTAGCGGCGGGTACGGGGCCGGCCCTCGTCGGCGGCCACGCCCCAGGCGTCGATGCCCACCGAGTTGGCGATGTAGAGCGCCCGCGTCAGGTGGAAGCGTTGGGTGACGAGCACCGCCTCGCGCACCCCGAAGACGGTGTGGGCCCGGACGGAGCTGTCATAGGTGGACAAGCCCGCGTCGTCCTCCTCGACGGCGCCAGGCGGCACGCCCCGGTCCAGGACATACCGCAGCATGGCCCGCGTTTCGTCGTGGAAGGGGTCCGAGTTGTCCCCGCTGAGCAGTAGCGAGTCCACCGTGCCCGCGCGGTACAGGGCGATGGCGGCGTCCAGCCGCTGGGCCAGCACGGGCGAGGGCACGCCTCCAGGGGCCAGTCCCGCCCCGTACACCAGCGCCACCGGGGCCTGGGGGGCCTCGGCACGCGGGATGATCCGGTCCGCGTAGCGCTTCTCCACATAGAAGGAAACGACCCACACGGCCAGGACCGCCGCCAGCCCCATGGCCAGCAGCCCCAGCACCCACCTGCGCAACGTTCGCGCCCTTTTGCCGCCTCTCCCCATGGTCCCCGGCCAAACCGCCGGGAGGCTCATTCTCCTCCCTTCATTCCCGGAAGGAAGGTGCTCTCTTGCCTGGTGCTCACACGGGGACACCAGCGCTCGTGTCCTCGGTCCTCAAACCATGTCGCTCCACGGCTTCCAGGACCAGCCGGGGGTCCGCCGGTTTGCCCAGGAAGGCGGCCACCCCGAAGGTGGAGGCGTACAGGGCCCGGTCCCTCGGGCTCATCCCCGCCATGGAGGCCGAGAGGATGACCACGGGGATGGAGCGCAGGGTGTCATCTCCCTTGCGGGCGGTGAGGAGCCGGTTGCCGTCCATGACGGGTAGATTCATGTCGAGCACCATCATCGAGGGCCGGGGGGCGCGCCCCAGGTACTCGAGGGCCTCCTTCCCATGGCTGGCCGCGACCACCGGGTAGCCATGGGCCTCCAGGAAGTGTTGGAGCGACTCCCGGATATCCGGGTCGTCTTCCACGATCAATACCGGGCCACGCAGGGATGCCATGGTTCAGAGCCCCGCCAACGAGTGGAACCTGCCCCCGAAGGCTAAGTCTGGAGGACCAGGGTGGCACCCCCGGTGGAATCGCCTGGATGCCTGGTCCGGGCCGCTGGGGCTACGCGGTTGCAAGGCCACGGTTGACCGGCCGCCATACCGCCTATATAGGGGGCCCCGTCCAGACCCTGCCCTCTCTTGCTGGAGGGACGGCGGGGTCCGCGTTTCCAGAGGAGTTGGTGGCCCCATGGCGTCCCTTCGCGATATCCGCAAGCGCATCCGCTCGGTGAAGAACACGCGGCAGATCACCAAGGCCATGAAGATGGTCTCCGCCGCCAAGCTGCGCAAGGCGCAGGATGCCATCATCGCCGCGCGTCCCTTCGCGCAGATGCTGGACCAGATCATCTCCGACCTGGCCACCCGTTCCGGAGGCGAGGAACTGGCGCACCCGCTGCTCACCTCCCGTCCGGTGCGCAAGGTGGAGCTGCTGCTGCTCACCTCGGACCGCGGCCTCGCCGGCGGCTTCAACTCCAACGTCATCCGGCGCGCCAGCCGCTTCATCTACGAGAACAGCGGCGTGGAGATCGAGGTCTCCACCGTGGGCCGCAAGGGCAACGACTTCTTCCGCAATCGCGGCCAGAAGATGCGCAAGGATTTCGGCTTCCTCTTCCAGCGGCTGGACTACCCCCACGCCTCGCAGGTCGCCGAGGAGATGAGCGCGCGTTTCCTCAAGGGCGAGGTGGACGCCGTCTACGTCGTCTACAACGAGTTCCTCTCCGCCATCAGCCAGAAGGTCTCCGTGGCCCAGCTGCTGCCGCTGCAGACGCTCTCGGTGGGCGCCCCCACGGCGGCCGAGGCCGGCACGGTGGCTCCGGTGGCCGCGCCCACCCCGACCCTGGTGGACTTCAAGTACGAGCCGGGCCGCCAGGACGTGCTTGATCGGCTGGTGCCCCAGGCGGTGGCCATCAAGCTGTACCGCTCCCTGTTGGAGAGCGTCGCTAGCGAGCATGGCGCCCGGATGAGCGCTATGGAAAATGCCACGAGCAACGCCTCGGACATGATCGCCAGCCTGTCGCTCACGTACAACCGCACCCGCCAGGCGGTCATCACGAAGGAGCTGATGGAGATCGTGTCCGGCGCGGAGTCTCTGAAGTAGAAGTTCCGCTTCTGGCCTCGCGGCCGCGAAGCTTGACCCCTGGGGGAGGCCACCTGTAGAGGGGGCCCGCCCATCCCCCGGGCCACAATTTCGACGAGGGACGGAAGACATTCCATGAGCGCTCAAGTTCCGACGGTAGGCAAGGTGACGCAGGTTCTCGGACCTGTGGTCGACGTGGAGTTCCCGCCCGGCGGTCTCCCGGAGGTGTACACCGCCCTCAAGGTGACCAACGCCAACATCAGCAACGTGGCGGACAATCTCACCCTCGAGGTGGCGCAGCACCTGGGTGAGAACACCGTGCGCTGCATCTCCATGGACTCCACCGAGGGTCTGGCCCGTGGCGTGCCGGTGAAGAACACGGGCGCCCCCATCCAGGCGCCGGTGGGCAAGGCCACCCTGGGCCGCATCCTCAACGTCACCGGCGACCCGGTGGACGAGAAGGGCCCCGTGGCGGCCAAGGAGTCCTGGCCCATCCACCGCCAGCCTCCTCCGTTCACGGAGCAGGACGTGCGCGTGCAGATGTTCGAGACCGGCATCAAGGTCATCGACCTGCTGGCCCCCTACACCCGTGGCGGGAAGATCGGCCTGTTCGGCGGCGCCGGCGTGGGCAAGACGGTGCTCCTG
>DASQMW010000262.1:0-21581 GCA_035645295.1 Archangium sp.
CCGCTCGCCGCCGACTTCGGCGGCCCCGGTGGCGACATCGGCGGACAGGAAGCCGAAGGTGAGGGGGCCCTCGGCGAGCGCGGGGGCGATCCACTGCTCACACCCGCCCTCCGCGCGAGCGGTGGCGGGCAGCAGCAGCAGGACGGCGAGCGCGGAGAGCAGTCGGGACATGTTCACGGGGTGCCCTCGATTCACGGAGCGGCCACGCCGGGGGCATCGAAGCGTCCGTTGCCGTTCCGGTCGAGGAGGAAGGGGTTGGTGAAGGACATGGGGTAGCCGCCGGTGACCACCTGCGAGAAGTGGAACTGCGGATGCGCCTCGCTGGTGGGCGGGGCGGGGGTGCGCAGCGGGCCGTACTTGGAGCCCTCGGCGATGTCGGCGCGGTCCACCTTGCCGTCCCCGTTGTTGTCGCTCGTGTCGGGGATGCCATCCGGCTTGTCGCCACCGGGGCCGCCGAAGTCGGCGGCGAGCGGCAGGCGGGCGCCGGCCTCCACCAGGAGCCACGCATCGCCGTTCACGCCAGCGAGCAGCTCGGACAGCGCGAGGCTCTTGTCGTAGCGCACGAGCTTGAGCTCGACGTTCTCGGTGCTGAGCGGATCCGCGGGGTGGAAGAGGTCCGTGCCGCTGAGCGTCTTCACGACGGTGCCATTGACGACGATGCGCACCTCGTCCACGGGCACCCAGGGGGCGGCGGAGACCTTGAGGTGGAGGTTCGCGTTGGCCGAGGGGGCGAAGGGAGAGAAGCCGAAGGGGCGGCGCCCACTGGCGGAGTCCACCATGGCCTCGATGACGGGGCCGTTGGTGCCGAAGGACTTACCGGCCTTGAGGGCCTCGTTGAAGTGGGCGGTGTCGAACGAGGGGCCGGGCACGGCGCTGGTGTAGACGATGTTGCGCGGCACGCCCACGGTGTTGTCGGTGAGGCCGTGCGAGTCGCTGTTGGCGGTGCCCGCGGCGAACTGGCCCTGGTTGAGCGTGTAGAACCAGAAGGCGCGGTAGGGCAGCAGCATGTCGTTCTGCGTGCCGTTCATCACCTCCTGGGCGTGCTGGCCGTTGTTGGCGAAGCCACCCTTGGGCGTGCGCACGTACATGCCGGCGTTGGTGCCGTCATCGCGCGAGGGCAGGTTCTTCGTCGTGTCGAGCGCGAGCGCGCGCGGGAAGCCCAGGTCGCGGCCGAACTCGGCGTCGGACCAGGGGTGGTTGAGCTGCACCAGGAGCTGATCGCGCAGGGCGGGCGGAGCGCTCTCCTTCACGCGGTCGAAGAGCTCACCGGGCTCGACGAGCTCGTCCGACGGGGCGCCGTTGCGCGGCTTCGTGGGGTCGTACTCGAGCGGCCAGAAGTTGTAGTGGCCCACCACGAGGGGCACGGAGGAGCCGGGGCGCTTCATCCAGAGGATGTGGCCGGTGGTCTCCAGGCCCACCACGGCGCTCATCTTGTTCTCCAGGCCCAGGCTGCGCACCATCTGGGCATAGTCGTAGATGACGTCGTGGTCGGTGGAGACGATGACCTCCGTGTCCGTGGCGGAGAAGGAGAGCACGCGGTCATACTCGGGGATGGAGCTGTCGAAGCTGGCGCTGCCGTGCACGTGCAGGTCCGCGCCCACGGTGCCCAGGGGCTGGAGCGCCAGCTTGTGCAGGGCGAGGTTCACGGTGGTGGTGTCCCCGGCGCCGAGCGTCACGGTCTCCCGGTCGATGGTCCAGAAGGGGCCCTTGAAGGCGTAGATGTGGAAGCGGCCTGCGGGGGCGTCCACGGTGGCCGTGCCGTTGCGCACGAGGAAGCGGTTGCATGCGGGCGAGGGGCCCGGAGGCGGACCCAGCCACGGCGCGCAGGTGCCGAAGCGGCCGTGCAGCGTGCCCTCGGTGTCCTTCTGGGTGGGTGCATCCACGGGGACGAGGAAGACCTCGGCGTCGAGGCCAGCGGGGGAGAGCCAGTCCCCCACGTTCACGGTGAGGCGGGAGTGGGAGGAGACGGCGAGCGTCCCCACGTCCGCGTCCGCCTGCACGTTGTCGAGCTGGCGGTCAGCCACCTTGCGGCCGAAGGCGTGCAGCTCCACGACGTAGTCACGGCCGACGGGCACGCGGGCCTGGAAGCGGCCCTCCTTGTCGGGCGTCACCTGCGTCCACGGGATGCGGGTGGCCGGGCCGGCGGCGAGCTCGCCCTCGCTGATGAGGACGCTGACCTCGCGGCCCGAGGCGACCGGCGTCCCGTTCCGGGTCACCATGCCCGTGAGCGTCACGTACTTCTCGCCGTGCAGCTTCTGCCGGGCCTCGAGGGCCAGGTCCGCGGCGGCGGCCACGTCCCCGCGCTCGGACACGGCGAGGAAGCGCTCGAAGACGAGGTAGTCGCGCGGCGGCACCACGGTGCGCGGCAGGCCCGAGGAGGAGATCTGATCGCTCTGGAAGCCCTCGAGCAGGTTCGCCTCGCCGCACGCCACGTGGGCGTAGCTGGAGGCCGGGTCCGAGGCGATGGCGGCCGTCAGGTACGGGAACTTCTTGAAGGCGTCGCCGATGTTGAGCAGGCCGAAGGACGGGTGCTGGTAGCCCGAGCCCGCCGCGGGCGTGAAGGGCAGGGCCTCGCGGCCGCTCCAGTAGAAGCCGTCCGAGAGCGCCCACAGCTGCGGATCCACGGAGGTGTTGAGGATCTCCGTGCGCACGCGGATGCCGGGCTCGCACGGGCGCATCTCGTAGACGGTGTGGATGGGGAACTCGGGCTTGCCGTCGAGCGTGCCGCTGAGCTGCACGGCCACGCGGGTGGGGCGCTCGTCGATGAGCTTCATCGACGTGTAGTGCGCGGCGTCCCCGGGGAGGATGCCCACCACCTGGAGCACCTGGTTGAGGCCGTCGTTGTTCTTGCCGCGGGCGCTCAGGTCCAGCAGCGAGCCGCCGTTGGGATCCAGCAGGTTCATGTTGCCGAGGCCGGCGATGACGGCCACCGCCCGGTCGTTGCCCAGGAGGATGTCGCCACGGGCGCCGAGGGCGTTGAGGCCGCCGGGCACGGTGTCGGCACCGGCGCCGGGGGCATTGCTGCCCACGCGCTTGTCCGAGGGGGTGAGGGTGCGCACCTCGAGCATCGAGCCAGAGGCGGCTTCACAGGAGTAGCTCAGCTTCTCGCAGGGGCTGGCGACCCGGCATCCTTCATCATTGCCGAGGCAGCTCTCCTTCTTGCAGCCGGCGAGCGTGAGCCCGATCAGGGCCAGACTCGCGGCCAGGAGGCGAAGGGGGGTGGACATGGTTGACCCTTGTATCAACCTCCGAGGTGGTTCCTCCAGTAGCTCAGCCCGTGAGCGGCGTGGCACGCATCACCGATGAGGTCCAGGTAGAGCTGATACTGGGCCGCCTTCAGGGACTCCATGTCCCGGAAGGCACCTGACGAATCGAGCCGACGCACCGCGCCATCGAGCAGCGCGTGGGCCTGTTCCACGGCGCGAGCCTGCTCGGGGGTGGGCTTCCAGCCTGTCTCCTCGCGGTAGCGGCCGAGCGTCTCGAGGAAGTGCCCGTAGAACTTCACCATCTGTATGAGCACGGGAAGCCGGTAGGCGGGCGGAGCGGAGGTGAGGGCGGCGTCGTACTGGCGGGACTCGGAGCCGAGCCGGTAGACGAGGATCTCCACCTGGGCCTCGAGGCGGGGCCCCCAGGCCTTGCGCACGGCGGGGTGGCGCGCGTGGGTGGCGACGGCCTGGAAGAGGTGCAGCCCGCCACAGGGGTGCGCGTAGATGCCCTGCTTGCGCTTGGGCACCTGGGGCAGCCCGGCCTTCATGCCGGCCATCAGCTCCGCGTGCTCGAGCTCGAGCAGGGCGAGCGCCTCGTCCATGAGCGTGCCGAGGCGGAACGTCTCTCCCGCGCCGTTGGTGAAGGAGGCGCCAGGGCGCAGGGCGTGCGAGAGGGCATCGAGCGTCCAGGCGCCATGGGGCGAGAGGGCGGCGTCATGGCGGAAGTCGCGCTCCATGTCCTCCACGAGCGACTGGAGGGTGACGGGGCCCCAGCTCGCGCGGAGGGAGCGGGGGAGGGGATGGCCCGCGAGCAGCAGCGTCTTCACGAGGAGATGGGGATGGGGCTCCACGGGGGTGCCATCGGCGGCGAAGGTGTCGAAGCGGAGGTCCGGGCCCTCGCGGCGGAGGAAGTCCGCGATGATGACGTCCGCGGCGCGGCGGCCATCGCGGGCCTTGAATGCGAGGCCCTCGGCGGCGATGCCATGGGCGAGCGCCCAGGGGTTCTTCGGATCCGCGGCCCAGGTGCGGCATTGGGTGCGGAGCATCTCCTCGGCCGAGGGGCGTGCGGCCGGTGCGGCCGACAGGAGCGCGAGCAGCGCGAGGGTGACAGAAGTCATGAGTCGTCCTTGTTCGCGAGGACGGCCTTTGTACTATCGACTCACCCATCCATCATCCCGAGGAGCCACGACGACCATGCTGAACCCGTTCACCGAGGAGCATGAGGCCTTCCGCAAGACGGTGCGTACGTTCGTGGAGAAGGAGATGACGCCGCACGCCCTGGAGTGGGACCGGGCGGGCATCTTCCCGCGGGAGCTCTTCCAGAAGTGCGGCGAGCTGGGCTTCTTCGGCATCAACCACGATCCGAAGTACGGCGGTAGCGGGCTGGACTACTGGTACGTGACGGCCTTCACGGAGGAGCTGACGCGCAGCCGCAACGCGGGCGTGAACATGGCGCTGATGGTGCAGAGCCAGATGGCCACGCCGATCATCAACGAGCTCGGCACGGACGAGCAGAAGCGCGAGTTCCTGGCGCCGGCGCTGGCGGGCGAGAAGATCGCCGCGCTGGGCGTGAGCGAGCCGGGGGCGGGCTCGGACGTGGCGAACCTGCAGACGACGGCGCGCGTGGACGGGGATGACTACGTCATCAACGGCTCGAAGATGTGGATCACGAATGGCACGCGGGCGGACTTCATCACGCTGGGCGTGCGCACGGGCGGGCCGGGGTACGGCGGCATCTCGCTGGTGACGTTCCCCACGGACGTGAAGGGCTTCACGGTGTCGAAGAAGCTCGACAAGGTGGGCAACCTGTCCTCGGACACGGCCATCCTCTACTTCGAGGACTGCCGGATTCCACGGCGCTACGTGCTGGGGGAGGAGAACGAGGGCTTCTACCACATCATGACGAACTTCCAGGGCGAGCGCCTGGTGGGAGCCATCTCGGCGGTGGGCGGGATGGAGCGGATGATGGAAGACGCGCTCGCGTACGGGAAGGAGCGGCAGGCGTTCGGCAAGCCGCTGCTGGGCTTCCAGGTGTGGAGGCACAAGCTGGTGGAGCACATGGCGGCCATCGAGGCGGCCAAGCGGCTGACGTACCACGCGGTGGACCTCTTCAACGGCAAGGAGAACGCGGTGCGGGAGATCTCCATGGCGAAGCTGTTCGCGGGAGACCTGGCGCAGAAGGTGGCCTACGACGTCCAGCAGTTCTTCGGAGGCATGGGCTACATTGAGGAGACGCACATCGCGCGGGCCTGGCGCGACATCCGGCTCATCACCATCGGCGGTGGGACCTCCGAGGTCATGAAGGAGATCCTCTCGAAGATGTCCGGCTTCTAGGCCGCCAGCGATTTCCTCACGACAGGGGAGGGCTTCCGGTGCGGACCCTCTGAATCCTCGCATAGAGTCGAGCCGCCCCGGCCGGACATGCCACAGTGGGGCATCCTCCTTGGGGAGGATGCATGTATCCCGGCCGGTGTCCTGGACACCGACTCATGCCGCATGTTGCCTCCCCTGGCCCCCGCTCCTCGCTGGCGCGCTCGACCCTGCTCAGCATGGGGGTCCGCATCGCGCTGGTCATCGTCCTGACCACGCTCGTCAGCTACCTCCACATCCTCCGCTCCACGCGCGCCGAGAGCTTCCAGCGGCTCGTGCACTATGTCTCCGAGCGCAGCCAGCGCGAGCAGGCCGTCTTCATCCTGGCCGAGGAGAACCATGCGCTCCTCAAGAAGGCCCTGGAGGAGCGCATCCGCTTCTGGCGCCAGAAGGACCCCGACGCCCGCTTCGACAGCCTGTTCACCCGCTTCGAGGATGGCTCCATCCGCAACCGGCCCAAGGGGTTCGACGGGACGCGGATGCCCGGTGTCTTCGTGAACCGCGGAGTGACGGCGGACGTGGACTTCCGCCGCCGGCTGCTGGCCTCTCATGACGTGGTGGCCCAGTTCGGCCCCGCGCTCCGCGCCAGCTTCACCGACACCTACGTCATCCTGCCCGAGGGCACGGAGACCGTGTTCTGGCCGGAGGCTCCGGACTGGTGCCAGGAGGTCGAGGCCGATTTCCCGATCATCACCAGTGACTTCTTCACCCTCACCCATCCCGAAAACAACCCACAGCGGCAGACGGCCTGGACGGGCATCTTCGAGGATGTGCCCTCCAAGCGGTGGATGGTTTCGGTCATCACCCCGCTGGACCTGGACGGCCGCCATGTCGCGACGGTGGGCCATGACGTGCTGCTCGACGAGCTGATGGCCCGCACCGTCAATGATCCGCTGCCCGGTGCCTACAACATCGTCTTCCGCGATGACGGGCAGCTCATCGCCCACTCCCAGTTGAAGCTGGGGAGCGGTTCGGCCGTCTACAACCTCCTGGACGCGTGGAAGCCCGGTTCACCCCTGCGCCTGGACTCCGCCGAGCAGCATGCCCATCTGCGCGCCATCTTCGAGCGGGTGCGCGGCCGCCAGTTCGGCCAGAACATGCTGAAGCTGGCGGAGTATGACGAGTACATCGCCGTGGCGCGGCTGGCGGGAATCGGCTGGAACTTCGTCACGGTGCTGTCCGGGCGCGAGGTGTCCGCGACGGCCTTCCACGCGGCGCGCTACGTCCCGCTCTTCGGCATGGCGTCGCTGCTGGTGGAGCTGGGCATCATGTATTGGATGCTCCGGCGGCACATCACCCGTCCGTTGCTGGCCTTCTCCCGGGCGGCCACCCAGGTGGAGGCCGGGGACTTCCACGTCGAGCTGGACACGTCTCGCGACGACGAGCTGGGGCAGCTGGCCCAGGCCTTCCAGCGGATGGCCCACGAGGTCCATCGGCGTGAGGAGGCCCTGCGTCACGCCAACGAGGGGCTGGAGCACCGCGTCGAGGAGCGCACCCGGGAGCTGAAGGAGCTCCACCAGCGGCTGGTGGACACGGCGCGGCGGGCCGGCATGGCGGAGGTGGCCACCCACGTGCTGCACAACGTGGGCAACGTGCTCAACAGCGTCACCACCTCGGCGCTGGTAGCCCGGGAGCGGCTGGATGGGTTGAAGCTCGAGCAGGTGGGCCGCGTGGTGGACCTGCTCGAGGCGCACCAGTCCGACCTGGCCCGCTTCCTCACCGAGGACGAGCGCGGGAAGAACGTCCTGCCCTTCCTGCGCCGGTTGAACCGGCACATGCGCGACGAGCAACAGGAGCTTCGCGGGCTGCTCGAGGATGTCGGCCGGTACACCGACCACATCGCCACCATCGTCCGGATGCAGCAGCGCCATGCCAGGACGCCTCAGCTCCAGGAGGCCGTCTGCCTATCGGTGCTGGTGGAGGACGCTCTGCGAATCAGCGCGGATGGGCTCTCCCGCTTCCACATCCAGGTGGAGCGGAGCCTCGCGGACCTGCCTCCGGTGATGGCCGACAAACACAAGGTGCTGACGATCCTGCTCAATCTGATCAGCAATGCCATCAACGCCATGGAGGCCCTGCCCGCCGAGCAGCAGCGGCTGCACGTGACGCTGGAGCGCTCTTCGGAACGGCTCGTGCGCATCGAGATCCGCGACCATGGGGTGGGAATTGCCCCGGAGTTGCTCACGCGCATCTTCCAGCAGGGCTTCACCACCCGCGAGGAGGGGCACGGCTTCGGTCTGCACTCCAGCGCCCTGGCGGCCCAGGAGATGGGGGGGGGCGCTGAGGGCCCACAGCGAAGGGCCCGGACATGGGGCCACCTTCACCCTGGAGCTGCCCTTCCTCCCGGCCGGAGAGGGCTGAAACGGGACCCTTCATTTTTTTGTGCCGGAAAATGAGGGCTCGCGGTCCCAAGGGATGGAACGGGCGGCGGACCCCTGCCGGGTCCTCCCTGGCCCCGTTCTCTTCTGGAGACACCATGAAGCGCATGCTGCGTTCGCTGTTCGTCACCGGCCTCGCGGGCCTCGTCCTCGCCGCGTGTGGCACGCCCCTGGCCACGCCGGAGTACCCCGGAGAGCCGCTGCTCACCCTGGGCGGCACCGTCACCAGCGAGCGGACCGAGCCGCTGCCGTCCACCCATGTCGAGCTCGTCTGGCTCGTCCCCAGGACGGGGGTGGACCTGATCGTCGCGGAGTCGGTGCCGGTGGAGGGCCAGTTCCCGAGCCGCTTCACGCTCTCGCTCCACACCCCTCCCGATGACGGCTCGCTCGCCCAGACCGCGTATGGGCCCATTGGCATCGCCTATATCGGCGTGTTCGACGAGGACACCCAGCGCTTCCTCGGCGCCGCCGAGAACTACCTGCTGGCCTACCTTCCCGCTCCCGTGGAGGCGGGCAGTGTCTTCTCGAAGCTCCTCGACGAGGGTGGGGGAGCACGCGCCCTCTCCGCCGGTTACCACCTCATCCACGTCGAGCACATGACCGATGCGGAGTACCGCAAGCACCAGGACTGCATCGCGCACGCGACCACCCCCGCGGAGCGGGAGGCCTGCGGCGACCTGTACGACACCCTGACCGTGGCCGGGGAGGACCTGGACACGAGCATCAAGGTCCGCATCCCCAATGACCCGAGCAAGCTGCGCCTCCCCAACTTCACCTGAGCGCTCGCGAGGCACGGAGGACCGGACGGCACATGAGGAGCAACGGGCTCATCGAACAGCTCTACCGCGAGCACGGCTACCTGGTGCTGCGCCGGGCCCGTCAGGTGCTCGGCGACGAGCAGGAGGCACGGGACGTGTTGCAGGAGCTGTTCACCTCGTTGCTGCACCGGCCCGGACAGTTCGACGGCCGCAGCCAGGCCATCACCTTCCTCTACTCCGCGACGACCCACCTGTGTCTCAACCGGCTGCGCAACGGGCGGACGCGGTTGAAGCTGGTGGAGGAGGTGATGGCGCCGCGTCTGTCCGAGGTGGAGCCGCCGAGGGCGGAGCGGCTCGCCGAGGCGCGGAGTCTCCTGTCCCGTCTGCCCGAGGAGCTGCGCGAGGTGGCCGTCTACTACTACTTCGATGAGATGACGCACGAGGAGATCGCCGGCGTGATGGACTGTTCCCGCCGGCACGTGGGCAACCTGCTGGAGCGTGTCCGGGAGCAGGTGCTCCGTCTGGGTGGCGCGTCTGGGAAGGAGAGAGCATGAGCCGCCGCGAAGGGTGCCTGTCGGATCTCCAGTTGGACCTGCTGCTGGGCCGTGCGCTCGCCGCCGGGGAGGAGGGGACCGTGCGCGAGCACCTCGCCACCTGTACCGCCTGCTCCGCCCGGTATGACGTGCTCCACGCGGACCGGGAAGCCTTCCAGGCCGCGATGCCCCCGTTGCAGTTGCGTGCTCCCGAGCCGCCCCGCCGTCTCGCGCCCCGGCGCGCAGCGTGGCTGGGAACCGCGGTGGCGCTGGCCGCCTCCGTGATGCTGGTGGTCCTCGTGGGCAGACCGCCTCGCGAGGTGCTGGAGGTGGGCCGGACGAAGGGCTCGGGCTGGTCGGGGTTCTACGTGCGGCACCAGGACGCCGTGCGCGAGGGCGGACCGGGCGAGGTCGTCAGGCCCGGGGATGCGCTCCAGTTCACGACGTCGTTGGCCACTCCGCGCTACGTGGCGGTGCTGAGCCTCGATGGTGCGCGGCGCGTCAGCCTCTACTACCCGGCCGAGCCCACCGCCGCCTTCCAGCCCGCGGGCGAGGATGTGCCCCTGCCGCTGTCCACCCTCCTCGACGGCACCCTGGGGCCGGAGACCGTCTATGTTCTCGCATGCCCGGCTCCGATTCCGCTGGAGCCCCTGCTCTCGGCGCTCGAACGGGAGCCGTCACGGCCGCCCCAGGCCGAGGGCTGCGAGGTGGATGTGGTCGAGCTGGACAAGCAGGAGGCGCCATGAGGGCCGTCCCGTTGTTCCTGGCGCTCTCCGGGGTATTGAGTGTCGCCAGTCCCGCCGGGGCGGAGGTGGTCCGCTTCGGGCTCGTGATGGGCAACAACTTCGGCGAGGCCGGCGAGGAGCCGCTGCGCTTCGCCGAAAACGATGCGCGCAAGGTGCGCGACGTGCTGGGGGAACTCGGCGGCTTCTCGCCCGAGAACCTGGTGATGCTGTCTGGCGAGGACGCGGCCACGGCGCGCCGGGCGCTCATCTCGCTCAATGATCGCATCCGCTCGGTGGCGGGCAGGCCCGGGACGCAGGCCATGCTGCTCGTCTACTACTCGGGCCACGCGGACGCGCAGGCGCTCCACCTGGGGACGACCCCGCTGGAGCTCTCCGAGCTGGAGCAGCTCGTGCGGGGCTCGGCGGCCGCCTTCCGGGTGCTGGTGCTCGATGCCTGCCGCTCGGGTGCGCTCACCCGGGTGAAGGGAGGCTCCAGCGCGCCACCGTTCTTCCTCCGGTTGGATCAGCAGCTGGCCGGGGAGGGGGTGGTCTTCCTCACCTCGAGCGCGGCGAGCGAGTCCGCCCAGGAGTCGGAGGCGCTCCGGGGCTCCTTCTTCACCCATTACCTCGTCTCCGGGCTGCTCGGTGCGGCGGACCAGAACGAGGATGGGCACGTGGCGCTGGAGGAGGCCTACCGGTTCTCCTACGAGAACACGATCCGGGCTTCGAGCCGGACGCTGTCGGGCACGCAGCACCCCACCTTCCGCTACGAGCTGAAGGGGCAGGGGGACGTCATCCTGACGGACCTGGGCCGGCGCGCCGAGCGGCGGGGGAGCCTCGCGTTTCCCGAGGGGCGCACGTACCTGCTGTTCACGGACACCTCCGCGGGCTCGGTGGTGGCCGAGGTGGGCGCGCACGATCGGATCCGCCGCATCAACGTGCGCGCGGGCCGGTACTTCGTGCGGGGCCGTGGCGCCGACTTCCTCCTCGAGGGCACTGTCGCCGTGACGCCCTCGTCGGTGACGGTGGTGGAGGATGGGAAGCTGGAGCGCTTCGAGTACGCGCGGCTGGTCCGCAAGGGACAGGCGGGCGGGGAGGCCGTGCACGGCGTGCAGGTGGGCTACCAGGTGCACACGGGCCTGTGGCAGGGGGCCTCCAACTGCCAGGGCCCCTGGGCGGCGTGGGCCATCGAGATGGAGCACCTGAGCGTGGTGCCCCGGGTGGGTGTCTGCCGGGGGGGCTTCCGCAACGCGAAGCTGAGCGCGCGCATGGACGAGCTCGGCGCCGAGCTGGGGGTGGTGCACGCGTGGGACCTGCCCCGGGTGTCGCTGGGCGTGGGCGCCTCGGCGGGAGCGGCGCTCCTCCATCAATCGTTCGAGACGAAGGGCAGGGCGCCGGACCGGACGGCCATGGCCGCGACCCTCGCGGTGAGCGTGGGGGCCACGTATGACCTGCCCGTGGGCTTCGCCTTCCTGCTGGAGCTGGCCGGGCAGACCTTCCTCTTCCCCGAGCTGACGCCCGAGGGGAGTCGCCCGGCCGCGGCGCTCACCGTGCGCGGCAGCCTGGGACTCGCCTGGCGCTGGTAGCCGGCTAGAACGCCTTGGCGCCTGCCAGGGCGATGCGGGCGATCTCGCCGCGGAGCGTCTCCTCGGTCTGCCCGTTCGCCCAGCCCGTATGGAGCGCCAGGGTGTGGCCCGCCTCCTTGTTGCCGGCGATCACCGCGCCCTGCTTCATGTTCGCGAAAACCTCCACCAGCCTGGCCTTGGTGAGCTTGCGGATGTTGCCCAGCGTCACATTGACGAGGCGGTCGATCTCCCCCTTCAGGACAGCCTCGGTCTGGCCCCGGGCCCACCCGCGGTGCGCCTCCAGATCCGTCGCCGTCTTGCCATCAGACACCTGCCAGGCGTTCTTGACGTAGGCGAACACGTTGGCCTGCTGCTCCTTGGTGATCACCGGGCCCCCGGTGAAGAACGAGGTCTGCGCCTGCGCCTCCCCGGAGAACAGGAACAGCACACCCATCACCGCCAGCGGCCCGACAACGTGACGAAGCGAAACCATGGACTCTCCCCTTCATGTGTGGAGTTCGATACGGCGAGCCGCCGCACAGCAGGGCGCGTGCCAACCCGCGTGCTCCTGGGCCTCGGAATGCCAGGAGCCTCGGACCGCTCTTCCCGCCAGGCGTGACGTCGCGGCTGGCGTGTCAATGACGCGTCAGCCGCGCCCCCTGACACGTCCAACCTCCCCACCTACTTCTTCTTGAAGAGGGACTCGGCGGCGGACAGCAGGGAGTCCTTGTTCTCCTTCTCGTGCAGGCCGCCCTCGCCCACCTGGAAGAGCTCACAGAAGTTGGCTTCGTCCTTGTCCGAGGGCACTTCGGCGAAGGGCTCCTTGCACTGTTTGGCCACCCTCGGATCGAAGTGGCGGCAGTTGCGGCACGAGTGCACCTCTTCGCCACAATGGGGGCAGGTGTCCCGCCGTCCCACCTGGTTGCCCACGATGTCGAGTTTGCCTCCGCAGTGCGCGCAGCCCGGCATGCTCCACCTCCCGCTCAGGGGTGAGGCAGTCCATACCAGCGCGCTCCTCGCGCCGCGAGTCTCTAGGAACGCGAGGGCCGGACGGTGGCTCCCAGGGGGACCGGCTCGGCGGCCTTCGCCTCCTCCAACTCCTGGCGGGCCTCCTCCAGCTCGCCATCCAGGCGGCGCATCAGGCTCAGCACCCAGGCGCTGGCCCCCGCCATCACGGCGAACATGACGCCCAGCGTCTGGCCGCGCTGCCACACATGGGCCCGCTCCAGCACCGCATGGCGTTTGGCGAACGTTTCCAGTTGCTGGGTGGCGAGGGTGTCATCGAAGCTCTGGGCGAACTCGCTCGCCTGGGCCTTGCTCCGCTCCAGCAGCCAGTCCGCCTCCGAGCGCAGCTGCTCCGCGCGGTACCAGCACCCCGCCGCGCAGGCCGCCGTCAGCAGGGAGACGCACACCGCCGTCGTCACGCTGAACAGTCGCATCGCCCCTCCGGTCCGCCGTTTCACGGGTCCACGACACCCGCCACCGCTTCGGCTTCCCGAAGACAGTAGCCGATGGTAGGGACCCCCTCTGTCATGGGCAAGCCCTACCGTCCGAAAGACCACTATTTCAAGAAAGCCAAGCAAGAAGGGTTGAGGGCCCGCTCCGCTTTCAAGGTGGATGAGATCCTCAAGCGCTACCCCTTCCTGAAAAAGGGCGCCACGGTGTTGGACCTGGGAGCCGCCCCGGGCGGCTTCCTGCAGATATTGGCCGACGCGGTGGGCCCCAACGGCCGGGTCATCGGGGTGGACATCGTCGCCATCCGGCCCTTCTCCCAGCCCCACGTGAAGACGGCGGTGCTGGACGTGCTGGCCGACGACTTCGACGCGAAACTGAGCGAGCTCCACGACGGGCCCTACGACGCCGTCATCTCCGACATGGCGCCCAAGACGAGCGGCATCCGCACCACCGACGAGGCCCGCAGCCTGCGGCTGGCGCGCAAGGCGCTGGAGCTGGCCGTCACCCGGGGCCGTCCGGGCTCGGCCTTCGTGGCCAAGCTCTTCATGGGCGGCGAGTTCGAGGAGTTCCGCGAAGAGGTGCGCGCCAGCTTCGAGGAGGTGAAGCTGGTGCGCCCCGAGGCCACCCGCGGCGCCAGCATGGAGGTGTACGTGGTGGGCCTGCGCCGCAGGGCACCGCCTGCCCCGGCCCCCGTGGCGCCCTGACGGGCCTCGTCCTACACTGACGCTCGGCGTATGCCGGGAGGTAGTCACATGTCAGACCAGAAGCCCACACGTGGTAATGCCTCGCGCAAGGCGATCACCGCGCTCGACGGGAACGACGAGTTCAGCGTCTTCTCCGTGGAGCCCGAGGCGCAGCGGCCTCCCGTCGCGCTCGAGCAGGACACCCGGGGCCGGCCCGACGACACCGCCGTCTCGTTCTCGGTGGTGCGCTTCTTCCGGAAGATCTTCGGCGACTAGCAGGTGGCGAAGCCCCGGGACACCTTCGTCGTGGAGGAGCTCAGCGAAGCCCTCGGCTTCGCGCGCCTGCGCTCGGAGAGTGGCCAGGGCCTCTTCCACTGTGGGCTGTTCCCCGAGCAGCCCGGGGGCGAGCTGAGCCCGCTGCGGCTCCAGGCCGGGGACAAGGTCTCCGGCGTCCGGCGGGGGCAGACGGTCTCGGAGATTCAGTGGCTCTCGCGTGCGGCGCCCCCGGAGGCGCTGGTGCGGCGGATGGAGGAGCTGCTGCGTCAGCTCGACGCGTGGGGGCTGCGGGTGTCCGTGCCGCCCGAGGCGCTCGCGGAGCACCACTGGCGAGAGGGAGTGGGCAGCCCGTTGCTGGAGGAGCTGAAGCCGCGGCTGCGGCTCTTCTTCGACTGGGAGCGGGCGCACCCCTTCGAGGACGAGCGGCTGTTGGATCGGGTGGAGCAGGCGACGCAGGAGCACGTCCCGGGCTTCACGGTGCTGCCCGTGCCGGGGGTGGCCCGGTTCCGGGTGGAGCCCGGGCCGCACGTCATCGTCGGGGGAGAGCCGGACTGGGACGAGCCGGCCCGGCTCTTCGAGCCGCTCGTGGAGTACATCAACCGGGAGCTCGGGCGGGTGGGAGCCCGGGTGCGCTGGGTGCCCGTGCGAGGCAACTGGGTGCTCGCGTCCCCCGAGGTGGTGGAGCTGTTGGTGGACAACGGCGTCCTGCAGGGCCGGGCCAGCGCCTGAGCGCCGGGGGGTTCAGCCCAGGAGCGTGGCCTGGCTGGCCACGCGCTCCACGCAGGCGGCGACGTCGTTCATGGGCGAGTTCACCACGCGGGCCACCTCCCAGGCCTCGAGGGGCTCGTCCTCGTTGGGCACGAGCAGGGGCTGGAGCACCGCCGCCTCCTGGGGCTCGGGGCGCAGCCAGAGTTCCTGGGCCTCGGGGGAGAGGATGACGGGCATCCGGTCATGGATGGGGGCCATGAGGTGGTTGGGGCCGGTGGTGATGAGGGTGCAGGTGCGGAGCACCTCGCCGGTGTCCGGGGCGGTCCACTCCTCCCAGAGGCCGGCGAAGGCCATGGGCCGGCCATCCTTGCGGCGGAAGAGGTAGGGCGTCTTGGGCTTCGTGCTCTGCTTCCACTCGTACCAGCCGTCCACGAGCGCGAGGCAGCGCCGGCGCTTGAGGGCGGAGCGGAAGCTGGGCTTCTCGGCCACCGTCTCGCCGCGGGCGTTGATGAGCTTGTTGCCGATGGAGGCCTCCTTGGCCCACGAGGGGATGAGGCCCCAGCGGTAGGCATCCAGCATGCGCTCGCCGTCGTTGATGACGACGGGCATGAGCTGGGTGGGGGCGAGGTTGTAGCGGGGGCGCTCGAGGGCGGTCCGGATGCCGGTGAGGGCGAACTCACGGGCGATCGCCAGGGCAGGGGTCTGGATGGTGACGCGGCCACACATGGGCCGCAGTATGCCCCGTGAGGGACGGGGCGGCGAGCCTCCAGAGCCAGGGCTCCAGGACGTGCGCCAGCCCACGGGAGATCCTCAGTCGCCGCAGGTCGCCCGCTCGTTGGTGGGGTAGAGCGTGGCGATGCCGTAGGTGCCATTGCGCGTCCCGCACCAGATGCGCCACGAGGTGCCGCCGAGGTCCGGCGCCGAGTACACGCCGCCCTCCTTCTTGGCTCCATCCCGCGCGCAGCAGCGGGCGAAGGCGCGGGTGCCCACGGCCACCATGGCCACCGGATCCTCCGCCTGCGCGAAGCCGCCGAGCTTCTTCTCGGCGCAGGACCAGGGGGCCACACCGCGGAAGCGGATGAGGTACTGCGAGCCCTGGCGCGCCTTTCCACCGCGGGCCGGGCCGTCGAAGCAGAGCTTCCCCTCGGACTCGAGCTGGGCGTAGCGCGGCAGGTAGTGCAGTCCGCCGATGTTCTGCTCCAGCCACTCGTCGCCGCAGAAGACATGGGTGAAGGCGTTGCGCGGCCCCGTGCTCACCCACAGGCCGGTGAGCCACTCGAGGTTCCCCTGGCGCGAGCCCGGGCGGCCCGCCGCGGACAGGGCCCGCTGGATGCGCGGGTCGTCATAGTGCGCGGACATGAAGCGCTGCACGTCGCCGCGGCTCACCGAGGCGTCCGGCCGCGCCGGGCACATCCCGAGCACCTCGCGGTCCACCGGCTTGAGCGCGGGGAGCTGGCGGAACAGGGGCGGGTTGTTGCAGCGGGTCGCGCAGCCGGTGGCCAGGGGGATGTTGGCCGCCAGTGGCGCGGCCTCGGGGGCCCGGTCCCGCGAGGCCAGGAACTCACCGCTCATCCGCGGCTGCTCCGGCAGCGCCGCCGTGCCGTCGCATTTCACCCAGCCCTCGGTCGTGGCTCCCTTCACCTTGCACCACGCGCGTCCCGGGCCTCCCTTCTTGAGGACGGGATAGGCCTTGTCCGGCTCGACGGTGAAGACGACCTTCGTGGACTCGGGTTCCGCCACGGCCTCCAGCCGGGTGCCGGAGACGAAGGCGCCCGAGGCCTGGGCTCGGAAGGGGAGGGTACAGAGGGCAAGCAGGAGCAGGGTGAGGGTCCGCATGGGTCCACGCAGGATACCCTCACCCCGTCCCTCTCCCAGAAGGAGAGGGGTGTTACGCCAGCTTGATGCGCGCGGTCTTGTGCTTGCCCACCTGCACCAGGTACTCGCCCGCCTCCAGCTCGTGCTTCGGGTCGGTCGCCTTCTCCCCGTTCACCCGCACGCCGCCCTGGCCCATCAGCTTGCGCGCCTCCGTCACCGACGCCACCAGCTTCGCCTCGGCCAGCGCCTTCGCCAGCGGCACCTTCGGCGCCCCGGCCATCCCCACCTCCACCAGCGGCTGGTCCTCGGCGACGATCTTCTTCTGCGAGTAGCGCTCCTCCCAGGCCTGCATCGCCTTCTGCGCCGACTCCGCGTCGTGGAAGCGCGCCGCCATCTCCTGCGCGAACCCCGACTTCGCCGCCTTCGGGTGCAGCTCCCCGCTCGTCACCTTCGCCTTCAGCTCGCCCAGTTCCTTGAGCGTCCGCGACGACAGCAGCTCGTAGTACCGCCACATCAGATCGTCCGTGATGCTCATCAGCTTGCCGTAGATCTGCTCCGGCGGATCACTGATGCCCACGTAGTTGTCCAGGCTCTTGGACATCTTGTCGCCGACGATCTTCCCATCGACCATCTTCGCGTCCAGGCCCTCGAGGATGGGCCCGGTCATGATGACCTGCGGCTCCATGCCCTCTTCCTTCATCAGCTGCCGGCCCACCAGCAGGTTGAAGAGCTGATCCGTCGCGCCCAGCTCCACGTCCGCCTTGAGCGCCACCGAGTCGTAGCCCTGCAGCAGCGGGTAGAGGAACTCGTGGATGGAGATGGAGCGGTTCTCGCGGAAGCGCGTCTTGAAGTCGTCGCGCTCCAGCATGCGCTGCACCGAGTAGCGCGCCGCCAGGCGGATCATCCCCTCCGTGCCCAGCTTGTCCAACCACTCGGAGTTGAAGCGCACCTGCGTCTTCGACTGATCCAACACCTTGAAGACCTGCTCCTGGTACGTCTGCGCGTTGACCTTCACCTCGTCGCGGGTGAGGGCGGGGCGCGTGACGTTCTTTCCGGAGGGGTCACCAATCAGCGCGGTGAAGTCACCGATGAGGAACACCACCTGGTGGCCGAACTCCTGGAAGCGCCGCATGCGCGTGAGCAGCAGCGAATGGCCCAGGTGCAGGTCCGGACGGCTCGGATCAAAGCCCGCCTTGATGATGAGCGGCTTGCCCTTCTCATACGAGCGCTCGAGCTTCTTCTTCAGCTCCTCGGGCACCTGGATATCCACGGTGCCGCGGGTCACTTCCTCGAACTGCTCCTGGGGGGTCGCCTTGCGCAGCGCGTTTTCGGACATGGCGCCGCGCAACCTACCCGAAAACACGGGCAGGGTGACAAGGGACGTCGCTCGCCGTGCGGGCCGCTCAGGTTCCCGGCAGGTGCTCGCGCACGCGCTCGATGCTGCGCGCCTTCCCCGTCTTGTCGTCCATGTCGATGATCACGCCCTGCAGATAGACGAGGTTCTTGGCCAGCTCATAGGGGACGTGGCGCAGGGTGATGAAGCGCTCGATGGAGGACTCCTTCTTCATCCCGATGACGGAGTCCAGCGGGCCGCACATGCCCACGTCGGTGATGTAGGCCGTGCCGCCGGGCAGAATCCGCTCGTCGGCCGTCTGCACATGGGTGTGGGTGCCCACTACGGCGGACACCTTGCCATCCAGGTGCGCGCCCATGGCGTTCTTCTCGCTGGTGGCCTCGCAGTGCATGTCCACCAGGATGCAGGGCGTCTGCTTGCGCAGCTCCGCCACCAGGTCCGGCGCCACCGTGAACGGGTTGTCCAGGGGCTTCATGTTGACGCGGCCCTCGAGGTTGAGCACCCCGAGTTTGCGCCCGTCCGGCGTCTGGATGACGGTGGACCCCTTGCCCGGCGCCCCCTTGGGGTAATTGGCCGGCCGCAACAGCAGGTTGGGGTTGTCCTGCACCCAGGGGAGGATCTGCTTCTTGGTCCAGAAATGGTTGCCGCTCGTCAGGAGGTTGACCTCACTGGCGAGCAGCGCTTCCGCGGACTCAGGGGAGATCCCAGCGCCGCCTTCGCTGTTTTCAGCGTTGGCGACGACCAGGTCCAAGGAGTGGCGCGCGATGAGCTTGGGCAGAAGGGTGCGCACAGCCGTGACTCCCGGCTTGCCCACCACATCGCCCATGAAGAGTACTTTCACGTGTCCAGGAAGTCCCAGTCGCGGTAGATCCCGCGCAGTGTCTCCGCCTCGGTGACGACGAGGTCCATGTCCACGTCGTCATTCGTGGTCGGCATGGTGTCGACGACCTGGTCGCTGAAGGCGAGCCCCACCCGGCGGCTGCGTGCGGAGGCCGCCTTCAGGGTGGCGTCGTAGTAGCCGCCGCCCCGGCCCAGCCGCTTGCCGTCGCGTGTGAAGCCCAACCCGGGCACCACGAACAGGTCGATCTGGTCCACCGGGATGAGCTCGGCCGAGTTGGTGGGCTCTCTGACTCCGAGCCTGCCTGGCTCCAGCTCCGCTTCGGACTTGATGGCCCGGAAGGACAGGATGCGTCCATGGACGTGGGACAGCGGGTAGCAGACGATCTTCTCATCCTGCAGTGCCGCGATGAGGATGTCCCGCGTGGGCACTTCACCCCGAATGGGGG
Organism: Archangium sp.; assembly: GCA_035645295.1. Classification (GTDB taxonomy): domain Bacteria; phylum Myxococcota; class Myxococcia; order Myxococcales; family Myxococcaceae; genus Archangium. Next base: position 19,113 of record DASQMW010000262.1, read on the forward strand.
CGTAGAGCGCCACCGTCCTCGCCTTTTGGTAATAGGGCGTTGCCAGGAAACGTGCCTGAACCTTCAGCCCGCGCTCGTCGATGATATCCGGCGTCATCGCCTTGCGCCGCGCCGTCAGTTCCTCGCGCAACGACACCTTCCGAGCTGCCCCCTCTTGCGCCACCGTCTCGCTCACCTGCCCCGCTCCCGACAAGAGTGAAGAAAAAAGTCCCCCGCAGAATGGCCGTGTGCCTAGCGTCCATTGAACCCTAAAAAGCCAGGTGGGGTTCGAAGTCGTGGCTCCGTAGGCTTCCCTCATCCCGCGAGGGGAGGGCTTGCTCATGGAACTCGAAACGGACCCCGTGATGGACGTATCGGTTCGAATTTCTGCTGGGCATCACGCGCCCCGCAGGGGACAACCCTTCTACCAAACTTCTCCTGACCACAAATACTTGAAACTCCTGGAGAAACCCAGGAATGCCTGAAGGAATGATAAGAACGCGGTGCGGATGGGTCAAGCCATTGCCGCGCGTTTACAAGGCAGGCGGCCACCTCCTATGATGGAGGGGCTCCCACTTCCACCCATGGCGTCCGTTTCCAGAACAATTGGCCTCGCGGCCCTCATCGCCGCAGCCCCCGGAGCCGCCAGGGCACAAACCGTGCCTCAGGGGAGCTACCAGGCGGACGCGTTGGGCCGGGTGGAGCTGAGCGCCGAGCACGAGCGGCTGGTGGGCTACGCCACGGATGGCGGCCCCTGCCGCTTCAAGTCCCAGAGCCGGGTGCTGGAGGGCTACCTCCAGGGCGGCGTGCTGGTGGGGCAACTCACCCTCTGCCTGGAGGGGGCGTCCTGTCCCGCGGTGGAGACCCTGCCCATTCTCGCCCTCTACAGCCCGGAGGACCGGTCGCTGACGGCCTATGTGCGGCCGCAGGCGGGTTGCCAGGCGCCGGCGCTGGGCAAGGGCGGCCTGCTGGTGCTGCAACCGGCGCAGGCGGGGACCGCGCAGGCCCCGGTGCGCGGAGGGGCGTCGAACATGGCGCGCCTGCGCATGGAGAAGCGCAACCCCGAGGCCGCCAAGGAGGCCCTGGAGCGGGGCAACCGGCTGCTGGGGGCCAAGGAGTGGAGCGGCTCGGCGGCCGAGTTCGAGCGGAGCATCACCTACGACGACCGCAACTGGGTGGCCTTCTTCGGGCTGGGCACGGCCTGGTTGATGAGTGGCCAGGCTCCTGACGCCATCGACGCCCTGAACCGGGCGCGGACGCTCAACCCGCGCGAGGCGAGCATCCACTACCACCTGGCCTGCGCCTACAGCCGGCTGGGGGACAGGAAGCTGGCGTTGGCCCACCTGGGGCAGGCCGTGAAGCTCGGGTACTCCATCCCCGAGGGCACGCAGGATCAGGAGTTGGATCGGCTCCTGGCCTCGGATGCGGCCTCGCTCAACAAGTACGTGGGGCTGCTCCAGCAGGCAGTCGCGAACAACAAGGCCTCTGCCGGAAGGCGGCAACAGACGGGACCCTGAGCGCGTGAGCACCTCTCCCACGCCGCGGATCCCCCGGATCCTCGGCAACTACGAAATCCAGTCGCAGCTCGGCAAGGGAGGCATGGCCGAGGTCTTCCGCGCCCGCGTGCGCACCGGCCCCCGCCAGGGCTGGACGGTGGCCCTCAAGCGGCTGTTGCCCGCCCTCACCAAGGATCCGGCCTCCGTGGCCCTCTTCGCCGCCGAGGCCCGGCTCACCAAGCAATTGGATCATCCCAACATCGTCCAGGTGCTCGACGTGGGGGTGGCCGAGGGCCAGTACTTCATCGTCATGGACCTGGTGGACGGCCGGGACCTGGGACAGCTCCTCCGCCGCTGCAAGCACCGCGGCATCCACCTGCCCCTGGACTTCGCCGTCTATCTCGCGCGCACGCTGCTCGAGGCCCTTGCCTACGCCCACTCCGCCACCGGTCCCCAGGGCGAGCCGCTGGGCATCGTTCACTGCGACATCTCGCCCTCCAACCTGTTCATCTCGCGGTTGGGGGACATCAAGCTGGGCGACTTCGGCGTGGCCCGCCTGCGCGTGGACGGCGTGCTCCAGGGTGGCGAGGTGCTCGGTAAGCCCTACTACCTCTCGCCCGAAGCGCTGCAGGGCGCCATCGCCCCGTCGGTGGACCTGTGGGCCGCCACCGTCGTGCTCTATGAGCTGCTGACGCTGCAGCGCCCCTTCACCGGTAGCTCGCCGGAAGATGTCTTCACGAAGATCGTCTACCGGGACTACCTGCCGCCGAGCCTCATCCGTCCGGAGATCCCCGAGGCGCTGGATGAGGTCATCCACCGCGGCTTCGCGGTGAATCCCGAGGATCGCTTCGTCACGGCCGAGGCCTTCGCCGAGGCGCTGGCGCCGCATTACGACGAGCGCGTGGGCACGCCGCTGGCCATCGCCGCCGTGGTGCGCGGGCTGTTCGGAATCACCGACGCGAGGTGACGTCTCCTCCCTCTCCCTCTGGGAGAG
>DASQMW010000263.1:0-59890 GCA_035645295.1 Archangium sp.
GGCCGCGACTTCTTCTTCGGCGGCGGCATCTTCTTCACCGACGATGATCTGAAGTCCATGTTGCCCGTCCTCCCCACACCCTGAGTGTGGCTCCGGTCCGGATTGCTTGACCTGACCGGCTGAAAAGTCGTACCTCGCCACGGCACGGGCGGTCCCCTGGGAGCCCCGTGCCTGGTTCGAAGGCCCCTCTCCCTGGAAGCCCCATGTCTCTTCTCGTCGTTGGCTCGGTCGCGCTGGACTCGGTGGAAACCCCCTTCGGGCTGAAGGAGGACGTCCTCGGCGGCTCCGCCACCTACTTCTCCACCTCGGCCTCCTTCTTCGCTCCCACCCAGGTGGTGGCCGTGGTGGGTGAGGACTTCCCCCAGGCCCACCTGGAGTTCCTCAAGGCCCGGGGCGTGGACCTGGAGGGCGTCACCCGCGAGAAGGGCCGCACCTTCCGCTGGAAGGGCCGCTACGGCTTCCAACTCAACGAGGCCGAGACGCTCGACACCCAGCTCAACGTCTTCCAGACCTTCTCGCCCCGGCTGCCCGAGAAGTACCGCGACGCCAGGTACGTGTTCCTCGGCAACATCCACCCCGAGCTCCAGTCTCAGGTGGTGGATCAGGTGAAGGCGCCCAAGCTGGTGGCCGCCGACACGATGAACTTCTGGATCAACGGCAGCCGGCCGGCGCTCCTCAAGACGCTCAAGCGCGTCAACCTGCTCTTCGTCAACGACGCCGAGGCGCGCCAGCTCACCGGCGAGCACAACATCGTCCGCGCCGCCCGCGCCATCCTCGGCATGGGCCCCCAGCGCGTGGTGGTGAAGCGCGGCGAGTACGGCGCGCTGCTCTTCGATCAGGAGCACATCTTCGCCTGCCCGGCCATGCCCCTGGCGGACGTGTTCGATCCGACGGGCGCCGGAGACACCTTCGCCGGTGGCTTCATGGGCACGCTCGCCACCGCCAGCCACGTGGACATCGAGACGCTGCGCCGCGCCATGGTGATGGGCAGCGTCATGGCCTCCTTCACCGTGGAGAAGTTCAGCCTCGAGCGCCTGCGCGAGGTGAGCCACGCGGAGATCCGCACCCGCTTCTCCGAGTTCAAGCGCCTCACGCACTTCGACGACCTCGGCCCTCTGGAGGGCTGAGCCCGGGTGGGACATCCTGCCCCACCTGGCTTGACGGATTTTTATGCTGTCCTTAATCTTCGTTCCCGCGAATCCTGATTACCTGGGGAGACGCAGTGACTCGTTGGGGGAGCGACCAACGGCCAGGCACCGCGGAGGACGAAGGGGTTGCGGACGGATAACCGAAAGCACGCACGTTACTCCTCGCGCCTGCGGTGCTGGTGCGAGGCGGAGAACATCACGCTCTATGCTCGGATCGCGAATCTGAGCGAGGGTGGGTTGTTCCTGCAGACGCACACCCTGCTGGATACGGGGCGGCGCACGCTGCTGAGGCTGAGCAGCGGCGAGGTGCGTGAGGTCATGGCCGAGGCGACGGTGGTGTGGAGCCGGCCGCAGCGGCATGACAAGGGGCCGCCGGGGATGGGGCTGAAGTTCGAAGCGCTGGATTCTAGCGCGCAGGCACTGCTGCGGCGCATCATCTCCGAAGAGCAGCGAGGGGCCGTGTTCGGTAGCTGAAGACCGGACGTGGGCCCCGCGAGAACCCACCATGCGAATCGCGATCATCTCCGACGTCCACTCCAACATCGAGGCCCTGACGGAGGTGCTGCGGGTCGCCGAAGAGCAGAAGGTGGATCGCATCGTGTCGCTGGGCGACATCGTGGGCTATGGGGCCTCGCCCAATGCGTGCTGTGACCTGGTCCGCTCGGTGACCGAGGTGACGCTGCTGGGCAACCACGACGCGGCGGTGGCCGGGCGGATGGACTACTCGTACTACTACGACGCCGCGCGCCACGCGCTGGACTGGTCGGCCGGAGTGCTGTCCGACGAGAACATGGAGTGGCTCAAGAGCCTGCCGTACACGTACCGGATCGGCGACGTGGGCTTCAGCCACGGCTCGCCGGTGGAGCCCAAGGCGTACGAGTACATCTTCGCGTTGGAGCAGGCGCGGGAGCTGGCGCCGTACGTGGAGCACCTGCCGGAGGTGACGTTCATCGGGCACAGCCACCTGTGCAAGGCATTCGCCATCGGCAATGGCGAGGTGCACGACGTGGTGGCGCAGAAGTTCGGCATCCGCCGGGGCTACAAGTACATCATCTCGGTGGGCAGCGTGGGGCAGCCGCGGGACTACGACAACCGGGCGTGCTTCGTGATCTGCGACACCGGGGCGCGCACCGTGGAGTATCTCCGCGTGGAGTACGACATCGAGTCGGCCGCCCAGAAGATCTTCGATGCCTCGCTCGCGCTCAACTTCGGCAAGCGGTTGTTCCTCGGGGTGTGAACCGTGGAGGCCCCCTCTCCCCCTGGGAGAAGGTTGGGGTGAGGGCCTGCCCCTGGACGGTGCCATGGCTGTTCGTTGGGTGCCCCTGTTGGGGCTCGCGTTGCTGAGCGCATGCGCCACGGGCATACCTGGAGGCCGTGGCCATTACGCGCAATCCTGCATGACCCACCCGCTGGCCTGCTCGCCCATGAGCGCCAGTGGGGAACTCCTCGTGCCCACGACGGTGGTGAGAACGGCCGAGGCCGTTCGAGGACTCCTCACACTCAAGGACTTCCTCGACGAGGTGGAGGTGGCCCGCGTCGAGGCGGTGCTCGTTCAATGCGCCAAGGAGGCGGATTTCAAAATCAACGAGCAGGAATATGGCCGCGGCCATTCTCCGAGCGATGCCGAGTGCAACCGGGTGATCCGGTACGACTCGAATGACGAGCCGGTATACCGGAGCATGGAGCTCGGAACGATGAAGCACGCGGCGGCTTTCGCCTGCGTCCAGCGGGAACTCGGCCCGGAGTTCTCGGAACACTTCACGAGAGAGCCTCGCTACGGGAAGAAACCGCCTGGCGAAGAGTACGCACTCACCGAGCAGGGGACGGGCTCCCTCGTCCCCGACATCGTTCTGCACCTGGTGCGCGACGCCAACAAGATTCAATTTCTCTACGACTTCTTCTTTCCATGTACTTCCCGCAGCAAGAGCGACCCGCTCGCGTCTCGAGGGAAGCTGGATAAGTACAAGCCGCTCGCGGGGAACGGGCGGCGTGCACTCGTCACCCCCCAGCTTGGAATCAGCCGATGACCGGACACTTCCCCCGCATCCGCCTGTGTTCCTCCCAGAACGGGCAACAGCGCCTCGTCCGGCGGGAAGTGGTTCGGTTTGGCTTGTACCTCCCGTTTGATCACGTCGAGCTCGCGGAGGCCGTGATCCGGTCGCTCGGCGTGTACCTCGAAGCGGTAGGTGAGGGGCCGGACGTCTTCTCCGAATGGTGGCATCCGGAGGGTGAAGCCTTTCCGCTAGATGAGTACGGCTGGACGCAGCTCCGTGCGCAGCTTGCTCCGCCTCGGAGGGGGAAATGGTTCCTCGAGGACCTGGAAGACGAGCAAAGCGTCCACCGCTATTTGAAGCGCCAGTGTGAACGGTCTGTCCGCCTGACGGGTGGAGACTCCGGCGTCAGTGGCTACGGATTCACCTACCAGGCGCGTCTGCCCTGGCGTACGCGGACTCATGTGGAAGAAGAAGTCAGCATCGTGAGCTTCTCCTGGCCCACCGAGTACCTCGAGGCACACGGGCCCGGGCGGGTGCGGGAGTTGGCCCTGGAACTGGCATCGCTGCTCCCATTCTCCGCCGGTCACGCCGGGCTCGCCTTCCAGCTTCCGGACGAAGCCACGGGTCCGTGGAATCGCGAGGAGTTGTTGCGCTACCCAGGGATCGATGTGCCTCACGGCCTGACCTCCATGGGGTCACGGGTCGATGGCGTGCATTGGCTCAATTTCCTGGGTCCCCCGGTGCTGGGGGCCGTGGGGGGGACCACGGGCCTGCGGGCCCACCTGACATCCTCCGGAGCAACCGTGCAGGAGCTGGGGGGCGAGCGGGCGGTGGTGACGCTCGGCCCGTGGCCCGAGGCTGGAGACCTGACCCAAGGCCTCGACCTCCCTCCGTACCGCGAGCTCGCGCGTGTGCTGGAGCCCTGGTTGTATCCATGTCCCAGCCATGAATCCTGGCCCGGATCCTCTCATGAGGAAACGCGGCGATGGTGGCGCCGCTTTCTCGACTGACGGTTCGAGCTGGGCTCCCGGGGCCCCTCTGGACACAGTGGATCGATGGGAGAAGCGCTTCTTGCAGAAGAACGCAATGAATCTTCAAAACGACACCCGGAGGAGGTTCGCAGGGAGAGAAAGGCTCGCTGCCCTCGTGGTGCTGCTGCTCTCGGCGCTCCTCGTGTTGCTGTACCTATACCGGCAGGAAATCGTGCTTGCGCTCATCCTGGAGCGCAGTGACGACATTGATTGGGCGCGAGACGTCGAGCGGGAGAACAGCACGGGACATGAATCGGCTGAAGGGGTCATTGCGACCGGGAGCGGCTTCTCCGTGATCGGTCAGACCAACTCCCGGCAGCCTGGAGTCGGACAGGCCTGGGTGCTCCGATTCGACAAGGCTCCGCCCCCGCGCTGGGAGCGGACCTAGGCGGGTCAAGGAAAGCTCGGGACCGTGGGCCATGCCATCGCCTCCAGGCCTGGGGGGGGCTCGTCGTCGTTGGAGCGGAGCGGGTGGTGGGGGGTGGATTCCAGGGATGGCTTCTCGCGCTCTCCCCGGAAGGAGATGTCCTCTGGGAGCGCACCCCGGGCCAGGAGGGCGTGAATTGGTTCCAGGCCGTCTCGGTGCTCGAGGACGGTTCGATCGTCGCGGGGGGAACCCAGGACCGGCAGGGCTGGGTGGTGCGGATGGATCCACGGGGCGAGCTGCTCTGGGACGTGAAGCTTCCGCAACTCGAGCACGTCACCTCCCTGGTGGCGCTCCCGGCCCAGCGCATGGCCATCCTGGGGACGGCGGAGACCTCGACCGTCGGGCTGGGGATTTCGAAGCTGTTCCTGCTGGAGTCCGATGGCCGGGCCACCTGGGAGAAGGGGTTGCCTGCCGAGGGGCAGGGGGAGTTGGCCGCGCTCGCGCTGCTCCCGGATGGAGGGTTCGCCGCGACCGGACGCCTGAGCCGTCCTGAGTCGATGGACCCGAGCTTCTGGGTGGTCTGCCTGGATCCGCGAGGGGAGATCCTCTGGGAGTACGTCTCGGAGCAGACCGAGGTGGGGGCAGGCCATGCCGTCACCTCCTTCCCCGATGGAGGCTTCGCCGTGGCGGGGTACTGGTGGAAGGAGTTGTTGGTGGACCGGGAGGCCAAGGTCTGGCGCTTCGCCGCTGAGGGGAGCCTGCTCTGGCAACAGGCCCATGGGGGCGCCAAGGACGACTCGGGCGGAGGCATCGCCCGGCTGGCGGATGGGAGCCTGGTGGTCGTGGGCTCGACGATGTCCAAGGGGGCGGGCAAGACGGACCTGTGGACCTTCGGGCTGTCCCCCGAGGGACAATTGCTCTGGGAGGAGACGTTCGGGGCTCCCTGATCAGGGGCCGCTCCGAGTCGAAAAAGGGGCGCGGCGGTCCGGAAATGGCGTAGAAAACCGGCCCCGTGCGTCCCTACAGCCTCCTTTCCAGCCGGACCCTCGCCGGTCTCCTGACGGCCCTCCTCGTGTCGGCGGCCCCCGTGGCCTGCCGCAAGCCCGCCAAGCCCTCCGAGGCCTATGCCCAGGCGCACACGCGCTTCGGCAAGCTCTACGGGGAGAAGGGCGACGACGCCTTCCTGGATCCGGAGTTGGCCCAGGTGGAGGCCCTGCTGGACCAGGTGCCCTCGGACAGCCTGGACGCCCCGGCGGCCAAGGAGCTGCGCACCCGCATCCAGACCGGCAAGCAGCAGGCCCAGGCCCAGGAGAAGGCCAAGGCCGACGCCATGGCCCAGGCGCGTCAGCCGGGCCAGATGCCCCCCGGCTTCAACACGGGCTCCAGCCCGTCGCCCGCTCCCTCCGCCGCCGAGCCGGCTGACGAGGCTCCCGACACGGGCGCCGCCGCGGCCGATGCCGGGACCGGCGTGCCGGGGGTCGGCACCCCGGAGGCCCAGCTGACGAGCTCCGGCTGCTTCCAGAAGGGCGAGCCGCTCGAGGTGAAGGGCCGTGGCCGCCGCGACCGCTGGGAATTGGCGGACCGCCCGGCGTGTCGCCAGCAGTATGCCTCGCTGCAGGATCAGGTGTTGATCATCGAAGAGGGCAAGGTGCTCGCCCAGGTGCCCCGGAGCGCCATCCAGGCCATCCCCGTGGATGGCGGCACGGGTGGCCCCTCGGACGGTGGTCGCTGAAACCGGCTCGCGCATCCCACTCCAGACATCCCACGTGGAACCCGTCCCATGAACGAACAGACCTTCATGAAGTTGATGAACATCCTCCCCAAGTCCGCCCTGTCCACGGCGGTGGGGATGGCCACCCGTCTGCCCGCGCCGGCCCCGCTGCACCGGGCCGCCATCAAGGCCTTCGCCAAGATGTACAACGTGGACGTGGCCGAGGCGGAGCACGCCTTGGAGAAGTACCCGACGTTCGCCGAGTTCTTCACCCGCGGCCTGAAGCTGGGCTCGCGCCCCGTGGATCCGGGCGAGAAGGTGGTGGTGTCCCCGGTGGACGGCGCCGTGTCCCAGGTGGGCTACGCCGAGCACGGCCGCGTCATGCAGGCCAAGGGCATCCACTACTCGGTGGGCGAGCTGCTCGGTGACGAGGAGGCCGCGAAGCCCTTCCACGGCGGCGCCTGGACCACCATCTACCTGTCTCCGCGCGACTACCACCGCATCCACTCGCCGCTGGGCGGGAAGATCACCGGCTACTCGTACATCCCCGGCGAGTTCTGGCCCGTCAACCCGGCCTCGGTGAAGAACAAGCAGGCGCTCTTCTGCGTCAACGAGCGGCTCGTCACCTATCTGGACACGGTGGCCGGCAAGTGCGCTGTCGTGAAGGTGGGCGCCACGTGCGTGTCCCGCATCAAGGCCGCCTACGAGGACGTCATCACCCACGAGGGCAAGCCGGGCAAGGTGCACCGCTACGATGCCTCCATCGCGGTGGAGAAGGGCGGGGAGCTGGGCCGCTTCGAGATGGGCTCCACCGTCATCCTGGTGTTCGAGCCGGGGCGCGTGAAGTGGGACGACAGCCTCCAGCCCGAGGCGGTGGTGCGCATGGGCCGGCGGATTGGAGAGATTCCGTGAGTCAGAAGGTCAGTGGCGTCAAGGGCATGAACGACATCCTCCCCGGCGACGTGGAGGTGTGGCAGCACGTCGAGCGCACGGCCCGGGAGATCTTCTCGCGCTTCGGTTACGGCGAGGTGCGCACGCCCATGGTGGAGGACACCGCGCTCTTCGTGCGCAGCGTGGGCGAGACGACGGACATCGTCGGCAAGGAGATGTACACCTTCGAGGACAAGGGCGGCCGCAGCCTCTCCCTGCGTCCCGAGGGCACTGCTCCCGCCGCGCGCGCGTACATCGAGCACTCCATCAGCAACCAGGAGCCGGTGACGCGCTGGTTCTACATGGGCCCCATGTTCCGCTACGAGCGGATGAAGACGGGCCGCTACCGTCAGTTCCACCAGATCGGCGCCGAGGGCTACGGCTCCAAGGAGCCCGCCCAGGACGTGGAGATGATGGACATGGTCGTGCAGCTCCTGCAGAAGCTGGGGCTCACGGACGTGTCGCTCAACATCAACTCGCTGGGCGATGACGTGTGCCGGCCCGGCTATCAGAGCCGGCTGGTGGAGCACCTGCGCGCCCACTCCAGCGAGCTGTGCGCGGACTGCCAGGTGCGCCTGGAGAAGAACCCGCTCCGGGTGCTCGACTGCAAGAACGAGCGCTGCCAGCAGATCGCCAACGCCGCGCCCAACATCACCGAGTCGCTGTGCGAGCCGTGCCGCGCGCACTTCGCCGAGGTGCAGCGCAAGCTGGACGTGCTCGGCATCAAGTACGTGGTCAATTCGCGCATCATGCGCGGCCTGGACTACTACACGCGCACCACCTTCGAGTTCATCGCCTCGCACCCGGCGCTCGGCACCGCCAGCACCGTGGGCGGTGGCGGCCGCTACGACAAGCTGGTGAAGAGCCTCGGCGGGCCGGACGTGCCCGCGGTGGGCTTCGGCCTGGGGTTGGACCGGCTCTGCCTGTTGCTCAAGGAGAGCGGCCAGCAGTTCACCCCGCCCGTGGATCTCTTCATCGCCGCGGCGGACGAGGGCTCGGCGGACGTGGCCTTCGGGCTGGTGAGCCGTATGCGGCGCGAGGGCCTGCGCGTGGAGTTCGACACGCGCGGTGGCAGCCTCAAGAGCCAGATGAAGCGCGCGGACAAGACGGGCGCCCGCTTCACGCTGGTGCTCGGCCAGAACGAGCGCGAGAGCGGCCAGGCCCAGCTCAAGCCCATGGCGGGGGGCGATCCCATCTCCGTGCGGCTCGAGGACCTGGCCTCCGCCGTGCGCGCGGCGCTCGCCCGCCCGGCGGCTCCCCCAGCGGCCTGAGACGGGAAGAGTCTCAGTACCTGGGAAAACCGGTAGAACCCTTGAAAATCCAAGGGTTTGGCGGGTCGCCGGTTTGATGAGTCGGGAGTGTGACCTTACAATTCCGTTCCAGTCATGCCGCCAGACTGGACGGAAGGACGTCGAGACGAGGGCCCGTACTGGATTCCCATTCAGGGAGACAGCATGTGGCCCTCGTTGCGTTCGGGGGACGTGGCGGCGGTGGAGCCCTACGCCGGGGAGCTGCGTCCGGGCGAGGTGGTGCTCGCGCGGTTCGCGCATGCACTGGTGGTGCACCGCGTGCGCCGGTGTGACGGGGACACGTGCGTGCTGCTCGGGGACAACGCCTGGGCGGAGGATCCCCCGCTGCCTCGCGAGCGGGTGCTGGGGCGGGTGAGCCTGGTGCGCCGGGGCGGCGAGGTGCTCGGACCGGGCCGATGGGACCGGGGGCCGATGCGCTGGGGCCGCTGGCGCGTGGTGGTGAAGCGCGGGCTGGCGGCGCTGCTCGGAAGACGGAGGCGCGCATGAGCTTCCGCCCGGACAGCATCCCCCGCAGGCGCGAGGGCGCGGATGGACAGCGCTTCGGCGCGGACTTCGTGGTGCTGGATGCGGACGGGCGGATGCTGCGCGGCCTCAACGAGACCGCGGCGCGCGTCTGGGACTTGAGTGACGGCAAGCGCACCGCGCGGGAGATCGCCGCCGTGGTGGCGCTCGAATACGGCGTGGATGTGGAGCGCGTGCTCGGGGACTGCCTGCACTTCCTCGAGCGGCTGGCGGGACATGGGCTGTTGGACGCGGAGGAGGTGCTTCGATGAAAGCGCTCGTGATGGCGTCAGTGGTCCTGTGGCTGTCCGCCTGTGCCGAAGCCCATCCTCCGGAGCTCCCGGGTGGGGAAGGGGAGCCGCCCGCGGAGTCCGGGCCCGTGGTGCCCGCGGAGGTGTCGTGGAATGGCCTCTCGCCGCAAGTGAGGCCCACGCCGCCGCTGCCTCCGCTGGTGGGCTCGGCGGACGTCACCTACGTGCCCGAGGGCGCGCGCGGCCTGTCGGAGGTGACCGCGGTGGAGGTGCGGCTGCGCGTGAGCGGCATCGTCGGCTCGGCGTCGGTGGACGCGGAGCTGCTGGCTCCGGGTCCCGCCGTGTACGAGAAGCACACCCGGAAGGTGGAGGCCGTGCCCACCGAGGAGCGTGAGCTCGTCTTCAGCCTGCCGGTGGCGGGGACGAACATTCCCTTTCACGGCCTGAGCGGAGACTGGGAGGCGCGCTTCTTCGTCGATGGGGTGCCGCTCACCACCGTCACCTTCACCCTGGACCGATGAGGAGGCCCGCCATGAACGCACGCCTGCTCGCGCTCCTGACCCTGCTGCTACCCGCCGCCGCGCTCGCCCAGAACGCGTGGACCGTCACGCCCGTGGAGGGCTCCGCGGTGATGGGGGAGATCTCCTCGCTCATCTTCGAGGTCCGCAACGCCTCCACCAGCACCCGTCCCCTCAACGAGGTCAGCCTCGCCGTCGACGGGACCGCCTACGACGTCGACGGCGGTGACGCACCGGCGGGCTGGACGGTGAGCACCGTCGATCGCAAGGAGCGCCGCATCACCTACCGGGCGACGGGCTCTTGCACCCCCGGGTCCCTGGGGCTCGCGCCGGGGGCCTCCGCGCGCTTCACCCTGCGGCTCGTGGGACTCGCGGCCAACGCCGACCTCACCGACGCGCTGGTGGGTGGGAACAATCCCACCAAATCGAGCATGGCCCGGGACACGTGCCCCGGCGGCGTCACGTTCACCGGAGATCCGGCGCTGGCGCGCTGGAAGCGCGTGGGCCTGTCCGCCACCCTCACGGCCCTGCCGCGCACCCTCCAGCTCGGGGGCAATGTCACGGTGCAGCTCATCGTGGTGAACCGCTCGCTGGTGAGCCAGAGCAACATCACCCTGAGCGGCCCGGTGGTGGTGGGCAGCGCGGCCTTTGGCCGGACGGTGACGGCCTTCTCGCCGGCTTCGCTCTCGCTGGCTCCAGGGGCCACCGGGGCCTTCACCGGGAGGCTCCAGTCCACGGCGGAGGGGACCTCGGTCTTCCAGGCCTCCGCGAGCAACGGCACGGTGAGCACCACGCCCACGTCCTCGCTCCAGGTGAGCGTGAGCAGCTTCCCGGCGCTCCTCGAGGCGCTGCCCGCCAGCATCGCCCCGGGCGACACGGTGACGGTCCGCCTCGTGGTGTCCAACCCGTCCACGAGCACCTACCGGGACGTCGTTCCCCGTGCGCCCTTCTTCGTGGGGACGGCGATGCCCTCGCTGCTGAGCGGCCCCACGCCCGCGAGCGCCTCGTCGTTGGGCCCGGGCTCGTCCGTCTCGTTCATCTGGAAGTACCGCATGGAGGGGCCCATCGGGAGCACCTTCCTGTTCGAGGGCCAGGCGGATGCCACGCGCTCGGGCGCGCCCCTCTCCACGGGACTCGTGGCCTCCGCGCAGGGGCGGATCGTCGAGCACCGGCTGGCCCTCGAGCCGTCCTCGTTCATCTCCGGCGCCAGGAACCGGACGCTTCGCTACACCCTCTACAACGGGGGCACGGTGGAGATCCGGACCGTGAAGCTGCTCCCGCCGGATCCAGTCTTCTTCACCGTCTCGGGCACGCCGTTCGCCAACGACAGCAGCGGCTGGGTCAAGGACACCAAGGGGGGCTACACGTGGACGGCTCCCTCCGGGGCTCCGGGCCTCACCCCGGGCGCACAGAAGACGTTCTCGTTCGATTACTCCGCCATCGGCACCGTCACCAGCGACACGGCCTTCAGCCACCAGTTGGAGCTGACGCAGGTGAGTGGCACCACCACCAACACGCTCCGCGTGGACGCGCCGGTCACCCTCTTCGTCAACCGCGCGGTGCCCGAGGTGGATGCCCTGGTGGCGATCGCCGGGCAGAACCGCAACACGCTGGTGTGGACCAACCCGTCCGAGCATGACGGAGTGCTCGTGCTGCGCGCCCTGGGCACCGCCCCCAACACCGCGCCCGAGCCGGGCCGGCGCTACGTGGCGGGCGAGACGCTCGGCAACGCGACGGTGGTGTACTCGGACGAGCTGAGCGTGGCCTCCACCGTCGAGGACACCGGGCTCACCAACGGCACGGCCTACGTCTACCGGGTCCACAACCACGACACGCTGTACCGGTACTCGCCCGGCAACGCGCCGCAGTCGCTCGGGCTGAAGTCCACGCCCACCAGCCGCGCGGCCGGCCAGCCGCTGTGGTGCTACAGCGTGGGCTTCTCCACGTTGCAGCAGCCCATCACCGAGCTCGGCGTGGGCATCTTCAGCTCCAACACCTCGGGCCGCGTGACGGCCAACCTGACGAACACGGCCACGCCCGTGCTGGATGGCAACGAGCGCTGGCGGCCCGTGCAGCTCCAGGGCGCCGTGCAGAGCCGCTTCCCCATTGTCCCGCTCTCCGGCCTGTCCGGGCAGTACATCGTCACCGGAGACATGGCGGGTTACACCCAGGCCATCCGCACCGATACCGGGGAGTTCCTCTGGCGCTCCACCACCTCGCTCGGGAACATCCAGTCCTTCCCGGTGGTTCAGCTCCATGACACCACCGCCACCAACGCGGCCTACAAGGCGGCCTTCCCCGGGCGCGACCTGGCCTTCTTCGCCACCCGGTTGAGCACCGGCACCGATAACAAGGTCGTGGCGCTCAATGCCGCCACCGGCGCGCCCGTGTGGACGTACGCCCCGGGGGATCTCGGGATGGTGAGCGGGGGCATGCTGATCGACTACGCGTACAACCGGCTGTTCGTGGGCGCGCGCTCCAACGGCGGTGCATTGGCCTCGCTGCGCATCCTGAACTCGCTCACCGGCACCGAGCTGGCCCGGTTGCCCCTCGGGGACATCGACTTCGGCCTCGTGCGCTATGGCTCGGCGGTGAACCTGGTGCTCGTGACGAACAGCGATGGCACGGTGTACGGCGTCGACATGGTGGGCATGAAGGTCTCCTGGAGTGCGTCCGTGGCGAGCCGCCCATCGGCCTCGGTGCCCGCGTTCTCCCAGTTCGCCCGTCCGGTGAATGGGGGCTTCGTGGTGAGCATCCTGGGCGCCTCCGACGCGGAGGGCAGGGTGGAGCGCTGGAGCGTCACCACCAGCTCCACGGGCACCACGGTGAAGAAGCTCTGGTCCACGCCCATTCCCAGTCCGTCCGGCTCCTTCTCGTTCACGAGCGGCGGCGTGCAGCGTCTCTATGTCGGCGGCAAGGACGAGAAGCTGCACGAGCTGGACATCACCACCGGCGTGGATGGCAAGCAGCTCTCGCTGCCCGGCGCGCTGGCCATCGGCACGCCCACGGTGGACAACACCGTGTCGCGCCTCCACGTGGGCACCCAGGACGGCCGCATCTGCGCCTTCCCGGTGCCGTTCCCCTGAGTCCCTCTCCTGAGCCCTCCTTGACGCGAGACCGCGAGCCAGCTTCCGGGGGAACCCCGCCCACACCCGACTCGAAGGAGCCGGTGCCGGCGCCGCGCACGCGCGTCTACGAGCCGCCCGCGGTGCTCTGGGAGCAGCCCTTCGTCGCGCTCGCGCAGGTGTCGTCCTTCCGCGACGACTACGGCTGCGACATTCCGGGCTCGTGCTCGGACCTGCCGTGAGGGGGGCTCCGTCTCATGGGGTGACACTCTCGCTGGCCGGCTGGACGGTGTCGCTCGAGTGTGAGGATGTGGCGCTGGAGGAGTCGCTCGTCCGGGCCTTTCCGGCGTTCCGCACGGAGGCACCCGCCCAGGCTCGGATCCGGGTGCTGCGCCCGGCGGCTCCGGTTTCCGCGTCCAGCGTGCGCTCCCTGCCCGAGCCCCGCCCCGTCCCCGGAGGAGGCCTGCGGATGGAGGGGGAGGACTACGTGGCGGACATCGCCCCCGAGGGCCGGAGCGCCACGGTGACGGGCGAGGGCCGCTTCCCGGTGGACACGGTGTTGAAGGTGATGCTCGCGGGCGAGTTGGCGCGGCGCGGGGGCCTGCTGGTGCACGGCGTGGCGGTGGAGCACGAGGGCCGGGCCGCGCTCTGGACGGGGCATTCCGGGGCGGGGAAGAGCACCCTGGGCGCGCTGTGGGCAGGGGCTGGGGGCACGGTGCTGACGGACGAGCTGGTGGCGGTGTGGCCCGAGGCGGAGGGCTGGAGGGCCGCCGGGACGCCGTGGAACGTGGGAGTCCCCCGCGAGGCCTCGCTGCGCGTGGTGGGGCTGCTGGGCTGGGACACGGCCTCGCGCTGGGAGCCCGTGGGCGCGGGGGAGGTGGCCCGGGTGCTGCTGCTCAACGCACTCCTGCCCGAGTCCTCCGCCGCCGGACGCCGCCACCTGCTGGGCACGGCGAGCCGGTTGCTGTCAGGAGTGGAGACGGCCCGGCTCGTCTTCGCGCGGGATGCGTCCGCCGCGGAGGTGGTGCGCGCCGGGTTGGGGACGGAGTGACGCCAACTGGTCCAACCATCGGACCAGTTGGTCAACGTCGCGCCCGGAGGCCCCATGGCGACCTGGTATTCGAATGTCATGGGGGTCATGGTGTCCTTCGTACGGCCTGTCTCGCGCGCTCCATCCTACTATCCTGTTCCGTGATGAAACCCTTCCTCACCGTCATCGCCGGGCCCACCGCGTCCGGGAAGACCGCGCTCGCCATCGAACTCGCCCGCCACGCGGGTGGGGAGATCGTCAGCGCGGACTCGCAGCAGGTGTACCGGTATTTCGACATCGGGACGGCGAAGCCCTCGGCGGAGGATCTGGCCGCGGTGCCGCACCACCTCATCTCCGTGGTGGAGCCGCTCGAGCCCTTCTCCGCCGCCGAGTACCAGCGCCGGGCCGACGTGACGATCGAGGACATCGCCTCGCGGGGCAAGCCCGTGTTCGTGGTGGGCGGCACGGGCATGTACCTGCGCATCCTGCTGCACGGCCTGGTGGAGGCGCCGGGAGCGGACCCCGCGTTGCGCGCGGAGCTGGAGGCGCTCGCCGCCGCCGAGGGCCGGGAGGCGGTGCACCGCAAGCTCGCCGAGGTGGATCCAGAGACGGCCGCGAAGCTGCCGCCGAGGGATCTGGTGCGCACCATCCGGGCGCTGGAGATCCACAAACAGACGGGCAAGCCGGCCTCCGAGTTTCGCAAGGAGCATGCGTTCGCGGCGGAGCGGTATCCCTTCCGGATGCACGTGCTGTCGCTGCCGCGCGAGGTGCTGTACCGGCGCATCGACGAGCGCACCGCCGCCATGTTCCAGCGCGGGTTGGTGGACGAGGTGCGCGAGCTGATCGCCCGGGGTTACGGCGAGGCCGCGCCCATGCGCAGCGTGGGGTACGTGCAGGCGAAGGCGGTGGTGGACGGAAAACTGACGGTGGCGCAGGCCCTCCAGCAGGCGGCCCAGGAGACGCGCCGTTACGCCAAACGGCAGCTCACGTGGTTCCGCAAGGAAGCGGGAGCGAGCTTCGAGGACGGGACAGTGCCGGATGGCGGCTACATCGAGGCGCTGATGAAGGAGCACGTGGGCTCGGGTTGAGCCCCCATGGTTCAGAAGGCCAGCGCGTGCAGGGACTGCTGGAGCGAGCGCGGGTGATGAGATTACTGCTCGACGACGGACTGGAGCACGAACACGCGGGCATCGCCCTCGCCGCGCGGGGCGCCTTCGGCCACCAGCCCGTCGGACATGTAGATGCGGTGGGAGGCCTGCTGCCGCTTGTCCTGGGCCATGCCGGGCGGGAATTCGAGCCCGCTCACCAGGATGCTCGCGCTCGAGCCGAGGGGCGAGACACGAATGGTGGGGCAGGGCACCTGGGCGCACCGGATACCGCTGTCGGAGAGCCGGTACGTGCCGGGGCCCTGGACCTCACTCGCATCGTGGAAGATGTCATCGTCGAAGATGCTGCCGCCCGGACCACACGCGGAGACGCCGAGCATCAGGAACGCGCAGAGGAGTTTTCTCATGGTGGACAGTGCCGGTTGCAAGGCACATTCCCGCGTCGCGCCCCGGTATTTCGCGGGGTTGCACGCGCACGGGACCTCAGAATTCCGAGGTAACCGGAGGCTCTCCACCACCACCTGCCAGGGCTGCGCAGGGACTACGTCACCAGCCCGTTGCCCTGAGGAGCCGGGGTTCCGGCTCCGGAGCCCTCAGGAGGCGTAGCGTCCCGTCTCGTCGGACACGACATCGTCCTGGGCCGAGCGGCCCGGCTGGGCCGACGTCGCGCTGGCGGGGACATGGCCCAGGAGTTGGCGCAGCAGCCGCTCGGGATCCACGGGCTTGGGCAGGAAGGCCTCAGCGCCGGCCTCGAGCGCGCGCTGGCGCACGTGAGGCCGGTTCAACCCGCTCATCACCACCACCCGGGTGTCGCGCGTGAGCGGGTGCTGTTTGAGGCCCTCGCACAGGCGCAGGCCGTCCACCCAGTGCAGCACCACGTCCAGGAGGATGGCCGTGGGCGGGCGGCGCGCCACCGCGCAGAACAGCGCCAGCTCGTCGGCGAAGGCCACCACCCGGGCTCCCGTGGACTCCAGGAGCTGCGTCATCGCCTCGCGCTGGTCCGGATCGTCATCCACGATGTAGTAGAGGTCCGGCTCGAGCGAGGGAATCGTCGTCGGTATGGGCTCCACGGCGGTGCGCACCCAGGAGGCCATCGTCTCGCGGATGCCGGCCCAGCGGGCCGCGTTGAGCAGGGACAGGGGAGTCGGGGAGGAGAGCCCCAGCACGCCACCGCCGCCCATCCCGCCCGAGGTGCCACGATTGCGAGCCGTCAGGAAGGCCTGGGGTGCGCGGCGACCAGCGCGGCGCAGCCATGCGATGGAGCGAGCGCCCGCGGCGGAGTCCTCGAGCATCTCATGGAGACCCTCGCGCACGTAGCGGCGCTCCAGGGCGGGGCCTTCGAGTCCGGCGTCCAGCAGGGCCACGGCCGCGCGGCTGCAGGAGGCGAGCGTCTCGGACAGGCCGAGCTGCAGCGGGTGGCCGAACGCGGCCGCGCCCACGGCGAGCTGCCCGGGCGCGACGATCGTGCGTCCCGGCCCGTAGGGCAGGCGCGTCGTCTCCAGCGCGGCGAGCTCGAAACCTTCCTCCACCAGCCCGTCGCGGGCGGCCATCATCAGCACCTGGCACAGGTCCGCCGGCGTCACCGCGGCGCCGAAGGCGAGCGCGTACACCGAGTGCGCACCGGGCAGCAGCAGCAGTCCGTCCACCGAGGCCATGGGCGAGAGCCACAGCCGCGCGAGCGGCGCCACGGACAGCCGGGGCGAGGCGTGACGCAGCCGCGCCTGCACCGCCGCGATGGTGGGAGCGGGCTGGAAGCCCGGGAAGAAGGCATCGCCCATGGAGGGCCCGGCGCCCGTGGCGAGCGCCACCGCGTGGAAGCGCTCGCCGCTGCCCTGGGCTCTCACCACGAGCGGGCCGCTCTTGCGCACCGCGGCGGGAGCATCCGGCGCCGAGGGTTGGTTCTCCACCCGCTCCACGCGGCGAGGTACGAAACGCGCGCCCTGGGCCGTGGCCGCGCCCGCGAGCACCTCCCGCACCAGCGCGAGACCCCCCTGGCCCTGGGGCCACGCGTCCACCACCCACAGGCCGCCGGGCGTCGAGGGCAGCACCTCGCGGTTGCCGTGGGAGAGGATCTCCACCCCGCGCAGCTCATGGGCGCGCCATTCGGGCGGCACGCGGCAGCCGAGCGCGGCCAGCCGGGAGCGGCACTCGGGCGTCAGCAGGGCGGGCGGGGCGATGCTGCCCGGATCGCCGCTCTCGTACACCCGGACGTCGAGCGCACAGCCTCGGGCTCGCCCGTTGAAGAGCAGCGAGGCGGCCAGTCCCGCACCGGCGATCCCACCGCCCACGATGGCCACCCTCGAACCGCTCGCCAGCTTGCTCCCGTTCATCCGCGCCCTCACTCCACCGTCCATCGGTCCTCTGGGGGTTTCTGGTTGTCAGTGACGCTGAACCTTCGGGGGCGGCAACTCCGATGCCCCGTACACCACCACGCGATCGCGGCCCTCGCGCTTGGCCTCGTAGAGCGCCGCGTCCGCCGCCCTCAGCAGTGCATCGGTGCTCTCCTTCGGTTGGGCGGCGGAGTGATCCGCGATCCCCACGCTCACGCTCAGCCCGAAGGGCGCCGGCCGCCCGTCGCTGCGCGTCACCTTCACGGTGCGCAGTCCGGCGCGGATCCGCTCGGCGAACACCGCCGCCTCGGCCGCCGTCTGGTGGGGCAGGAGCGCGACGAACTCATCGCCGCCGAAGCGGGCCGCGAAGTCCACCTCGCGCAGGTTGGTGCGCAGGTGGCTGGCCAGCGCCAGGATCGCCCGGTTGCCCACGTCGTGGCCCATGCCGTCGTTGATGGCCTTGAGGTGATCCAGGTCGATGACCACCACGGACATCGGGTACTGGTAGCGGTTGGCGCGCTTGAACTCCTCGTCCAACCGGATGGACAGCGCCCGGAAGTTGGCCAGGCCCGTGAGGGCGTCCGTCTGGGCGAGCACCTGGAGCCGCTGCTGCTGCTCGCTCTGGCGCAGGGCCCGATCGATGCGGGCCATCAATTCGCGTGCGCTGGCCGGCTTGTGGACGAAGTCCACCGCGCCCATCTCCAGGCACTTCTCCAGCGTGGCCTCGTCCGAGTCGCCGGTGAGGAAGATGACGGGCACGGACTCGGTCGCCTTGTCGTGCTGCAGCGACTCGAGCACCGACAGCCCGTCCTCCTGCTCGAGGAAGCGATCCAGCAGCACGAGATCCGGATGCCGCTCGCGGGCGAGCACCAGGCCTGACTGGCCGTCGCTGGCGCCCAGGACGTCGAAGCGGGCGGCGAGCAGCTCCACCAGACTGTCGCGTGTACCCGGGTCGTCCTCCACGACCAGGATCAGGGCCCTTTCACTGGGGCGCTCGTGCCGTTCCATGGTCCGCTCCACTTTCCGCGTCTGCCTCGTAATGGCAGGCCGAAAGTCTCGGGTGCCACGCCCCTCGGAGGGTGAACCCTCCCGCCCATCCTCCTCCGCCTCCCACGGCGAGCACCCCACGTCCTCCTCCGCCTTCACCCGAGACCCCCGGCTGCCAAGTCCGCTGTCTCCGCCACTTGGCCGGGCCGTTCGGGCCCGATCATGCGTCAGCCCAGGAGCAAGGGCCGTGCCCCTCTTCAAGCCCACCGAGGGGGAAGTAATTTCAGGGACTTGCGGCCGCCAGCTCGGGTGAAGGTGCCCCCGGCTAGGCAAGAGTTGCAGCGTTCCCGGTTATCCCACCAGTAGGAATTCCCGGGAGGAGGGGATCAGCGCCGCGGGTTGAACTGGACCCGCCGGCCGCCGCCGCCACCGCCGAGCATCTGGGGCGGAGGCGCCTCGAGACCGAACTGCCACCACATGGGCTCGTACGGCTTCATCTTCAGCTTCTTGTCATTCTGGAGCGCCGAGAGGCTGTTCTTGAGCTTCTCGTCGGAGGGGTTGGCCTCCACGCCGCGCCCCAGCACCCGGAGGGCCTCGTCCTTCTCCTTGTTCTGCACGAGGCACCAGGCGTACACGGCCCACACCAGCGGCTCCTTCTTGCCGGCCGTGACGGCGGCCTCGAAGGACTGCTTCATCGAGGAGAAGTCCTTGCGCTGGTAGTGCAGGGCGCCCTGCATGGCCTTGGCCATGTAGTTGCGCGAGCTGGCCTTGGCGAGGTGCTTCTGGGCTCCGTCCAGATCCTTGGACATGTACTTGAGCATGCCGATCTGCGAGTGGATCTCCGGCCCCACCATGAACTGCCACTTGTCGTAGGCGAGCCCACCCTCCAGCATCTTGATCGCCCGCTCGACACGCGCCTGGGCCTCCTTCTGGCTGGTCGGCTGGCCCTGGAGCTCCTTTTGGACGGAGCCCATGAGGACCTGGAGTTGGTTGCCGATCCGCCGGGCGAGCAGCAGGTAGGTGGCGATGAAGGCGATGGTGCCCGGGATGATGCCGCCCCAGATGGAACCGAGACCGGAGAGCTTGATACCCAGGGTGATGACGAGACCCACACCCAGGGCGATGAGAAGATTGTACATGGCGCCCGTTTATCCATCAGTGTGTAGGACTTCAATCTTCAGATGCGTCCGGGCGGGCATCGCGGTATACGTCCGCTTGTTCCAGCCCCAAGGGGCCCTCTGTCGAAATTGGTAGACGAGGCGGACTCAAAATCCGCTGCGGCTGACCCCGCGTCCCGGTTCGAGTCCGGGGAGGGCCAATCCGGGGAGTTCTCGCCCGATGGGAAGGGGCACACTCCCCCCAGGCGCGCAGTGAGACTCCGGAAACCCGGGCGGGAGGTCCCCAATGAAGGTACTGCTGGTGGAGGATGACGCCAGTCTCCGCGAGGGGATGGGGGAGCTCATTGCCGAGCAGTCCGAGGTCCGGGAGACGGGCAGCGTGGCCCAGGCCCTGGGCGCCCTGCGCGAGGAGCTCTTCTCGCTGGTGGTGACGGATCTGCGGATCGGCGACACGGGCGAGGGCGGGCGCATCATCCTGGAGGCGGCGCGCAAGCGATTGCAGCCGGTGGCGATCGTCAGCGCGGCCACGGCCGAAGAGGTGGGCAAGGTGCTGCGGCCGCACGAGCCGGACGTGGTGCTGGCCAAGCCCTTCCAGATCGACGACATCCTGGGGATGGTGGAGCGCTTCGTCGGGCTGCGGCAGCAGGTGGTGCGGGCGGCGGAGCGCGGGCCACCGCAGGGGGCGTGGACGGAGGTGGCGGCGGGCGTCCGGACGCTGGAGGAGCCGGACGGGCTTCTGTGGGTGCGGATGGAGCCCGGGACGAGCCATCCCCGGCCGGTGCACCGCGGGCGCGCGGGCGTGATGGTGGTGGAGGGCTCGCTGGAGGTGGAGGGCGAGCAGCGGATGAAGCACCAGTATTTCTATCTGTCGGCCGGACCGCGTGAGGTGCGAACCCACGAGGGCTGTCTGGCCGTGTCGATGGCGCTGCGCTGACAAGCGGAGCGCTGGCGGTTGAGCGTGAGCACTCTCTGGCCTGGCACATTCGTGGACGAGGAGCGCCTGGGGCGTCCCTCGCGGCGCGCGGCGACGGCGGCACTCGAGGCGCACCTGGCGGTGTTGAAGGGTGATCCGCTGAAGGCGGCGCTGGCCAATGCGTTGAAGGACGCGGAGGGCCTGGGCGGCCAGGAGCGGCGCTTCACGGCGCTGGCGGTGCGCGAGATGTCGCGGCACCAGCGGCTGTTGGACCTGGCGGCGCGCACGTTGGGGCACCAACCCAGCAAGATTGGCCTGCTGGAGGATCAGACGCTGGTGCGCTACGTGCTCTGGCGTCGGCTCTTCTGTGGCGCGAGCTGGTCGCGCATCAGCCCCGAGGTGAAGCTGCCCGGCCCGGTGCGTCCGCGCACCATCAAGGATGATCTGCTGGCCCAGGTGGCGGAGTCGCCGCTGCCGGAGCCCTCGGTGCCCGCGGGCCCGGAGCGGCTGGCCACGCGCTACTCGTTCCCCAACTGGTTGGTGAACCGGCTGGCCGAGCTGCACCCGGAGCCGGTGTTGGAGGCGATCCTGGCGGCGCTGGACGAGGATCCCTCGCTGCACTTCCGGGTGAGGCCCTCGGGGACGCGGGCCGAGGTGGTGGCGCGGCTGGTGGAGGAGGGGGTGGCGGTGGCGCCGGTGGACGTGGCGCTGGACGCGGTGCGCATCACCGAGGCGAGCCACCGGGTCTTCGAGACGCGGGTGATGAAGGAGGGCCGGCTGCAGGTGCAGGACGTGGGCAGCCAGCTCATCGTCGAGGCGTGTCGGCCGCTGGAGGGCTCGCTGTCGGGGCGGCTGGTGGCGGACGTGTGCGCGGGGGCGGGTGGCAAGACGCTCGCGCTGGCGGACGAGGTGGGCAAGGCGGGGCGGGTGGTGGCGGGAGATCGTTCCCGCCGACGGCTGGCGCAGGCGCGCGAGCGGGCGAAGGAGTTGTCCCTGCGCCATGTGTCCTTCCCGCATCCGCTGCCGGTGGATCAGGCGGACGTGGTGTTGGTGGACGCGCCGTGCAGCGGGACGGGCTCGCTGGCGCGGGAGCCGGATCAGAAGTGGAAGCTCACCGCGAAGTCCGTGGCGGAGTTCCACGACACCCAGCTGGCCCTGCTGGAGGAACTGGCGGGCCAGGTGAAGCCGGGGGCGCTGCTGGTGTACGCCACGTGCTCGCTGCTGCCGGAGGAGAACGACGCGGTGGTGCGCGACTTCCTCGCCAAGGTGCCGGGCTTCACCGTAGAGCCCCTGGCCCCCATCTTCGGACCCGAGCGGGCGGCCGTGCTCTGCGATGGCCCCTTCCTCAGGGCGCTGCCGTCCCGGGTACCCGGCGGAGGTTTCTTCGCGGCCCGGCTGCGCAAGGGTTGAGGGAGGCGGGCGGGATTGACAGTCCTGGCGGCCGCACGTTACGCAGGAAGGCGATTCCTTTTCCGAGAGGTCGCATCCGGTGGCAGCCGACCCCAAGCAGTCCGAGGCCCTCCGTCAGCTCCAGGAGGCGTTCCAGTCCGCCCAGTCGCAGATGGCTCAGCTGCGTCAGCAGGTGGAGAAGCACGCCGAGCTGGCGCGGGCGAAGACGCAGAGCGACTTCATCCAGAAGGAGAAGGAGCGCGCCCTGCGGGAGCTGGGCGAAGCCGTCTTCAAGCAGGTGCAGAAGGGCCGGCTGGAGCTGCCCGCCACATTCGCCCCGCTGCTCAAGGCGATCGAGCAGGCGCAGCACAAGGCCGAGGCCCAGGCGCGGGAGATCAGCGATCTCCTCCAGGAGGGTGAGGAGACGGCCCAGCGGCTGAAGCAAAAAAACGCGGGGGGCCCGAATTCGGGAGTAGCGTCCCGCACGAAGAAGTTGTAGAAGGGCGCCGCTTTCGACGTTGGCAACCACTCCCCAGGTGGTTGCGCCATTGTGGGGCTATAGCTCAGCTGGGAGAGCGCTTGAATGGCATTCAAGAGGTCATCGGTTCGATCCCGATTAGCTCCACAATGAAGAAGGCCCGTCTGGTGAAAACCAGGCGGGCTTTTTCATTTCCACCGGGCCGCTCGAGCACGCGCTCGCGGCGGGTGGAAGCCACCACCTGAATCAGGGTCGAAGGGAAGGGAAGGCGCCACGGCCCCACGTCCGCGGGACGGTGAGGTGCGTTTCGAAGGGAGTTGTGGCGAGGGGGGGACTGCTTCGCGGGCGGCCGACGCGACGCTCGGGGCGTCGCGGGCTCAGGCCTCGCGGATCATCAGCATCTGGAGCAGATCGCGCAGCATCTGCTTGAGGCCGCCGGCCTCGGGGAGGCCGTGGAGGATGCGGGAGGCGGCGTTGGTGGAGCGCTCGATGAGGCGCTCGGTGGCGGCGCGGCCCCCGTGCTGCTCCACGAGCTCCCGGGCGCGCTGCAGCATCGTGTCGTCCTTGGGGCCGGGGATGCAGAGCGTCTCCAGCTCCTGACGGGCCTCGGGCGTGGCGCGCAGGTAGGCGGCCAGCAGCGGGAAGGTGCGCTTGCCCTGCGCCAGGTCCGAGTCGGTCGGCTTGCCCACCACGGAGGACTGGCCGTACAGGCCGAGCAGATCGTCGCGCAGCTGGTAGGCGGTGCCCACGTAGCGGCCGAAGCGCTCCAGCTTGTTGATGAGCTCCGGATCACCGCCGGAGAGCATCGCGCCGCACACCAGCGGCGCGGTGAAGCCGTAGAGGGCCGTCTTCAGGTAGGCCACGCGCAGGGCGTTGTAGATGGACAGCTCGGCCAGCGGTTGGTGCGGCAGCCGGATGTCCATGTACTGCCCGGCGGCCGTGTAGCGGCACACCTTGAGGAAGTAGCGCGTGGCCACGTCCGCGTCCGGCAGGTTGCAGCCCAGCATCACCTCGAGCGAACGGCCGTAGAGGTGATCTCCGATCACGATCGCGAGGTTCTCTCCGAGCCTTCCCTCGCCGAGCATCTTGTGAAGAGCGGCGCCGCCGCGGCGCGTGTCCGCCTGATCCGCGACATCATCGTGGATCAGCATGAACGTGTGCAGCAGCTCCGTGGCCGCCGCGAACCGCCACAGGCCCGACGGTGCCCGCGTATCGCCCCGCCCCAGGGCGTAGCCCACCAGCACGAGACCCGGACGGATGCGCTTGGAGGGCCGCAGGCTGTAGCTGCGCACCTGCTCCAGCACCTTGTTCCATGCCGGATCCAGGTGGCGCTCGTCCTCGAGCTCCAGGATCTGATGCAGCACCACCTGCGTCTGGTATTGCACCGTCTTCGCCCAGGACACGAAGTCCACGGGGGACGGCGACGCGCCCTGCTGCTGCTCTGCCGCCGGGGTCCCGGCCTGTGGAGACTTCCGCTCTTTCATGACGGGGGAGGTGGCACCCGAGGTTCCGCGCGTCGGCATCGTATCCTGCACAGCGGCAACCAACGTCAGCATAGCGAACCTCCGGGGCTGGGCGGCTTGGGGGGGGTCGGGCAAGCCCCATGGATATTCTTAAGGATTTTAATATCAGAAAACTTTTATACAGGCAATTGCGGAATCTGAGGAGAAATATTGCCGTTCGGGTGGAGACGGAAGCCTCTCAGAGGGAAAAATATGGAATGGGTCTCTGATTACCCATATGTCTTTATTGACCCTCCCCCCTGTTTATACACCCTCACGGGAAAAAGAGCGGCCGGTCCAAAAGGACAGCGGCCGCTCGAGTCTGCCCGTAACGGAATTACTTGGCGGACTTGAAAATGTTCATCACGTCCTTCAGCAGCTTCACGGACTCGTCATGGGGGCGCTGGAAGGCGTTGCGGCCCATGATGGAGCCGAAACCGCCACCGGCGGCGATCTGACGGATCTCCTCCAGGAGGTCCTCGGTGCTCTTGGACTCGCCGCCGGAGAAGATGACGATGCGCTTGCCGTTGAAGGCGGACTTCACCACGTCGCGGATGCGATCGGACATGGTCTTGGTGGGAATGTTGAACTTCTCGTAGACCTTCTTGGCCTCGGCCTGCTCCAGGAAGTCCTTGGGCGGCTTGACCTTGATGACGTGGGCGCCGAGCTGGGCGCTGATCTGCGCCGCGTAGGAGATCACGTCGATGGCCTGCTCTCCCTCCTTGGAGATGCTGCCGCGGGGGTAGGCCCACAGCACCGTGGGCAGGCCGTGATCCTTGGCCTCGGCGATCAGCTCGCGCAGGGCCTCGTACTGCTCGTTGCGGTACCCGGAGCCCGGGTAGATGGTGTAGCCGATGGCCACGCAGCCCAGGCGCACCGCGTCCTTCACCGAGCCGGTGACGGCGGACATGGGGTGCTCGGGCTTGCCCAGCGAGTCCGAGTTGTTGAGCTTGAGGATCAGCGGGATCTCACCGGCGTACTTGCCGGCCACGGACTCCAAGAAGCCCAGGGGCGCGGCGTAGGCGTTGCAGCCGGACTCGATGGCGAGCTGGATGTGGTAGTCCGGATCGTACCCCGCCGGATTGGGCGCGAAGGAACGGGCCGGGCCGTGCTCGAAGCCCTGATCCACCGGGAGGATCACCATCTTCCCGGTGCCGGCGAGCATGCCGGTGTTGAGCAGGCGGGCCAGGTTGGTGAGCGTGCCCGGATTGTCGGACGGGTACCACGAGAGGATCTGCTTGACGCGGTCGGTATACGCCATGTGCTCCTCGGGATGGGGGCCGGGGGGCCCCTTGACTTGACGGCGCGGATTCTGCCCACGCGCGCGCCATGTACCAAGCAGATCATTCGTAGCTTCGTCGAAGCGCGAACGCTCGAAGAAGCTCGTCCCGCCCGGCCTGGGGCTTCGTGAATAACTCCGGGTCGCGGAGTGTCATCCCTCGCGTCCTCACCTCCAGCACCCCGGAGTGACCCAGATATGTTCGCTTCCCTGCTTGCCGCCGTGCTGCTCGCCGCTACCCCCGCGCCCCTGGACGTCGTGAAGTCGGGCAACGCCGAGGTCCAGAAGATCATCACCGCCAAGGGAGCCAGCGCGGAGCAGCTCTCCAAGACGGTGGATCGCTTCGTGGACTGGGGTGAGCTCTCCAAGCGGGCGCTCGGCGAGACGTGGGACAAGCTGACGCCCGCCCAGCGCAAGGACTTCTCGGAGACGATGCAGGGGCTGCTGCGCGCCTCCTACGCCCAGAGGGCGCTCAGCCAGGGCAGGGCGCTGATCCAGTACGGCAAGGAGTCCATCCAGGGCAACGAGGCCACCGTGGACACCAAGGTCATCATGAGCCGGGACCGGCTGCCCGTGCGCTACAAGCTCTACCGCGGGGACGACAAGAGCGAGTGGCGCATCTACGACATCGTCACCGAGGACATCTCGCTCCTGGAGACGTACCGCGGCCAGTTCCGGAAGATCCTGGCCGACAAGGGCTTCGACGGGCTGTTGTCCACCCTGAAGTCCAAGCGGGCGCAGCTCGAGAAGTCACTCAAGTAACGCCCGCCCGGGCCGCGTCTACAGGGGCTTCTCGTAGACGCGGTACCGCTTGGACTGCTTGCCGCCCATGGACTCGATGGCGCGGTTGACGAGGTGGTTGTCCTCGAGCGTCCAGGAGATCTCTCCGCCCTCGTAGCCCAGCTCACGCGCCTTGTTGAGCGTGTCCAGGTAGAGGATGGCGTCCAGGCCGCGGCGCCGGTAGCCCTCGACGGTGCCCAGGAGGATGAGGCGCAGCCGGCGGATGCGGCGCGAGGCCAGCAGCAGCTTGGCCAGGCCGATGGGCAGGCCGAAGGTGGTGAGCCGGCCGTTGGCGGCCTTGATGGCCTCGTTGGCGTCGGGAATCGTCAGCGCGAAGCCCACGGGCTGGCCCTTCACCTCGGCCACCAGCGCCAGCTCCGGCCGCACCATCTGCTTCAGATCCTTCGCCAGGTGGTCGAACTCGTGCTCCGTCATCGGGACGAAGCCCCAGTTCTTCTCCCAGGCCGAGTTGTACATGGCCTTCACCCGGGCCACCTCGGCGTCGAACTGCTTGAGGTTCACCGGGCGCACGGTGACGCCCTCGCGCTGGCGGATCTTCTCCGCAATGCGCGCCACCTTCTCCGGCGGCGGGGTGGAGGAGGACAGCTCCCAGGCGAACAGATCCTTGGCCTTGGTGAAGCCGTTGGCCTCGAGGAGCGCGGCGTA
The DNA here is from genome assembly GCA_035645295.1 of Archangium sp. GTDB lineage: Bacteria > Myxococcota > Myxococcia > Myxococcales > Myxococcaceae > Archangium. The sequence continues at coordinate 26,405 of DASQMW010000263.1, forward strand.
CCAGGGCGGGTTGTACGTCGTCATGATGGCCGGAGGGGTGGTGAACCCCTCGATGAGCAGTCCCACCTCGCCGTTGGTGGAGTAGCTCATCGGGCCGAGCATCGAGGTGAAGCCCTTGGCGCGCAGCCACTCGGCGGCCTTCTCGAAGAGGGCCCGGGCCACGCTGGCGTCATTCACGCACTCGAAGAGGCCGAAGAAGCCGACGTTGGTCTCTTGGAACTCGTTGTAGCGGGGGTTGCTCACCGCCGCGATGCGGCCCACCACCGTCCCGGCCCGGCGGGCGAGGAAGAACTCCACCTCGCCGAACTCGAAGAAGGGGTGCTTGCGCGGGTCCATGAAGTCCCGGCGCTCCATCTCCAGGTGCGGCACGAAGTTCGGGTCGCCCTTGTAGATGGAGGAGGGGAGGCGGATGAAGGCCGTACGGTCCGCCGAGCTGCGGACGGGAGTCACCTCCACGTCGGCGGGCAGGGGAGGCTGCTTGGCTTCGGTGTTCTGCATCTCGGCGGCGGCGGCCATGGGGGTGTCCTAGCTCCTGTCCTCGTGTCCGTTGCGGATGAAGAAGTTGGCGCCCTTCTCCAGCAGCATGCCGGGGATGTTCGCGCGCTTCTCCCAGAGCTTCATCGGCATCTGCCCCAGCTTGCGGAGGTCTTCCGGCTGGAGGTTCGCGGCGCGCCAGGTGAGCGTCTCCACCGCGTCGAACAGCTTGCCGGCCACCTCGCGCGAGGACATGCGCGAAAGCTGATCCAGCGTCAGGCCGTGGTAGCCGTTCGTCCCCTCGCTGGCGGCGGCCCACTTCTCGGTGGCCTTGTTGTTGCGCACCATCGTGCCCGGGCGGGCGATCTGCACCGGGGTGAACGTGGAGGGCCGCGTCTGGGGAATGACGTCCAGCTTCTTGCCAATCTGCTCGAAGATGTCGAGCACCCGGTCCAGCTGCTCGTCCGTGTGCGTGGCCATGTAGCTGGTGCGGATGAGGGCGTGGCCCGCCTCCACCGCGGGCGGAATCACCGGGTTGGCGAACACACCCGCCTCGTGCAGGGCCCGCCAGAAGCGGAAGCACTTCACCTGGTCACCGATGTGCACCGGCACCACCGGCGTCACCGACACGCCCGTGTCGAAGCCCATGGCGCGGAAGCCGTTGTGCATCTTCTCGGCGATGTCCAGCAGGCGCGCGCGCCGCTGCGGCTCGGCCTCGATGATCTCCAGTGCCTTGAGCGCCGAGGCCACGGTGGCCGGCGTCATGGACGCGGAGAAGATGACCGAGCGCGACTTGTGGCGGATGTAGTTGATGACGTCCGAGGGGCCGGACAGCACGCCGCCCAGCGAGGCGAAGCTCTTGGAGAACGTCCCCATGACGAGGTCCGTCTCCTTCTCCAGCCCGAAGTACTCCGAGGTGCCGCGGCCCTGCTCGCCCAGCACGCCCATCGAGTGGGCATCATCCGTCATCACCCGCGCGCCGTACTTCTGCGCCAGCTCCACGATGCGGGGCAGGTTGCAGATGTCGCCCTCCATCGAGAACACGCCGTCGGTGATGACGATCTTCCCGGCCTTGGGCTCCTTCTCGGCGGCCTGCTGCAACAGCTGCTCGAGGTGCTCCAGGTCGTTGTGGCGGAACTTGCGCTCCGTGGCGAAGGACAGCCGGATGCCATCCACCAGCGAGGCGTGGTTCTGCCGGTCCGCGAAGACGATGTCGTGGCGGCCCAGGATGGAGGAGAGCGCCAGGTTCGTCTGGAAGCCGGTGGAGATGACCACCGCGGCCTCGCGGTTGAGGAACTTCGCCAGCCGCTGCTCCAACTCCTCGTGCAGCGCCAGGGTGCCGTTGAGCAGGCGCGAGCCGGAGCACGTGGTGCCGTAGCGCTCCACCGCCTTGATGGCCGCTTCCTTCACCCGCGGGTCGGCGCTCAGGCCCAGGTAGTTGTTCGAGCCCACCATGATGATACGGCGGCCCTCGATCTGAACCTCGGTGGCACCGTACGACTCCTCGATCGCCCGGTAGTAGGGGTAGAGCCCCGTGGCCTTGGCGATGCGATAGTCCTTCCAGCTCCGGCACTTCTCGAATACGTCACTCATGGCGCTCTTCTCTGGTGGGGGAGATCCGTCTCGGCGGATCCCCAGGGCGCGCTTCCTGCAGTGCTCGTTCCGACCTGGGGCACCGCAAGCGCGCGTCCTCCTCCTCGGGGGGCTAGGGTGGCCGTCATTATTGAGTCACCCTCCGAGTGTCAAGACACGGACGGTTCCGCGCGGGGGTTCGGGGTTGGCGGGGAATCCCCGGGTGGGGGGTTGACACCTGCGGATATTCCCGTACGTGGGCAGGCGAGTGCGCAACCGGTTGCACAGCCGGGACCTGGCTGCCCTGGTTCAGGGGTGGGATGTCACAGGGATGGCTTCCCTACACGCGGTGGAAGGCTTCCAGCCTCGGGGGTGTTCGTTCCCGGATTCGTTGAGGCCGTGACAGGGGGCGGGAAGTCTGCTTTCTGGCGGGCCTCCTGCGACTGGGGAACTGCGTGGCTGACTCTCTTCGACGGCGTGGGTCCGAGGCCTTCATCCGGGGAACGCTCGCCCGGCCCTGGCGGGTGCTGCTGGCGTTCACGGTCCTGGCGATCGGCGCCGCGTTGCTGGCCGGACGGCTGGACTTCCGCGGCTCCTTCGTGGAGCTGCTGCCCAACGAGACCCGTGAGGTCCAGGACCTCAACCGCGTGGCCCAGAAGGCCGGCGGTGACGGCTACCTGGTGGTGCGCGCGCGCGGGGCCGCGCCCGAGCAGCTCCAGGCCTTCTCCAACGCGCTGGCCCGGAAGCTCGAGACGCTTCCCGAGGTGCGCTACGTGGAGAACCACTTCGACGTGGACTTCTTCGAGGAGCGAGGCCTGCTGCTGCTGCCCACGGAGAAGCTCAAGGAGCTGCGCGCGGACGTGGACGCGCGGCTGCGCTACGAGAAGGAGCAGGCCATCGCGGTGGATCTGCTCGACGAGGCGGACGCGCCGCCGGACTTCGACGCCATCGTCAAGAAGTACAGCCCGGAAGCGCCCATGCGCGAGTACCTCGGCAGCGCGGACGGCTCCGAGATGTACCTGATGGTGAAGCCGGGTGGCACCGCGGGTGACATCGTCTTCGCGCAGAAGCTGGTGGACGACGTGAAGCGCCTGTCCGGCGAGGTGGCCCAGGGTTGGCCCGGGGTGACGCTGGACTACGCGGGCGCCTTCCAGGCCCGCATCGAAGAGGACGAGGTGATGCGCAAGGATCTGTCGCGCGCCGCCATCCTCTCGGCGATCATGGCGGTGGGCATCATCCTGCTGGCCACGCGGCGGCTGTGGGCGCTGGCGGTGGTGGGCGTGCCCGTCGTCTTTGGCGTGTCGCTGACGTTCGCCGTCGCGGAGCTGGCCATCGGCCACCTCAACATCGTCACGGGCTTCCTGGTGGCCATCCTCATCGGCCTGGGCCTGGAGTACGGCATCCACCTGGCCATGCGCTACTGGGAGGAGCGGCGCGAGCACCCGGCCGCCGAGGCGCTGGCCAAGGCCGTGCGCGGCACCTTCGCGGGAGCCCTCACGTCGGCGCTGACGAACGCGGCGGCCTTCTTCGTGCTCCTGTTCGCCCAGTTCGAGGCCTTCAAGCAGTTCGGCCTGCTGGCCGGCGTGGGCGTGCTGATGGCGGTGCTGGTGGCGTACGGACTGGGTCCGGCGCTGCTGGTGCTCGCCGAGCGTCTGCGTCCGGGACGCAAGCAGGCCGCGGCCCACGCGCCCGAGGCTCCGGCGCAGGTGTTGTCCATGCCCGCCAGGCGCTGGCCCACCTCCGTCATCGCCGGCCTGCTGGTGGCCGTGCTCGGCTTCGCGGCGTACTCCCTCTACGTGCTGCCGCGCGTGGGCTTCGAGACGAACATGCGCGCCCTCAAGGGCGACTCGCCCGCGGTCGCGCTCGATGACCACATCAGCGCGCAGCTTGGCACGCACCTCAACCCGGCCATCCTCCTGGTGAACGACCTGACGCAGGCCCAGGTGGTCCAGGACGTCATCTCCGAGGTGAAGAACCGGCACGGCGCGCAGTCCACCTTCAAGCAGTACGCCTCGCTCAACGAGCTGCTGCCGCAGGACGTGCCGGCGCACCAGGAGCAGATCGCCGCGCTGCGCGCGACGCTGGAGAAGCTGCCCGAGGAGGCCCAGAAGGATCCTCGCCTGGAGAGCGTGAAGAAGATGCTGGAGGCCCAGCCCTACGGCGCGGCCGAGCTGCCCGCCGAGGTGCGCCGCCGCTTCGAGGCGCAGGACGGGCAGGGCATGTTCCTGCTGCTCTTCCCCTCGGTGTCCAACCACGACACGCGGGAGCTGTCGGCGTGGGCCGCGCAGCTCGACGAGGTCATCGCTGGCGCCAAGGCCCGGGGCGTGGACCTCGCGGTGTTGGATAGCAACCGGATCGCCGCCCGCATCTTCTCGATGGTGCGGGGGGATGGCCCCTTCATCCTCTGGGCGGCCGCGTCGGTGGTCTTCTTGACGATCTTCCTCAGCCTGCGCAGCTTCAAGCGCGCCTGCCTGGTGGCGGGCCCTCTGTTCCTGGGCATGCTCTGCCTGGCCGGAGGCATGTACCTCTTTGACGTCCAACTGAACTTCATCAACGCCGTGGTGCTCCCCAACCTGCTCGCCATCGCCGTGGACAACTCGGTGCACCTCTTCCACCGGTATGAGGAAGAGGGCCCCGGCTCCCTGGGCCATGTGGTGCGCAATACGGGCTTCGCGGCGGTGGTGGCCACGCTGTCCAACGCCGCCGGCTACGGCGCTTTATTGATCTCACATCACGCCGGTCTGCGCTCTATCGGACAGATTGCACTTCTCGGGGTGATGTGCACCTTCCTGGGCACGACGGTCTTCTTCCCGGCGATGCTCGCGCTGTTGGAGCGCTGGAAGGGACGGAAGAGGGATGGGGGCATGATTCGGAGCCTGGACATCGGCGTGAAGCAACCCGCCGCGGAACCGGGGGAGCGTAAGTCCGCGTGAACGCCTGGACCTCGTATGAGCGCGCCCGAGCGGGCGTCCGGAACGTCCATCTACGAGCAGTCGACGTGGTCATGGTCGTCTCCTGCTCGTTCGCCGCGCTGACGCTCCTGGGCCCGGCCCGCTGGGCCCCGGGCTCCACGAAGTCCATCGTCTATTTCTCCGTCTTCGCGCTCGGGCCCCTGGTCCTGCGCACCCTGGAGTCCTACTTCCCCCAGAACCGGCTGCTGGCCTTCCTGGCCAACTTCTGGCTGCTGCCGGTGATCGGCCTCAGCCACGAGGTGCTCAGCCCCCTGGTGACCTTCGTCACCCCGGGGCTGCGAGATGCCCAGCTCGCCGCCCTGGATCAGCGGCTCTTCGGGGCCCAGGCCGCGGTGGTGCTCGGGCAGCTGGTGCCGCCCTGGCTCATCGACATCCTGATGGTCTGCTACTACGGCCACTTCGTCTGGCCGCTGATGCTGGGCGTGGTGCTGTACTTCACCGGCCGCAATGAGGCCTTCGACGAGTACCTGCTCGCGCTCAGCCTCTTCTTCACCTTCAACTACCTCTTCTACGCCCTGGTGCCGGCCATCGGCCCGCGCTACTACCTCTACTTCGCCTTCGACGCGCCCCTCCAGGGCGTGTGGGTGACGTCCTTCCTGGACTCGGTGATGCGCCTGCCGTATTTCGCGCAGGACTGCTTCCCCTCGGGGCACACCGGGACCACGCTGCTGGTGTTCGTGTACGCGCGGCGCTTCGCCCCGCGCTACTTCCGGGTGATGCTGGTGCCGGGCCTGTTACTCATCGCCGCCACCCTGGTGGGCCGCTTCCACTACGCCACGGACCTGGTGTGCGCGGTGCCCCTGGTGATGGTGGTGGTGGGCATGGCCGTAGGCTGGAGCCGGACGGTCGCGCGGCGCGACACAGTCGCGCGCCCGGTCACGATGGACGCTATCGTACGCCCCTGAACAGGGAGCGTATCCATGAGCAGGCAGATCCTCGCGGGCCGCGTGGCCCATCTCGGCACCACCGTCTTCTCCGAGTTCAGCGCACTGGCCCTCAAGCACGGGGCCATGAACCTGGGGCAGGGCTTCCCTGACTTCGACGGGCCCGAGGCCGTGAAGGAAGCCGCTCGCAAGGCCATCACCGACGGGGTGAACCAGTACGCGCCCAGTCCCGGTCTGCGCGAGCTGCGCGTGGCCATCGCCGAGCACGGCGCGCGCTTCCACGGACACACCGGCATCGAGCCGGACACCATGGTGACCGTCACCAGCGGTGCCACCGAGGCCATTCTCTGCGTGATGCTGGGCCTCGTGGATCCGGGCGATGAGGTGGTCCTCTTCGAGCCCTTCTACGACTCGTACGATGCCAATGCCGGCTTCATCGGGGCGAAGGCGCGCTACGTGCCGCTGCGCCCACCGGACGGCTCGCACGCCACGTGGTGGTTCGAGCGCGAGGAGGTGCGCGCGGCATTTGGTCCCCGCACGCGGCTGCTCGTCCTCAATTCGCCCCACAACCCCACCGGCAAGGTCTTCACCCGCGAGGAGCTCGAGTTCCTCGGCGGCCTGTGCGCCGAGCACGAGGTGAAGGTGCTCTCGGACGAGGTGTACGAGCACATCCTCTTCGGCCCGGCGCATCATGTGCGTCCCGCCACGGTGCCCTCGCTGGCGGACCGGACGCTGACGGTGAGCAGCGCGGGCAAGTCCTTCAGCCTCACGGGGTGGAAGATCGGCTGGATCATCGCTCCGCCAGCGCTGCGTGACGCGGTGCAGCGCGCGCACCAGTTCGTGACGTTCGCCACGGCTTCGCCCCTGCAGGCGGCCATGGCGGCGGCGCTGCGGCTCCCGGACGCGTACTTCCAGGAGCTGCGCGCCATGTACCTGGCCAAGAGGGATCGGCTGCTGACGGGGCTCGCGGAGGCGGGGCTGAAGGCGTACGCGCCCGAGGGCAGCTACTTCATCATCGCGGACATCTCGGGGCGGGGCTTCGCGGACGACGTGGCCTTCTGCCGGCACCTGGTGACGGAGGTGGGAGTAGCGGCCATCCCCCCGAGTGTTTTCTACGGTCCCGAGCACAAGCACCTGGGGCAGGGGATGGCGCGCTTCGCCTTCTGCAAGACGGAGGCGGTGCTGGATGAGGCCGTGCGCCGGTTGAAGGTGGGGCTGGCTCGGGCCCCCTGACGCCTGGATGCCTGGGAGCCGGGCGGCTTGCGACCCCTACACCCGGGTGCTACATCCCGCGCCACACCGTGAGCTTCTTCGGCGAACTCTACCTCCGTTCCACACTGCCGTTCCTTTCCGAGGAGACGACGGCGAAGGAGGTGGCGTACCTCGCGAGGCGCTTCGAGGATCTCCAGGTGCCCGGGCCGGTGGTGGACCTGGGCTGCGGCCATGGCCGGCATGCCGCTCGCCTGAATGCCCGGGGGCCCCTGGCGGACCGGGTGATCGGCCTGGAACTGGATGCGCTGTCCCTCCAGGAACGGCTGCCGGGCTTTCCAGCGGTGCGAGCGGACCTCCGCTCCCTCCCATTCCGCACGGGCTCGCTGGCGGGCGCCTACGCCTGGTACTCGACGCTCTTCGTCTTCTCGGATGAGGAGCACGAGGCGCTGCTGCGCGAGGTGGCGCGGTGCCTGCGGCCCGGCGGCCGCCTGGTGCTGCACACGGTTCCGTACGAACGCCTCGCGTCACAACCCGAGGCTGCCTTCTCCACCCGGTTGCCGGACGGCAGCCTGCTGGAGGAGCAGAGCCGCTTCGACGCGGTCCGTGGCCGCGACGAGGCCACCCGGCGGCTCACCCGGCCGGATGGACGCGTTCTTTCCGGCCAGTATGCCATCCGGTACTATCCGCTTGCGGATCTGACGCGGCTGTTGGAATCCACGGGTTTTTCGGTGTGCTGGGCGCACGGCGGGCTGGAGGAGGAGCAGCCCTCGGACACATCGACGGATCTCATCGTGGGCGCCGAGCTGCGAGGAGCCTCCCACGGTCCTTGCGCGGCGCGGGTGAGGCCGTGATCTACACAGGGTTGCAGCAGAAACCCGAAACGGTGAATTTCCAGGAGTGGAAGCTCGACATGAGCGGAAGCTCGACGCGGGACATCATCCAATGGATGCGAACGAACAGCGCCGCCCGCGCGTAACCGGGCTCGGCAACTTGCCGGAAAAGGTGGACGTCTACGAGGTGGGGCCTCGCGACGGCTTGCAGAACGAGCTGCGCACGCTGCCCACGCGCGACAAGGCGCGCCTCATCGAGGCGCTGATCGCGGCGGGGGAGAAGCGCATCGAGGTGACCTCCTTCGTGTCACCGAAGTGGATTCCGCAGCTCGCCGACGCGGAGGAGTTGCTGCGTCTGGTGGGGCGGCGCGAGGGCGTCACCTTCTCGGCGCTGGTGCCCAACCTCAAGGGCCTGACGCGCGCCAAGGAGGCGGGCCTGGAGGAAGCGGCCGTCTTCATCTCCGCGTCCGAGGCCCACTCCAAGAAGAACATCAACAAGAGCATCGCCGAGGCGGTGGCCGAGGCCCAGCAGACCACCGAGGCGGCGCTCAAGGCGGGGCTGCGGGTGCGCGGCTACCTGTCCACGGTGTGGGGCTGCCCCTACGAGGGGGAGGTGGCCGTCTCCCGCGTGGTGGAGATCAGCCGGGCCCTGCTGGATGCGGGCATCTACCAGCTCAGCCTGGGCGACACGATCGGCGTGGGCACACCGCGGCAGACGGACACGCTGATGAACGCGCTGCTCGAGCACGTGCCGGTGGAGAAGCTGGCGCTGCACCTGCACGACACGCGCGGCACGGCCCTGGCCAACGCGCTCGTGGGCCTGCAGCTCGGCGTGACGACGTTCGACGCCAGCATCGGCGGCCTGGGCGGCTGCCCCTACGCGCCTGGCGCGGCGGGAAACCTCGCCACCGAGGATCTCGTCTACATGCTTCACGGAATGGGCGTGCGCACCGACATCCAGCTCGACAAGCTCGTCGAGGCGGGCATGGTCGCGCAGGAGCTCATCGGCCGGAAGCTCGCGGGCAAGTTCCTCCAAGCGGCCCTGGGCGAGCGCGAGAAGAAGACGAATCGCCGGGCCACCACCTGAAGCCATTGATCATGCGAAACATCCAACTGCCCCCAGTCCCCACGCCCTACAAGCCCCGTCACCATGTGCGCATCGTGACGGCCGCTTCGCTCTTCGACGGGCATGACGCGGCCATCAACGTGATGCGCCGGCTCATGCAGGCCTCGGGCGCGGAGATCATCCACCTGGGTCACAACCGCTCGGTGGCGGAGATCGTCGACTGCGCCATCCAGGAGGACGCCCAGGGCATCGCCATCACCTCGTACCAGGGAGGCCACGTCGAGTTCTTCAAGTACATGATCGATCTGCTGCGCGAGCGCGGCGCGAACATCAAGGTGTTCGGCGGCGGTGGCGGCACCATCCTCCCGTCCGAGATCGAGGAGCTGCACCGCTACGGCGTGACGCGCATCTACTCGCCGGACGACGGCCGCGCGATGGGGCTGCAGGGGATGATCGACGATCTCATCTCCAAGTGCGACTTCGAGAAGCGCACCCCGGACTTCGCGCCCCTGGTGGCCGAGCGGCCCCAGCGCGAGCCCGCCAAGATCGCCCCGCTCATCACCATCGCGGAGAACTTCCCCGCCGCGGGTGACGCGCTCCGTGAGGCGCTCGCCAAGCTCAACGCCAACGCTCCGCGCGTCCCCGTGCTGGGCATCACCGGTACCGGTGGCGCGGGCAAGTCGAGCCTCGTGGACGAGCTGGTCCGGCGCTTCCTCGCGGACTTCCCCGACAAGACGCTCGCGGTGCTCTCGATCGATCCGTCCAAGCGCAAGTCCGGCGGCGCGCTGCTCGGCGACCGCATCCGCATGAACGCGATCGACAACCCGCGCGTGTACATGCGCTCGATGGCCACGCGCCAGAGCAACCTCGCCATGTCCAAGCACGTGGGCGAGTCGATCGAGATCTGCCGGGCCGCCGGGTTCGATCTCATCGTGGTGGAGACGTCCGGCATCGGCCAGTCCGACACGGAGATCACCGAGCACTCGGACGTCTCGCTCTACGTGATGACGGCCGAGTACGGCGCGGCGACGCAGCTCGAGAAGATCGACATGCTCGACTTCGCCGACGTGATCGCCATCAACAAGTTCGACAAGCGGGGCTCGCTCGACGCGCTGCGCGACGTGCGCAAGCAGTGGAAGCGCAACCACAACGCCTTCTCCACGCCGGACGATGCGCTGCCCGTCTACGGCACCATCGCCTCGCAGTTCAACGACCCGGGCATGAACCAGCTCTACCGGGCCCTCATCGACACCATTGCCCGGAAGACCGGCGCCTCGCTCCAGTCGCACGCGGAGGCCACCCCGGGGATGAGCGAGAAGAAGTGGATCATCCCGCCCGAGCGCACCCGCTACCTCGCGGAGATCGTCGAGACCTGCGAGTCCTACGACAAGTTCGGCCGCGCCCAGGCGGCGCTGGCGCGGCGCATGTACCAGCTCCACGGCACCATCGAGGCGCTGCGCGCGAACGTGGGCAAGAAGCGGCTGGAGATCGTCGAGCCCCGGGACGCCTCGGACGTGGTGCAGGTCACCCAGCGCGTCGAGGGCGAGCCGGCCTTCCTCTCCGAGCTGGTGGAGCTCTATCGGGACCTGGAGTCGCGCCTGCACCCCGAGTGCAAGCGGCTGCTGGACGAGTGGCCGGCCATGAAGCGCCGCTACGCCGCGGCCAAGTACCAGTACCAGGTGCGCGAGAAGGTCATCGAGATCGATCTCTTCACCGAGTCGCTCTCGCACCTGCGCATCCCCAAGATTGCCCTGCCCAGGTACGAGGACTGGGGCGACATCCTCACCTGGCTGCTGCGCGAGAACGCGCCGGGAGCCTTCCCGTTCACCGCCGGCGTCTTTCCGCTCAAGCGTGAGAACGAGGATCCCGCGCGCATGTTCGCGGGGGAGGGCGGCCCGGAGCGCACCAACAAGCGCTTCCACTTCGTCTCGCGCGGGCTGCCCGCCAAGCGCCTGTCCACGGCCTTCGACTCGGTCACGCTCTACGGCGAGGACCCGGATCCCCGCCCGGACATCTACGGCAAGGTGGGCAACTCCGGCGTCTCCATCGCCAACGTGGACGACGCGAAGAAGCTCTACTCCGGCTTCGATCTCGCGGACCCGTCCACCTCGGTGTCGATGACCATCAACGGTCCCGCGCCGATGCTGCTCGGCTTCTTCCTCAACGCCGCGGTGGATCAGCAGTGCGAGAAGTGGATCCGCGCCAACGGCCAGACCGAGCAGGTGGAGAAGAAGATCGCCGAGATCTACCAGCGCCGAGGCATTCCCCGGCCGCGCTACCAGGGCGAGCTGCCCGCGGGCAACGACGGGCTGGGGCTGATGCTGCTGGGCGTGTCCGGTGACGAGGTCCTCCCGCGGGAGGTCTACGAGAAGATCCGCGCCTCCACGTTGCAGGCCGTCCGCGGCACCGTGCAGGCGGACATCCTCAAGGAGGATCAGGCGCAGAACACCTGCATCTTCTCCACGGAGTTCGCCCTGCGGCTGATGGGGGACATCCAGCAGTACTTCATCGAGAAGAAGGTGCGGAACTTCTACTCGGTGTCCATCTCGGGCTACCACATCGCCGAGGCGGGGGCGAACCCCATCTCCCAGCTGGCCTTCACCCTGGCCAACGGCTTCACCTTCGTCGAGTACTACCTCTCGCGAGGGATGAACATCGACGACTTCGCGCCCAACCTGTCGTTCTTCTTCTCCAACGGCATGGACCCCGAGTACACCGTGCTGGGGCGGGTCGCGCGCCGCATCTGGGCCAAGGCGATGCGCGACAAGTACGGCGGCAACGAGCGCTCGCAGAAACTCAAGTACCACATCCAGACTTCTGGCCGGAGCCTCCACGCCCAGGAGATCGCCTTCAACGACATCCGCACCACGTTGCAGGCCCTGCTGGCGCTCAACGACAACTGCAACTCGCTGCACACCAACGCCTACGACGAGGCCATCACCACGCCCACCGAGGAGAGTGTGCGGCGGGCGCTCGCCATCCAGCTCGTCATCAACAAGGAGTTCGGCCTCTCCAAGAACGAGAACCCGAACCAGGGCTCCTTCATCGTCGAGGAGCTGACGGACCTGGTCGAGGCGGCCGTGCTGACGGAGTTCCGCTCCATCTCCGAGCGCGGCGGCGTCCTCGGGGCGATGGAGCGCATGTACCAGCGCTCGAAGATCCAGGAGGAGTCGCTCTACTACGAGACGCTCAAGCACGACGGGACGCTGCCCATCATCGGCGTGAACACCTTCCTGGATCCCAAGGGCTCTCCGACGATCACTCCGCCGGAGGTCATCCGCGCCACCCAGGAGGAGAAGGACTACGCCATCAGCTCCCGCGACGCGTTCTGGAAGCGCAACGCCGGGGCCGCTCCCGAAGCGCTGGCGGCCGTGAAGCGCGCCGCGCTCGACCACGGGAACATCTTCGCCGCGCTGATGGACGCTTGTAAGGTCTGCACGCTCGGCCAGATCTCCCGCGCGCTGTACGAGGTGGGCGGGCAGTACCGGCGCAACATGTAGCCGTGTCGCGCATGCGCCCTCTCCTTTTGGGAGAGGGCGCGCCCTCTCCCAGAGGGAGAGGGGACCTCCACATCACCGGCTCAACGCGACGCCGCGGGGCCGATCTGCATGACGGCGGCCGACGTATTGGCCGGGGAGCCCTGGACCGCGGGCTCCCGCGCCGGAGCCTAGGGCTGCGTCTCGCTCTCCGTGCTCGCCGGGGCGCTTCCGCCCGTGCTCTCCGCCTGCGCGGCCACGGAGGGCTGCGACTCGGCCGGGGTGGGGGAGACCTCGTGCGTGGCCACCGCGGGCTGCACCGGAGGGGTGGAATCCGGAGCGGACGCGGGCACCACCTGAAGCTCCGGGGCGGAGGGAGCTTGCTTCCCGGCCACGGCCGGCGCCTGCTGCTCGAAGCCGGGCGGCATGCGGCGCGGCGGAACGACGACGGGCGGCGGGATGGGGCAACGGGTGCAGGGGCCGCGCAGGGGCACCGCGAGCCGCTGGCCGATACTCAGGAAGACACCGCGCATGCGGTTGGCCTTCTTGATGGTGTTGATGCTGGAGCCGTAGCGCAGGGCGATGCCGCCCAGCGTGTCACCCGAGCGCACCCGGTGCACCAGGATGTTCTTGTCGGGCTGGAGCGCGAGCAGCGGAGCGATGCGGCGGCCCAGCTCCTGGGCGCGCGGGTTGAAGAAGCGCACGTGGAAGTGATCGCGGTGGCCGCGCGCGTGCTTCACCAGGGACTTCGCTCCGGCGTTGAAGAGTGAGTCCACCCACTCCTTGTTCTCGCCCTTGCGCAGCGCGTAGTCGTACAGGACCTTCTGGACGCGCTTGTCCAGGAGGATCATCTGCACGTCGGTGTGGATGGCGAGCGCCTTGAGCAGGGCCCAGTTCAGCTCGAGATCGATGTGGTGCTCGCGCGCCCGCACCCGGACGGGCTCGGCGGTGGGGTAGTAGAAGCCCAGGTCCACGTCCCGGCCGTTCTGGTGGCTCTTGTGCGGACGCAGGTAGCCGCCCTCGCGGGAGCTGAGCTGGTTGACGCGGAGCGGCGGCGCCTTCGGATACTGGGCGCGCACCTCGCGGATGGCCCTGGAGAGGTAGTCCACCGTCTCCTGGGTGGCCCACGCCAGCTCGGGCGAGACCACGAGCCAGTCATTGTTCTCGGGCTGGGGCACGCGGACGGCGTTCACCATCCGGCCGCTCTCGACGAAGCCCACCGAGATGGAGCCGAGTGAGGCCGGCTCCTTCTTCCACAGCTCCGTCAGCTGCTCGTCCGACAGCTCCGCGGTGTAGATCGGCCCGTTGGGGACCACGGCGTTGGCGTCCGTCTCCTCGGCCTCGCCCTCGTCCGCGTCGGGGGTGCCCTCCAGCTCCTCGTCGTCGGCCTCCTCACCGTCGGCCGGAGCCTCGGCGGCCGCGAGGGCCGCGTCGTTGTGCTCGACGACCTGCGTCACGGTTTCCGGGAGACTGCCCGGCACCGCGGAGGTCTCGGCTCCCTGCGAAGCAGCCGACGCCAGGGCGGGCTGGACGGCCGTCTGGCCAGGAGACGCCGACGCCTCCTGCACCGTGGCCGTCACCTTCGACGGAGAGACAGTGGGAGCCACGTGCGCGGTGCAGCCCGCGCACAGCCACAGGATGATCCAAGATGTAGAACGCACTCGGGGCGGAGCATGGACCGGAATTGTTCCGGGCCAAAGTAAAGCGTCGAAACCGGCTCGGACCCCAGGCGGGCATTTCCCGGGAATTTGACGCGGGGCGCGAAGTTCGTTCCGCCTTTCGTGGCCTGCTCTCTTCCTCGCACTCCCAGTCAAACCGGGCACTTCGCGCCCACTGGCGGTGATGACCGGCCGCGTCAGCGCTTGGAATTCCGCATTGGGGCACCCGGGCGCGTTGACGCCCCACGATTGGCGCGGGAGTAGTACGCGGACCCTCCACCTTCATTCGTCTCTTCCGGGCAGGACATGATCCCTCTCCGTATGGTCTCGCGATTCGCTGGTGCACTGCTGCTCACCGCGGGAGTGCTCCATGCGCCCCCTTCAGGGGCCGCGCAGGTGCCCGTGACCAACGCCGGCTTCGAGGCCGGCTCGGGGCAGCCCACCGGCTGGAGTGTGTCGGGTGGGGGCAGGGTGGCCTCCAGCCCGGAGGGCAAGGCCGAGGGCGCGCGGGGGCTCGTCATCGAGAACCCGGCCGGTGGCGCGGAGACCACCGTCCAGTCCGAGCCGGTGACGCTGCAGGTGGGCCGCCTCTACCGCCTCAGCGCGTGGGTGCGCACCCGCGGCGTGCAGGCGGACGCGCAGGCTCGCTACCCGACGGCGCTCGGGGCCTGCCTGTCGATGAAGAGCTTCCCGTTCACCAACTGCTCGCCCACGCTGGGCGCGGACCAGGACGGGCGCGTCTCGGTGCTCTTCTTCGCCATCCAGGGCACGGACCGCGTGCAGGTGCACCTGGGCCGCAACGGCAAGGCCAGCGGCACCGCCTGGGTGGATGACGTGCGCCTGGAGGAGGTGGACGACATCACCGCCTACCTGCCCATGGAGTCCGTGCGCTGGGCCGGCAAGGGCTTCCGCTATGACGACGGCGGCTGGAAGTACGTCCACATCGAGGGCGAGCCGTACGAGCGCGGCCAGCAGTACGGCGAGCTCCTGGCCGATGACATCGTCCGCTACATGGAGAAGGTGGGCGTCCAGAGGAACCGGCAGGACGCGGTGAACGGCTGGAGCCAGGTGCGGCTGCTCACCGACTCGCTCTTCCTGCGCAAGTACGATCCCGAGTACCTCGAGGAGATGAAGGGCATCGCCGACGGCGTCAACAAGGCCGGCGTGAAGTTCAAGGGCCGCGAGGTGGAGCTGCTCGACGTGGCGGCCCTCAACTCGGTGGTGGACCTGGGGCAGCTCGAGGACGCCAACCGCGTGAGCGCCACGTCCCTGTCCGGGCGCGTCTTCATGAAGGCCGAGGACGAGACGGCGCGGGCGGGCGAGGGGGACCACTGCTCGTCCTTCGTGGCCACGAAGTCCGCGACGAAGGATGGCCAGTTCATCATGGGCCAGATCTTCATGTGGAACGGCTACACGGGCGTGCACTGGGATGTGATCGCGGACGTGCAGCCCGCCAAGGGCCACCGCTTCGTGATGCAGACCTTCCCGGGCGGCATCCACAGCGGCGCGGACTGGTTCATCAACGACGCGGGCATCGTCATCGGTGAGACGACGGTGGGCCAGACGCCCTTCGAGCCCGACGGCACGCCGCAGAGCAACCGCATCCGCAAGGCGGCCCAGTACGCCTCGTCGATCGACGAGGTGGCCCGCATCCTCAAGGAGCGCAACAACGGGCTCTACACCAACGACTGGACGCTGGCGGACGCCAAGACGGGCGAGGGGGCCTGCTTCACGCTCGGCACGAAGCAGACGAAGCTGTGGCGCACCGGGAGCGCGGGCAAGGCGGCCCACACCCCGGGCAACCTCAAGGACTTCATCTGGGCCAACAACAACAACCGGGAGCTGGAGGTGCGCAAGGAGTCCGTCCCCAATCCGCAGAACGCCCCGGTGGACCTGGCCTTCAACACGTGGAACCGGGACATCGCCTTCCAACAGTACTTCGAGCAGTACGGCAAGGGCGGCATCGACCTGGAGAACGCCATCCGCATGATGGCCTCCAGCCCCATCAACCGGCCCCATGCCTGTGACGCCAAGCTCACCACCGGCGAGATGGCCGGCAAGCTCGTGTTCATCGCCCACTACGGCAAGACGACCCTGCGCGAGAAGATGGTGGGTGGCCGGTGGATCCAGGATCTGCCCGGCGCCACGCCCCACCTGACGCTCGGCTACACCACCTTCAGCCCCATCTTCGTGGCGGACAAGCTGAAGGAGGCCCGCGCGAAGTCGCTTGCCCAGAAGGAGGAGAAGGCCGCGGCCTCCAAGCGTGACACCTCGAAGGTGAAGGAGGCCCTCGGCTTCGACAAGAAGCTGCTGTGGGCCAACACCGTGTTTCCCGCCACCGACGGCGAGAACTGGCTGGTGAGCGGCACGGCCGCTTACTGGAACCTGCTCGACAACCTGCCGGGCTCGGCGGACAAGGCCCTCGAGCAGCAGCGCGATGCCCTGGCGGATCTCAACACCCGCTACCTCTACCTCACCTCGCGCGAGGGGGATGTGGTGCCCGTGGCCGCGCGCACCTCGTACAGCCGCTATGGCACCTATGCCATTCCCCGCATCAAGGGCACCTTCCTGCTGCACCAGCTGCGCCTGCTGCTGGGCAACAAGGCCTTCTCCAAGGTGATGGGCACCGTGCACGCGCGCTACGCCAACAAGAACATCACCACGGCCGAGTTCGTGCGCACCGCGTCGGAGGCCGCGGGGAAGGATCTCTCGCCCTTCGTCGCGCAGTGGGTGGAGCGCGGCGGCCTGCCCGAGCCGCGCATCCGCGCCAGCAGCACGAAGGCCAAGGACGGCTACGACGTGACGCTGAAGGTGGAGCAGGGCGGCAAGCCATACCACTTCGTCACCACCGTGGAGCTGTTCACGGCGAAGGGCTCGACGCTGGAGCGGGTGGAGGTGAAGGGCGCGAGCGACACCTTCACCTTCCACGTGGCCGAGCGGCCGGTGCGCGTGGTGTTCAACCCGGCCAACGACATCCCCGTGCCGCGCGAGCGGTTCCAGGTGCTGTCCAACGCGATGGACGACTTCAGCCAGTTGCTCTTCGTCCACGGCACGGCCCGCGGGGTGGAAGCGGATCGCACGCTGACGCTCAATTTCCGGGACATCGTGGCGGATGCCTTCATGGACGTGCTCGCGCCGCTGAAGCCGGACGCCGAGGTGACGGACCAGGAGCTGGCGAGCAGGGATCTGTTCGTGCTCGGAGGCGCCGAGGACAACGGGTTGGTGGCGCGGCTGGCTGCGGAGAAGAAGCTGCCGGTGGAGATCGGCCGCCGGTTCTTCCGCTGGCAGGGAAAGACCTACGGCCGGGCCGATGACGGGCTCGCCGTGGCGCTGCCCAACCCGTGGAACGCGAAGCGGACGCTCTACCTCTACCTGGCCAACAGCGGTCCGCAGCTGTGGCACATGACGCGCACCTTCAGGCCGGGCCAGCTCCAGGGCTGGGCGCTCTACCAGGGCGGCGAGGTGAGAACCAAGGGCTACCACGGCCTCGACGCGCTGGCGGTGGAGCTGACGGAGTCTCCGGCTCCCGAGGTCAAGCCCATCGGCTCGGCCGCCGGGGCGGACTGAGCCCAGGCGTCAGGGCAGGGGAGACAAGGTCCGGCGCCTGTCTCCCCCTCTACCGAAGCCGCTCAGTGGCTACGTATTGGGCAGACCCAACGAGCCCGTGCCGACGGTCCAGTCGCTCCTCGCATCCGTGTCGGCATTGCCAATCCGGTACACGGTGTACCAGGTGCCGTTGCAGCCCGTGCCCCCCGCGTCGTCGCAGGTGAGCGTCACGCTGACGGGGCCCGTGACGTTGCCCCCCGGCGGGCTGGCCAACGTCGTGGGCTTTCGCGAGTCGAGCACGTACACCTCCGTCCGTACCCCCGAGCCATTGCCCACCGCGTCCCTGGAGAAGAACTTGAGGGTGGTGTTGGCGGTAATGGAGAGGGGCGTGGAATAGCTGCGCGAGGACTCAGTGGGCTCGGTGCCGTCGGTGGTGTACCAGAGGGAGCCGGCGCAGCCCGTGCCCGTGCCGTCGTTGCACGAGAGCGTCACGCTTGGCGCGGTGCGGAAGCTGCCACCCGACGGGTTGGCCGAGACGGTGGGCGCCCCGGTGTCGATGACGTAGGACTCGGTGCGCGTGGGCTCGGCATTGCCCACCGTGTCCACGGAGAAGAACTTGAGCGTGGTGGTGGCCGCGAGGCGCAGCGGCGTGTCCTCGTACCGCGAGGAGCTCGCGGTGGGCGGGGTGCCGTCCAGCGTGTAGTAGTACGTGGCCGTGCACGCGCTGGTGGCATCCGTGCACGAGAGCGTCACGTTCCTCGCGGCGTTGTAGGCGCCGCCCGCCGGATGGGCGGTGGTGGTGGGGGCGAGCAGGTCGAGCACGTAGCGCTCGGTGTGGACGGACTCGCGGTCGCTGCCGCCGCCGTCGTCGCACAGCAGCGAGACGGTGACGGTGCTTTCCGGGACGGCAAGCGCGGGGCCGGATGAGCTTCCCACCGGCCCGCGAGTAGCCAAGGGGGCGATTCCCCTCAGCGGGCGAGTGGAGAACCTGAGATGCTGAGGAGCATGCCCTCCCAGATCGGCCTCGACTACAAGCCCCTCGAATCCCCGCTACTGGAAAACCCCTATCCCTTCTACGCCCGGTTGCGCCGCGAAGCCCCTGTCACCTTCGCGCCCGCCTTCAACTTCTGGCTCGTCAGCCGCTACCAGGACGTCCAGACGGTCCTCAAGGACGCCAGGCGCTTCAGCTCGCGCGACGCCCTCCGGCCCCCCATCGAACTGCCCCCTTCCATCCAGGCCATCCTCAAGGAAGCGGACTACTCCCCGGACTACCCGCTGCTCGGCGATGACCCTCCGGGCCATACCCGCGTGCGTGGCCTCGTTGGCAAGGCTTTCACCCTCAGCCGCATCAACGATCTCACGCCCCATATTCGCGCCATCGCCACCGATTCCCTCGACACGCTTCTGCGCAAGGGGCCTCGCGCCGACCTCGTCTCCTCCCTCGCCGCCCCCCTGCCCATGCAGGTCATCACCGAGATGCTCGGCATTCCCGAGCGCGACCGCGCGCAGCTGCGCCAGTGGTGTGACGACGAGAAACTCTTCTTCATCCCCAACCTTCCCCCCGAGCAACACGTTCGCGCCGCCCGAGGCGCCGCCGATTTCCGCCTCTACCTGCGCCGCCTCATCGAGGAGCGTCGCAGGAGTCCTCGTTCGGACCTGCTCACCTCGCTGCTCGACGCCCGGCTCGAAGGTGAGCGTCCCCTGAGCACCCAGGAGCTCGTCGCCCTCGCCTGCGTCATCATGTTCGCCGGCCAGGAGACCACCACCAACCTGATTGGGGCCACCGTCCTCCACCTGCTGCGCCACCCCAGCGCCTGGCAGGAGCTGCGCAAGCACCCCTTCGCCCTCCGCAATGCCATCGAGGAGGTGCTCCGCTTCGATGCCCCCGTCGTCGGCATGATGCGCACCACCACCGAGCCCGTGACGCTCTCCGGCACCGACATCCCCGCCGGCGCGCGCCTCTTCCTCCTCTTCGCCTCGGCCAACCACGACGAGGCGGTTTTCGAGCAGCCTGACCGCTTCGACATCCACCGCCCCAATGCGGTGCGCAACCTCAGCTTCGGCCACGGTATCCACTACTGTGTGGGTTCTCCCCTGGCCCGGCTGGAGGCCCAGACCACCCTGGAGGTGATGCTCGAGCGGCTGCCGGATCTGCGCCTCGTGCCTGGCGAGCCCGTGCCCTTCCTGCCCAACCTCATCCACCGAGGCCCCAGGCGCATGCTCGTGGAGTGGCGCACGTAGTCCCCCGCACGCGAGCGCCTGCTTGCGTCTGGGCTTGCTCCGCTTCCCTGGTGCTGCCCCAGACACGGCCTGCCTGACGAGCGCCTGGCTTCCATGCCCGGACCAGGGGGTGTCACAAACCTCCGCCGCACACTCTATTCCAGGGAAGGGGAGAGAACTCCCCTCGATGGAGGAACGCGGCCCATGATGGATTCGCACATCGACCAGCGCTTGAAGCGGACCTGGGACTTCTTTCTCGCCAACGCGGGGGGACTGTTGCTCGGAGGTCTGGTGGCGATCGTCGGTTGGATGGTCGTCATCCCCGGGCCCTGGCTCACGCTCAACCTGCTCCAGGAGTCGCTCGAATGTGCCCGCACCGGACGCCCCGTCCGATGGCAGGCCACCTTCGAACGGCGGGGCAACTTCGTGAAGAGCTGGGGGCTCGCCCTGGCCATGGGTATCCCCATCGCCATCGGCTACATGCTCCTCATCGTGCCGGGCGTGCTGCTCTCGCTCTACTGGTTCCACGCGCCCATGCTGGCCGCCGATGGCCGCAACACGCTCGATGCGCTCTCCGAGAGCGGCCGCATCTTCCAACGCAGGAAGGATTGGGCGGGCTACTTCCTCAACTGGCTCATCCTGGCCGTGCTCTCCGGGGTGGCCGGACTCACCGCCGTCGCCGTCGTCCTCACCCTCCCGCTCACCCTGGCGTATCTCGTCTTCTGCCACACCGACGAGACCAGCCAGGTGCCGCTCACCCTTCCCAGGCGCGAAGTCGTGGTGTGAGCCGCCGGGCTCCCGCGGCGGGCACTACCGCTCGCGCAGCAGCTCCGGCTGTCGGTGAGCTCCAGGTGGCCGGCGGCGAACTCGAGCATCCGCCGCTCCTTGCGGTCGATGCGCCCATCCACCAGCGCCATCTCGACGAGGTTGCGCAGGAAGACCTCGGCCTCGGGCGTGCGGCGCTGGATGAGCCGCGTGAAGAGCTGCGGCCCCGTGTTCAGGGCCATCTCCACGTTGCTCCAGGGCACGCTCCAGCGGCGCGCGCACAGCTCGAGCAGCTTGCGCTCGGCGCGCTCCACGGTGCCATCCGAAGCCGCGAGCGCGGCCATCGCGGTCGCGAGCGGTGTAGTTCTCGCCACTGCCGCCGCGGGCGAGGGCCACGAGGGGGACGACGAGCAGCGCGAGCCCGAGCCCCGGGAGGATCCAGGGAGCCAGTCGAGCGAGGGAGCGGTTCAACGCAGTACGCATCGCCCAAAAGACTAACCGTTTCCGCCTTGTCAGGGCCGTCGAGTCGCCACAGGCTGGGGATCGATTGGTGGCCCGGTGTAGGGCCCGATAAGGGAGGGTACATGGCGGAGTTCAAGGTCGACGCACGAGGACCCATCGAGATCTGGACCATCGACGGCGAGGGGCGGCGTAACGCCATCAGCCGGGCGATGCTGAAGGAATTCGAGGAGATGGTGACGCGCGTGTCGCGCGGTCACGAGACGCGGGCGGTGGTCATCACCGGGGCGGGGGACAAGGCGTTCTGCGCGGGGGCGGACCTGAAGGAGCGCGGCACGATGAGCGAGCCGGAGGTGCGCGCGTTCCTCGACGGGCTGCGGCGCACCCTGCGCACCCTGGAGAAGAGCGACTGCGTGTTCATCGCGGCGATCAACGGGGCGGCGTTCGGCGGAGGGACGGAGCTGGCGCTCTCGTGTGATCTGCGGGTGGCGGCCCCGGCGGCCGAGCTGGGGCTGACCGAGGTGAAGCTGGGGATCATTCCCGGCGGTGGCGGGACGCAGCGGCTGGCGCGGCTGGTGGGCCCGGGGCGGGCGAAGGATCTGATCCTCACCGGGCGGCGGCTCAACGCGGCGGAGGCCTTCAGCATCGGGCTGGTGAACCGGCTGGCGCCCGAGGGGCACCTGCTGGACACGGCGTACGCGATGGCGGAGAGCATCGTGGAGAACGCGCCGATCGCGGTGGCCACGGCCAAGCACGCCATCGACGAGGGCCTGTCGCTGGAGCTGGACGAGGCGCTCGCGCTGGAGCTGCGCCACTACGAGAAGGTGCTCGCCACCGAGGATCGGTTGGAGGGCCTCAAGGCCTTCGCCGAGAAGCGCAAGCCCGCCTACAAGGGCCGCTGAAGCCCCCGGCTCGAGGGCTGGAGGCGCGTTTCGTCTCCAGTCCAGGCGCGGCCCCTGGAAAACAGTGGAAACCAAGGTATCCCGCTTTCCATCGAAATTCCTTCTCATTCCAGGTAGAACGGGGTGCGCTTTCCGTTCCGGAAGCGGAGTGAAAAGGAGAAGGGCATGTCCGTTCGTTCCCTGCTGTCGAGCGCCGTGAGCGCCGCCGTGGTCACGCTGGTGGGCGGTGGTGCCGCCGCCAGCACCATCAACCAGAACACCTCGTGGACCATCAATCGCCCCAACGCGGCCGCGACCTACCGGGTCGTGGCCTATGGTGATTCGATCTTCGCGGGCTACAACGGCGCCCCCTACAGCGTGGCCAGGCGCGCCGCTCCCTACGTGGATGGCGAGTACCTGTCCATGAAGTGGAACGCCAACATCGAAGTCGTCCGCCGGACCAAGTCCGGCGCCAGGGCCGACGACATCTACAACAACAAGATCGTCGCCGAGCGCTCGTACATGCAAGCGAGCAACACCCGCGTGGTGATGGTCGAGATGTGTGGCAACGACTACCTGCAGGCGCGCTCCGCCTTCATGAATCAGACGGGCACCTGCAGCTACTTCGAGCTGGATTCCGCCCTCTTCAACTGCACGGTCAACATGGAGCGCTCCATGAAGGCCATCAACACCTACGCCCCCACGGCCAAGGTGAAGATCATCTCCACCATCCACTACCCGGGGTTCGACGCGGACAACGTGCTCACCAACTGCACGGATCCCTCCGCCGGTACCCGGGTGAACAAGCGCGCCCGGTTCCTGCCCTTCCTGGCCAAGAGCAACTGGCGGGCCTGCAACCTGGCGGAGCAGTACGGCTTCAAGTGCGCCGACTCCTTCGCCGAGTACATGGCGGCCGACTACGACTCCAATGGTGACGGGCTGATCGACCGCGACGCCATCCGCTACCGCCCGGGCGAGACCGAGGACAGCTACGTCCAACGCATCTCCAGCACGCTGCTCTCGACCCTTCGCGACGCCAATGGGCACCTCGTCAGCCCGAGTGCCAGCTACGACTACATCCAGTCGGACAACACGCACCCGACCTACTCCGGCTCCAGCACCATCGGCATCAACTCCTCCGGGAATGGCTCGGGCTCGGGCTCCTCGGACTTCAGCGACAGCCAGTTCCAGAACGGGCAGAACCCGGTGTGGAACCAGTCCGGCCACGAGCGCATGGGGTGGATCATCTCCACCTTCGATCCCCCCGCTCCCTGAGTCATCGCTCACGGAGTTCTATCGACTATTCCGGAATTTTCCGGTATAAGCGGTTTAAAGGAGATTCCCCATGATGCCGCGAAAGACGATCCACGTTTCCCTTTCCGCCGTGCTGTCCGGGCTGATGCTGTCCGCTTGTGGTGGCGTTCCCGAGGAGGGGATGGCTCCGGCCGGCGCGGAGGCCGTGGGCACCCGGGAATCGGCGATGTGCGCCGTCATGAGCGTCACCAACCTGACCGTGGAGGGCATGGACTCCTTCGACCACGTGACGGCGGGGGCGGGGGCCTGGTCGGTCTCGCCCAACGCCAACTCGATCTACATGGAGTACTGGTTCGACAACGAGACCATTCCCACCAAGCAGAGGATCTCCGGCACCTACGATCCGGCCACCGGCAAGACCAACGGCCGGTGGTCCTACAGCAAGGGCAACGTCAGTTGCGGCGCGCACAAGGTGGTGATCAAGGGCTTCGCCAGGCACCTCCGCAGCGACGGGAGCGAGGAGATCTGCTCGGAGCCCTGGACGATCACCCGGAACGTCTACGAGGACTGTGGCACGCCCACGCTGAACTCCTTGTTCTGCTCGCGCTACCCGGATCCCTATACGGCGTCCACCGTGCGGTGTGACACGTACGCCAGTGGAGGCTCCGGCATCTACACCTACTGGTGGCGGACGAACAGCGGCAGCTGGATCCAGGGCCAGAGCCATGGGAGCCATTTCTTCAACTGCACCTATCCCAGCAACTCGTACTACACCTACGCGGCGCAGTATCAGGTCAAGGCGGTGGACAGCGCTGGAAGGGAGACGGGCATCCTGACCAGCCCCACCTTCTACTGCGCATGGTAGGCCCTGGGGGGCCTCCTTGGCCTTATCGAGATCCCATTTCCTGTAAGTTTCATCAGAACTAGAATATTCTGGAGCCGAAGCGAAACCCGCTTTCGGAGGAACTCCAGATGAAATGGGATGCGGTCCGTTCTGTTGCCGGTCTTGGGCTGTGTGGATTGTTGATGCTGGTGGGCTGTGGTGGCGGCCTCGAGGAAGCGGGGCCGCCCCCGGCCGCGGAGCCCCTGGGCGCGCATGAAGCGGCGCTCTGCTCCGGATTGAGTGTCAGCTCCCTGTCCGTCTCGGGTATCAGCACCTACCAGGGGGAGATGGCGGGGAGTGGCAGATGGGCGGTGGCCGGCGGCTCCAACGCCGTGCGGCTGGAGTACCGGGTGGACGGCATGCTGCGCAGCTCCGATGAGCGCAGGCCCGACCTGGATCCCGCGCCGGATGCCAACCCCTACGATGGGACCTGGTACTTCAGCACCACGGGCGTCACCTGCGGTGTGCGCACCTTCGAGGTGAAGGCGTGGCCCATGGTCATCGACAGCGCGGGCACCCGGACCGTCTGCTGGGACAGCCCGCGGGTCATCGTCCGCACCGTCACCGAGAACTGCGCCGCCGCCGCCGTCACGGCGAGCTCCTACCACACGATGGCGCTGGCCAAGGACGGCAAGGTCTGGGGGTGGGGCGACAACCTCTTCGGCGCGATCGGTGATGGGACGACCACCAGCCGCTCCACGCCGGTGCAGGTGGCGGGCATCAGCGGCGTCAAGCAGATCGCCGTGGGCTCCTACCACACGATCGCGCTGAAGACGGACGGCACCGTGTGGACCTGGGGTTACAACTCCAATGGCCAGCTCGGAAACGGAACGACCAACAACCAGTACACGCCAGCGAGGGTGACGGCGCTCAGCAACGTCATCGCCATTGGCGCGGGGAGCAGCTTCTCGTTGGCGGTGAAGAGCGACGGTACCGTCTGGGCCTGGGGTGACAACTGGTGTGGCCCGCTCGGGGACGGGACGGAGACGCGGCGCCTGTTGCCCGTGCAGGTGGTGGGCCTCAGCGGCGTCAAGGCCGTTGCCGGCGGCTCCGACTACTCGGTGGCGCTGAAGACGGACGGCACCGTCTGGGCCTGGGGCCGCAACGCCATGGGTTCGCTCGGGGACGGGACGGCCAGCGTGCGCCTGACGCCGGTGCAGGTGTCGGCGCTCAGCGGTGTCACGGCCATCAAGGCGACCTACTGGCGGACCATGGCGCTCAAGAGTGACGGCACCCTCTGGGCCTGGGGCGACAACCGCAATGGCGCGCTCGGGGACGGGACGACCACCGATCGCTACACGCCGGTGCGGGTGGCGGCGCTCAGCGGTGTCCGCTCCTTCGACGGCGGCTTCGGCCACACGGTGGCGGTGAAGACCGACGGTACCGTCTGGAGCTGGGGCAGCAACGACTACGGCCAGTTCGGGAACGGGACGACTGGCTCCATCGATCGCCTGACGCCGGGGCAGGTGCCGGGCCTCACTGGCGTCCTCTCCACGGGCGCGGGCCAATCCAACGCGCTGGTGGTGAAGACCGACGGTACCCTCTTGGGCTGGGGCTACAACACGGCGGGAAACCTCGGCGATGGGACGACCACTCAGCGGCTGACGCCGGTCCACACCGTGAACTTCGGCCCGTAGCGGTTCCCGGCTCCACCCAAACAAAAGAGGCCCCCGCCTGAGCGGGAGCCTCTGGGGTCCGCCCCCTGGGAGAAGGGGGCGGAGGGACACGGTGGTTCAGTACTGGCCCTTCACCGTGGTGCTGTACGCGGAGTAGCCGCGGAGCTGCACGTACCAGGGGCCCGCCACCGGATTGGAGAAGGTGCACGTCTCATTGTTCCCGGCGCGCAGCGGACGGCAGTTGTAGGCGTGCGTCTCCGGGATGGCGCCGAAACGGACGTAGAGGTCCGCATCGCCCGTGCCACCGGAGATGCTGAGCGTCACCGAAGGCCGGCCCGCCGGGACGTTGAGCACGAAGTTCTGGATGCTCCCCGCGGCGCCGGACACGGCCATCCCGACACCATTGTTGAGCTGGGTGGCCTCGGGCCGCTTGAACAGGAAGCGGTTGGGCGAACCGGTGCCGGCATTGCCGACGATGTTCGTGAGGCTGTCGTTGAGCAACTGCGTCTTGACGTTGGCGGGCGCGACGCCCTTGGACAGGAGGATCGCCGCCAGGCCGGTCACGTGCGGCGCGGCGAACGAGGTGCCGCTGCCCAGGGTGTTGAACCCATCCTTGGTGGCAGACTGGATGTCCACGCCCGGCGCGAAGATGTCCACGCAGGAGCCGTAGTTGGAATAGAGGGCGGGTGCCGTGTAGCTGGTGTTGGGGTGCATCCGCACGTCGTTCCGGTCCGTCGCCGCCACCACGATGATCTTCCGGGCCGAGGTGTTGTTGGGCGAGATCGTGCAGGCGTCGACACCCTCGTACGTGCCGCCCGGCTGCTGCGCCATCGCGTTGCCCGCCGCCGACACCACGACGATGCCCGGCTTGTCCGCCAGGCTGGAGGCGGCCGCGTTGAGCGAGAAGCTCGAGAGCGCGTTGACGCTGAGGTTGACGACGGCCGGCGTCTGGGCATTGGCCACCAGCCAGTTCAGGCCCGCGTTGATGGTGTCCGTCGTCATGTAGCCGGTGTTGCTCATCACCTTCACGGAGTGCAGCCTGACCTCCTTGGCGACGCCATACGTCGCCCCGCCGATGATGCCCGCGACGAAGGTGCCATGGCCCGCGTTGGGCGCCCCGTCCGCGTTGCCGTCGTTCCACGCGTTGAAGACCGTGTCGACGCGAGAGGTCCAACCCCCGTCGGGGCTGAACTCGGGGTGGGAGTCCGTGATGCCGGTGTCGACGACGTACGCGTGCACGCCGGTCGCCGGCTCGGCGGTGTAGGAGTTGTCGAGGGCCCGGCTCGGCTGATCGATGCGATCCAGGTTCCACGGCGGGTTCGGCTGGACGACGCCGGCCATCATCGCGAAGGCGTTCTCCTCCACGGCCTCGACCCGGGGATGCTCGGCCAGCGCCAGGGCCTGGGCCTCGGTGGCGCGCACGAGGAAGCCGCGGAAGGCGTGCTCATACGTGCGGAGGATCTCCACGCCATGCAGCCGGGCCAGCTCGCCGCCCTCCCTCGCCACCGGCGGCAGCGCGGCGTGGGGCTTGTCCTTGAGCAGGACGATGTACTCGCCCGCCACGGCCCGTCCCGCCTTCGCCCGGAGGAACTTGCCCTGGATCACCGGCGCGGAGGCCTCGGCCTCCTGGGACTGCGCCGCCATCGCGCTGCCCGCCGCCAACGTCAGGCCAGCCGTCACCAACAATCCCTTCATGGTTCGCATCTTCTCTCCTCTTGTTCGATCAAACGGGTTGAAAGCGGTTGGACGACAGCCACCGCGAGATGGGACTTCGGGGGGATTATTCCTCAAGGCGTGGGGGTCCGCTGCGCCTGGAGGCTCAATTCCTTCTCCTTCGCCACGATTCGCTGCGTGCGCGTGGCGACGTGCTCCAGGAGCTTCTCGAGCCGCGTTCCCCGGGCGGCCTCCACCAGGGCCCGCGCGCGCTCGGGATCCTGTCTGTAGAGGAGCTCGAAGAGCTCGAACTTCGTCGCCGCCAGCGAGCGCTTCACGTCCGGATTCATCCCCGGGCCGAAGGAGTCCTCGAGGATGATGTTCTCCAGCGCGGAGATCAGGTGCGACCGCTCGGGGTTCTCCTTCCACGCGAGCGCCTCGCGCAGGTAGTCGATCTGCATCAGGCGCTTGAAGCTGCTCTCCACCGACTCCTTGGCGTCCGTGGGGTGGAGCAGCGCCTGCCGCAGCTGCTCGTACATCGTCTTGTCGGCCAGCAGGGCCTGATAGTCCTTGCGGCCGTTGGAGTCGAGCAGGACGTGCTCGCGGAAGTAGTCGAACTGCGCGAGCTTGGGCTCCGTCTTGAAGATCTTCTGCTTCACCAGATCGGTGGTGGTGGTGAACTCCCCGTGCTCTCCCTCCTCGCCGGGGATTTCCTCGGGAGCCGCCAGCAGCTCGGGCGGTTGCGGAGGGGAGGGGGGCCGGGCCTGTTCCGCGGGCGGGGGCGCGGGGGCCGGTCTCGAGGGCGCCGCCGGTACCGGGGCAGTGGCCTCGCGCACGGGCGCTTCCGGCTCGCCTCCCCGGGCGAGCAGCATCGCGGTGAGCACGAGCACCCCGAGGCCTGCGATGACGAGCATGTTCTTGGGTGACTTCATCGGACTTCGAACCTCACAAGAGCGAATGCCAGGTCGGACGCCGGGTGGCGCCGGCCCGCACGGGGACCGGCGTCACCCATGGGTTGCGACGGCTACGGGATGTACTCGGCCGGAACGCCCCGGTAGAGGATGATCCGGTTGATGTAGGCCACCTCGTCGTTCTGGAAGCGCACGGATCCCACCAGGAAGCCCTGCGCCACCAGCACGTTGGACACCAGGTCGGTCGTCACCGGCGCGATGTTGTAGACCTTGCCGAAGTGCGTGGCCTTCTGGATGTCCACGATGGGATCCAGGCTGCCATCGGCCTTCACCAGCTCGTCGCCCACCTTGAGGGTCTGCGCCTGCACCATCCGGCCCTCACCGTTGATGACCGGGTGCTCGTGGGTGACGCGCAGCTGGCCACCGGACCGGGTGCTGATGACGAAGATGTTGTGCTCGGCGTCGCGCAGCTCCCGCGTGTAGCTGTAGGTGCGGTTCTGCTGCAGCTCGACGTTGTCGAGCGTGGCGTGGGGGGAGAGGGTGATCAGATCCTCACGCAGGCCCTTGAACGCGTCGAGGATGGGCACGTACCCATCCGAGAAGAGGATCTCCTGCTCCGGGGTGTAGCAGGCCGCCTCGCAGTAGCCGTTCACATGGAAGGGCGTGGTGGCCGGCTGCGTGCCGTTCTGGTCGGTGTAGAGCTGGCAGTTCAGCAGCTGCGGATGGGGGAAGAGCTGCTTGTTGTTGGTGGCCTCGATATCCGTCGAGGTGCTGAAGGTGGGGTAGAGCGCCCGGCCCTTCTTGCGCCACGAGTCGCGCCACCAGTAGTAGTACTGGCGGCTGTCCTGCGACTGGTAGGTGGGGCCGGACAGGTACACGGCGAACATGGCGCTGTAGTTCACCTTGAAGCCGTAGCCCGGGCCGGTGAAGGCACCCTCGCCGTCCGGATTGCGGCCGACATCCGACTCCAGGTAGTCCTTCAGCGTCCCGCCGGTCGCGGCGCTCAGGCCCGTGTCGTACCAGGCGGTCGGGTCACCCACGTTCTGGATGGTTCCGCACTTGCGAGCCCACTCCACGCGCGCTTCCGCCTTCGCGTTCGTATCCAGATTGTCGGTGGTGCAGCGGGTCGAGATGATGACCTGCGCCTGCGCCTGCTCCGGCAGCAGTAGCGCAGCCGCCAAGACGACGATGCCACCCCAGATTTTTCGAATCATTCGGACGTCCTCACCGGTGGCCTTCCCTTGATGGGCAGCCCCTTGCTTGCCATGCCCGCTTCATGCGGCACAGGTGTCTCCCCGAGCGCTCCCTGATGGACTCGGCTTTTTGAACCCGAGGGTATAGGCAGCTTACCCGGTAATCGCTGATAGATAATTATGCACGGTTTCCAGAATGATGTCTTGCGCTCCCGGTAAAAAAAAACGGCCCCGCGCGAGCGGAGCCGTTTGTCGTTGCGGGCTGCTTGCCCGGGGGAGGGCAGTGCGGCCAGGGCCAGGAATCAGCAGAGGCCGAGGTTCTGCGAGCCGTAGATGTTGAGCAGGTTGAAGTTCTTGGTGAAGCCCGGCCAGGAAGCGATGACGACGTTCCAGGTCTTCTTGAAGAAGAGCAGCTTGACCTTGACGAAGCCCTGCAGGGTGCCGGAGAGGTAGTTCAGCTGCAGGTCGGACTTGAGCTTCCAGTCGAGCGTGCAGAACGGCCAGAAGAGCTCGCCGGAGCTGGGCAGGTTGACGTTGACCAGGCGCACGTCGGAGGACACGCCAAAGCTGGCGATGACGATGTTGACCGCGGCCGAGGCGCTGACGTTGGCGAAGCCGCCCGCGTTCACGTTCAGCCGGGCGACGGTCGGGCTCACCTCACCCGTGACGGTCAGCCGGACGCCGCCGGAGAGGGACGCCTTCACCGTCACCGGCACGGGGCCGATCATGAAGGTCTTGGAGACGTTGAAGAAGGTGCGGCTCCAGTTGATCGGCGTGGGAGCGAAGCTGTAGGAGAGGTTGGCGGACCAGATCTGCTGGCCCATGGCGTACAGCGCGGCGGTGCCGGTGTTGCTGCCACCCTGCTGGCCATTGATATGGGCGCGGCCGCGGACGATCTCCTTCTCCACGTTGAAGGCCTTGCCGAACACATAGCCCTCACCGAGCGCCTCGACCTGCTTGGGCCCGGAGGAGGAGGCCGTGGTGGCCTTGATGTAGGCGTTGATGTAGTAGCCGCCGCCGAAGATGTTGTTACCGAACTTCTCGTCGCGGGTGAAGCTCTTGTCGAAGACCTGGGCCGTGTTGGTCGTCGGCTGGGTCTGGGTCGGGACCGGCACCCACTGCGTGTTGGCCTCCGGGATGACCTTCTGGAGGTAGTTCACGTCGCGCAGACCGTCCGAGAAGTCGTAGTACACGGGCGCGCTCAGGATCCTCGACTCGTCATTGACGACCGTGTCCTGCTCGGGCGTCGTATAGGTCCTGGACGAGTTGAACGGGAGGATGCCCGTGTCCCAGGGCACCGTGTTGTTCATGTTGTAGCTGGAGGGATACGTGGCGGCCGGATACTTCGGCTCCACCACGTAGGTGCCCGTCGGGTCCGAATAGTCCTGAGCGGCAGCCAGGGTCGGCACAACCACCGCGACCAGCGCGGCAGTGCGAAACGCAGTCTTGAACATGGATATTCTCCAATTCCCGTCATCGGGGGTGCCCACTATTACCTGGAGTACGGGTGGAAGAGAAGCCCACCCATTCAGTTTTTCTAGGAATGCAGTGTTACGTATGGGTTGAAATGTCATTCGCGCCAGAATGTTTTTGTCTGTCTTGAAAGTTCCGCTGAAAAAAGAAAACCGCCGGCCAGAGGCCAGCGGTTCGGGGAAGGCACGGGGCTGGGAGGGGCGTCAGGGGGTGGAGGGGGACGCCTGCGGATTGACGGGGGTGGTGGGGGTGTTGACGAACATGAGGGCCACCTGCCGGATCTCCGGGTTGGGATCGTTCTGGGCGGCCCAGGAGAGCATGGTCATGGCCTCGGGCACCACGGCGCGCTGCGCACCCAGGAGGCGGACGATGTCGACGCGGACGCCGTCCGCGGCATCCGTGCGCAGGGCCTGCCCCAGCGCGGGGAGCAGGAGCGGGAGGGGACGGAAGCCGGAGGAGAAGACGGCGGCCCGGCGCACCTCGATGGCGGGATCCGCGATGAGGTACTGGGACAGGAGCTGGTCGGCATCGGCGCTCGGCACGTTGCGCAGCGCCTCGATGGCGGCCACGCGGAGCTGCGGGTTGGGCGAGCCGAGCGCGTCCTGGATGGTGGCCATCATGGTGGGGGAGCGGGTGTTGCCCAGGGCCCGGAGGGCCAGGGCCTGCGCTTCCGGCGTGGAGGCCGAGCGGTAGCCGTTGTTCAACTCGTAGACGAGCGTCTCCGCGTCGCGCTCCTGGGTGTCCCCCATCTGGAAGGCGGCGTTGCCGAGCGCCAGGGTGGCGGTGTCGCGCAGCATCGGATCCGCGTCACGGGTGAGGTTGCGCAGCGCGTCCACGCCCTGGCGGTTGGGCTCGCCGGCCATTCCGAGGGCGGCGACGGAGTCCATGCGGATGTCGTGGGGGATGGAGCCATCGCCGCTGACGGCCGTCAGGGCCTGGATGGACTCCTTGGTGCTGGCGGCGGAGAGCGCGCCGAGCATGGGGCTGGCCGCGAGGGGATCCATCCCGGAGCGGATGACCTCCGGGACCTTCAGGGCCTCGCCGGGCTGGAGCATGAAGAGCGCGCGCATCTGCTCCAGCGCCTGGGTCCGCGCGTCGTCCCGCTCCAGCGGATCCTTCGGGAGCGAGCGCAGCTCCTTCACCAGCATGTCGAAGTTCTTGCCGCCCAGCACCTGCCGGTACTGATCCAGCGGATCCTGCTGCACGCCCGCGAAGCTGGTCATGGGCGCGGAGCTCAGGGCCGCCTTGCGGTCCTTGAAGGAGTTGAACAGCGAGGGATCGTACATGCGCTGCTTCAGGCGCAGGCTCATGGAATTCTCGTACACGGCGGCGATCGACTGCTCGCCCGAATCCACGTCCAGCTGCTCCGAGGCGTCCAGGGAGCGGGCCCACAGATCCTTCTCCAGCTCGAAGGTGGCGCCCGAGCGCACCTTGATGGTGATCTTCGAGTCCATGGGCTCGAGGCCCTGGGGCGTGATGAGGTGGGAGTAGGACTTCTTGTTCTTCTCGAAGCGCTCGGGGTTGAGGCGCGCGTACTCGGCCGTGTAGCGGCCGGTGGTGTCGTGCTCCTCGGACTTCCAGGTGTTCTGGGGGACGCCGGCCACCACGAACTGGGAGCCCGCCACGAGGGAGCGGAGGATGCCGCGCACCAGCGAGTCCGCGTCGTTCTCGAAGTGGGTGAGCACCACCAGGCCCGTCTTGTCCATGGAGAGGAAGAAGGGGAGCTCGAGGGCCGTGCCCATCGCGTTGCGGGCCTCGGGCGCCACCGTGTTGCCCTCGACGAGGACGGAGAGGTGGGAGAGCTTGAGCTGCACCCGGGCGTCGACGCGCTCGGCGGTGGCGGAGACGACGCCCACGTTCCACTCGCCCTGGAGGTTGAACTTCATCTCCGGCATCGTCTGGGCGTTGGGCTGCTTCTTGCGGAAGGCGACCCGCTGGTCGGCGCTCAGGGCGTAGCGGTAGAGCGTCCCGGGGACCCAGGCGCGCGTGCCGTCCGCCGTCTTCTGGGCGGGCTGGCTCGGCGGGGGAGGGGCGGCCTGCTGCGGAGCCGCCGCGGCCTGGGCGGAAGGTGCCGCCTCCACCTGGGCCGGCTGCGCGGGCCTGGACAGACCCCACCAGGCGCCGAGCACTCCCAGGAGGAGGAGCGGAATCAACAGCAGGATGGTACGCGACTGCTTCCCAGACATGGACGCTCCCGAACGCTGCGGCACCTGTGTGGCGACTTTTCCCGTTTACCACGGTTTCAGCACTCATAGGGAAAGACGGCCGGGAGCGGATTCTATTGCACGGGCGGGCGGTCGAGGAAGGCGTCAGGGAGAAGCCAGCCAGGGAGGCGTGGGGCTGAAGGCCCCGCGCCCCCCGGTCTGGAGTCACGGCCGGACGTAGGTGATGTCCAGGGAGTAGGTGGCGCTGGTGGTCCCCTTGACCATGACGTAGGCCTTGGTCTCGTTGGGGGGGACGAGCACGTTGCACGTCTCGGAGGCGCCGG
>DASQMW010000264.1:0-17934 GCA_035645295.1 Archangium sp.
CCCTTCCTCATCGACTTCGGCACCGTGCGCCTGCCGGGGGCCCTCACTCAGACGCTGGGCCTGCCCGAGGGCGTCCTGCATCTGGTGCCGCCCGAGCTCCTGGCCTACACGCGCACCGAGGCGTGGAAGCGGGGCGAGCCCTTCCAGGGGGGCGTGCCCGCGGATTTGTACGCACTGGGGGTGCTGCTCTACCAGGGCCTGACGGACCTCCACCCGTTCAACCCAGAGTTGCCGGACAAGGAACTGCTGGCCGCCATCGCCAGCGTCCCTCCAACCGCCCCCCACGTCCTCAACCCCCTGGCACCGCGCGCCCTCAGCGACATCACCCTGAAGCTGCTGGAGAAACGGCCCGAGGACCGGTACCCGGATACCGAGGCTCTGCTCCAGGCGCTGGAGGAGGCCGTCGAGAAGGTGCGGCAGTCCCCCGCCTGGAAGGTGCCGCTCTTCGCCGTTGAGGACCGTCCGGCGGAGACCCTCCCCCAGGAGGCGGCAGCACAGCCGGCCCAGCTGCTACCTGCAGCGCGTGAGGCCCCGGAGGAGGCACCGCCACCCGAGGGGGAAGCGCACCAGGAAGAGGCGCATCAGGAGGCTCCTGCTGCACCACGAGGCCCGAGGCGCACCAGGTGGTCCCTGGTCGTGCTCGCGGGCCTGACCGTGCTCTGCCTTGCCTTGTGGCTGGTGCACTCCACACTCGCGCCCCCACCCGAGGCGCTTCTGCCCGGTTCTGGCCCCGAGAAAGGAAGCCCTCCTGTGTCCACCCCTTCGCGCTCCACCCCCTCGAGTCTCCTCGCCGCCTGGCTGTGCGCCACCGCCGGCATCGGCTGCCCCGCCGCCCAGGTGAAGCCCCCGGAGCCCGCAGACTGCCCCAAGGAGGCGACCGAAGCCATGTTCCAGGAGTTGAAGGTTCGGACGGGTAGCGAGCTTCGAGCCGTCGTGGACATCAACCAGCCTGGCGATATGAGCGAGGAGGGCGTCTACACGGATGGCCCTGTCATCGGACGTCTCACGGTGGGAGACGGCAACATGCCCGAAGGGACGCTGCTGCACGGTCGTCTCTGGACGGGGCCCGGGATTTACGACCTTGAGACGAACGTGGAGCGCGCCGCCGTTATGGGGCACTACACCCTGGCCGTGCTGCCCGATGGGCGGAAGATCCCCGTGTGCATCGTGCTGGGCAACCCGGACGGGCGCGTGCCCAAGCGGGAGGGCTCCAAGGAAGGGGCCGCGGTGCTGAACCGCGAGGTGCCGGTGAGCGCCGTCTGGCGCTGGCCCTGAGGGGCCCCTGGGAGCCGCCTCAGGTGAAGAGGCGGCCATCCGCCTAGTCAACTAAAGGCCAAGGAACTCGCACTCCCTCACGATGACATTCATCAGCAGCCCATCCACGCGGCCGCGGACGGTGACGCGCGCTCCCGAGGAGAGAGAAGCCGCCTTCTTGGCGTGGACGTACTGCAACTCTTCCAGCCACTTGAGTGAAAGCCCCGTGTCGTTGCTGCCTCACCAGCCTCCGGCGGGTCATCGCACGAGGCGCAGAGTTGCTCGATTCTGAGGTGTTTGATTCTGCGGCACGGAGTCAGTGCTGCGCCCACCGGGGACCGACGACATCGTTACGAGGCCGAAAATCAGTGCATCGAGCTCAGTCGTGTGGATTTGCAGCTCTCGGGCTACGTCCGCCTTTGTCACGCCCTCTTCGCGCAGTTGGACGAAGACCTTTTGAAGTACCTGCGAAGTCTCACGCTGGCTTCCGGTGTCCTCGTCGGTGCGAAGTCCTCGCTTGCCAATCTCAATGCTAAGCGCGCGGTAGGACCAGTCGGAGAGCATCTTGACCTCGTGAAGTCGACGCACGAGTGCAGCGGCCGAAACGCCCCAAATTTCTCGCAGGTTCAACACGTAATCCAACTTCGGATAGCGTGGCGCGTGTGCGATGACGCTCGCTCGCGGCATCAAGAATGCGGAAGCGAATGCATTGGCTTGGTACTCCGCTTCACGTCCTCCTTGGGCACCATGACGATGAAGCACCAGATGCCCGAGTTCATGAGCAGCATCGTAGCGGCTATGCTCGGGCGTCTTCATCGTATTGAGGAAGACGAATGGTATTTGAGCCCTCCAGAAGGAGTAAGCATCGACTTCTCGGTGGTACTCACAGAGAGAAAACACCCGAACGCCGTGCGCTTCCAGAAGGTGAACCATATTCTTGATGTGGCGCTCACCAATGCCCCATTCAGCGCGCAATGCCATTGCCGCTGCTTCGGGTTCGAAGTGCCGAAGGTTGGGTAGGTTTACCGCGGGGAGAGTGAAGCGCCGCTCAATCCATCGGTTCAACTCCAATGCCAAGGACCCAGCAGATAGAGCCGCATCGCGCTGGCGCGCCAGCAGAGAACTGAGCGCACGGAAGCTCACCTCCTCTGGCTTGATTTCTTCCAGATCATCCCCCTCAAAAAACTCGATGGGGAACTTCAACAGCCTCGCGATGTTCTCGAGCGTCTCGTCACTTGGCGGTTTCTCTCCTGACTCGTAGAAGGCAACCATACGTGCGGAAACGCCCAATTCCCTAGCGAGCCCGATTTGCGTCAGACCTCGACGTCGTCGAGCCAGGGCCAGTCGCGATGGATTGAGCATAACGGTAACGTTACTTCGTCTTGCGCATGACCGGAACGTCGAACTCCACCTCGTCCTGCGACTTTCGTAGACGCGGACCAGGCTCGGTCGGAATCGACGGAAGGATGATGCGCTTACGCCATTCACTGGCGTGCTCATCCTCGTCCACACTCACGGGCAGGGAGAGTTCGCAGCGAACCTCATCACTCGCAGCAAAGAAAAGAAGAAACCAAGTCGTGGTTGCGGACAGCGGCGTGATGGCGGGCAGCTCCGCAACTGAGGGCAGCGCGCGCTTGGGTCGATAAGAGACCGGCACATCCATAGGTAGCGGGTACTGCTCCGCGTTCCGTTTGATATCGTTCTGCGTGGTGGAGCCCTTTGCCGAGCGCGTCCGTGGATTCGCAAGCGGACGCCCTGTCCACTCGTCGCCGGAATTGACAGCGATGGAGACGAGGCCATCCGGACTCACCAACCGAGGCGAGGTGTTGATGTCGCGTCGGACCCACCCCTTCGGGACCAGAAGATCGCTCAGCACCTTCACCGTCTCGGCCTGTGGCGCCATGCCTACAAAGTAAGTGGGGTGGTGCGGCGTCAAGGTCCCACGGAACACATCCGCCAAGCGGACAGCCTCTCGGAGATCGTCCGCGTCAAGACCGAGAGCCTCTAACTCGTTCACGACCTCAATCGGCTGCTTGATGACGACAGTAGATTCCACTGGGCCTCCGCTTGGTTCATGTTTTGGTACCTCAAATGAGGAGGCAGATCAAGAACCGAAGTGTCCGAGGCGAATGATCCTCCCGCTGTCGGCTCACTCACTTTGTGCTTCTCGACATTGAGTCGGAGGGTCTCCTTCAGGCCAGGCGCGGATTCCAGCTCCTTCTGAAGCTCATGGCCCACCTTCCATGGTGTCCCGGAGGAGGCGGCCGATGCCCTCAAGTAGCCGGTAGTAAATGTACTCCGGCACCGGGCCGAACGCCTTGAAGCTCGCGGCGATGCGCTCCACCTGCTTATGAGGCCCGTGCACTAGCAGCGCGAGGAAGCCGTAGGCGAGAAGCACGAGCTGCACCATGCGCTTCAACCCCGTCCACGTGAGGGCGCGCACGTCCTCCAAGTCGAAGCCCTGCTTGGTGATGGGCTTGACCCGGTTACGTGGCTCTCCCGCACTTCGTGTGGTTCTGCAGTAGCGAGCAAGCGAGCCTCGCTCTTGCGGCTATCCGTATGTGCCCAGGATTCACACAACCTGCGGGAGAGCCACGAAATCGGGGCAGGCTCAGGTAGTTACAGGGTCCCGATTAAAGACACCGCGGACGGTCTGTTTCTGCGTCCGCGATCAATGGACCCTCAGAAGAAATGGGTAAGGTCGAACGGACCCCGGGTTGAACCCCCTGCCTCCACCGCGGGCCACGCGGGCTCAGGGGAGATGAGGGCTCAAGGCGCGTCCTTGGGCCGCAGCGACTCGAGGCAGACGTTCTTCCGGCCCGCGACCGCTGAAGCGCGGGTCGCGAAGACGCCGGTGCGCCTCCGCAGCCGTCGGCCACCGGACACGGAGCCCTGTCGCACGCCCTGGATAACCAGACAGCCCCTGAAGACAGACAGGAAATCGTGCCAGGACGTAAGCTTGTGACGCGAACAGACAAGACAGCCCGGGAGGAAATGTTCTAGAGAGCCGCGCACGCAGGGGGAGCAGCCAATGCAGACGAAGAAGCGGCTGGGCGAAATCCTGGTGGAGCTGGGAGTGCTGGACGGGCTGCGGTTGCAGTCGGCCCTGGCCTACCAGCGCAAATGGGGCGTGCCGCTCGGGCAGGTGGTGGTGGACCTGCGCTTCTGCACGGCGGACCAGGTGCTGGCGGCGCTAGCGCACCAGACGGGCGTGCCGGCGATGGACCTGGACGCCGAGCGGCTGAACCTGGAGCTGGCGGAGCTGGTGCCGAGGCGTCTGGCGGAGATGCACCGGGTGGTGCCGCTGCGGCTGGAAGGCCCTCGGGACATGGTGCTGGTGGTGGCGATTGCCGCGCCGGCGAGCCCGCAGTCCCTGGACGCGGTGCGCGGCGTGGCGCGCAAGGCGCGGGTGGTGCCGTGGCTGGCGACGGACGCGGCGATTGGCCGGGCCATCGAGCGGCTCTACCAGGACGGAGCGGAGGCGGCGCCGAAGCGGGCGGAGGTGGAAGCCATCACGCTGCCCGAGGCGGACGCGGACATGCCGCTCAACCAGGGCTGCATGGCGGCGCTGACGGAGGGGAGCCGCTTCGACGAGGCGCGGGGCATCCTCCTGCCGGACCTGAATCCAGAGCGCGAGACGCTGGACCTCCCGCTGCTGGAGCCGCTGGACGTGGAGGAGCTGGCGGGGCTGTTGGCGCTCCCGGAGGTGGCGGAGCCCCAGACGGGCGCGGTGCTCCTCTACGGGTGGGGCGCGGCGGCGGCGGCGGGGCTGGTGAGGGTGTTGGGGGAGGCGGGCTTCCGGGCGAGTGTAGCGAGCACGGAGCAGGTGCTGGCGGCGGACGAGCGGGCGGTGGTGCTCTCGCCGCTGCCGTCGCTGGAGGCGCTGAGGCGCAGGCCGGTGGCGCAGGTGCTGGCGGCCGGCAAGGTGCCGGAGCTGGACGTGGTGAAGGCACAGGCGTTGGGAGCGCGCGGCTTCCTGGCGGCGCCGCTGGACACGGACCTGATGCTGCGGGCGGTGAGGCGGCTGCTGCGCGCGGCGGGCGAGAGGCCCCGGGTGCCCATGGCGGCGCGGCTGCAGGCGGCGGGAGAGGCGCCCCGGCTCCGGGCGAGCTGAGGCGCCTCGGGCGTCAGCGGCTCAGCGCACCAGCTCCAGGAAGCTCTCGGTGGGCATCCACAGCGCGGAGAGCTCGAGCGGGAGCGAGGAGAAGGGCTCGGCGCGGACGATGGCCTCGCCCTCGTAGGAGTCGACGAGGAGCCAGCCGCGCTTGACGCGCTGGAAGACCTCGAGCGTGCGGGCTGCGGGATCGACGAACCACACGTGGGAGACCCCGGCGCGAGCGTAGGCGGGGAGCTTGCGGGTGCGGTCGAGCGCGGCGGTGGAGGGCGTGAGGACCTCGCAAATCCAATCCGGCGCGAGCGTGAGGAAGGGCTCATGGGGCGTGGGAGCCTCGCTGAGCCGGTCGCGGCGCCAGCCGGCGAGGTCCGGGACGAGCACATCGCGGCCGAGGCGGAGCTCGGGAGCGCGCAGGAAGCACCAACGGCCGGACCCACCGCGGCGCGGGTCGAGCCTTTCACCGAGTTCCACCCCCAACATGAAGGCGGCACGGGCCTGACCAGGCGCCGGCCGGGGCGAAGCCACCAGCTCCTCGTCCACGATCTCCCCAACCCATCCCATCGGCAGCGCATCGAGAGCCGAGTACGCCGCCTGGCTGTTGCACATCGGAATCACCCTGTCCTCCTACGGCCCTGGTGAATGGGCCGGGCAGGGGAAGCAGTCTAGGGAGGGGTCTGACATGCGCCCGGCGGTGGGGCGGGTGTCTACTTGCCGATACAGAAGCGCTGGAAGATGGCGTCGAGGAGGGCCTCGGAAGCGGAGGTACCGGACACTTCACCGAGGGACTCGAGGGCGAGGCCGACCTCACCGGAGACGACCTCGAGGGTGGAGAAGCGGCAGGCGGACTCGGCGCGGGAGAGGGCCTCGGCGGTACGCCGGAGGGCATCGGCGTGACGTTCGGAGACGAGGGCGACGGCGGAAGGAGCACCGCCGCCCCACAAGCGCGAGAGCATGGCGGAGCGAAGCACCTCGACGCCCTCACCGGTGAGCCCACTGACAGCCAGGGAGGAAACAGCCCCCGCCAAACCCGCCACGGAGTCCCCAGACCCACGGACAACACCCCTCTCCCCTCGGGAGAGGGACGGGGTGAGGGTGCCCGCATCCCGGGCTGAGCCCGCGTCAATCCCCTCTCCCTGTGGGAGAGGGTCAGGGTGAGGGTCAACGCGGTCCCGAGCCCCCCGGACATCACACTTGCCGGCCACGAGCAGAACAGGAGTGGCGCCCGCGTCACGGAGCCACCGCTGAGCGTCCCCCTCACTGGCCTCGGGAGGGAGCACGAGCACGGCGAGGTCGACGGAACCCAGCACCTCGCGAGTGCGAGCAATGCCCAGCGCCTCCACCCTGCCGGGAGCATCGCGAAGCCCGGCGGTATCGAGCAGCACCACGCCGAGCCCGTCCCACTCGACGCGGGCCTCCAGGACATCGCGAGTCGTGCCCGGCTCCTCATCGACGAGGGCGCGCGCTTCCCCGAGGAGCCGGTTGAACAAGGTGGACTTGCCCGCGTTCACGGGCCCATACAGGGCCACCCGGGCCCCGCGGCGCACGAGCCGTCCACGGCCGGCCTCGGCGAGCAGCGAATCCGCGGAGGCCCGCAGCGCGGAGACCCGGGCGTGAGCGCCCTCATC
This sequence comes from Archangium sp., assembly GCA_035645295.1. Classification (GTDB taxonomy): domain Bacteria; phylum Myxococcota; class Myxococcia; order Myxococcales; family Myxococcaceae; genus Archangium. Next base: position 6,994 of record DASQMW010000264.1, read on the forward strand.
CGCGCCCTCGGCCTCCTCGGGAAAGTTCAGCACGCCCTCGAGGTCCGCATGGAGCGAGCGCAGCGGCTCCTCCAGCGCCCGCACACGAGCCGCCAACGCGCCCGCCAGCCCCGCGGCCGCCGCGCGCACAGCGGCCTCGGAGTCCGCGGCGACGAGGTCGGCCACCGCCTCGGCGCGGGTGAGATCCATGCGGCCATGAAGGAAGGCGCGGCGGGTGAATTCACCGGGGCCCGCGGGGCGGACGGCGGGGTGCTCCAGGGCGCGGGCGAGCAACATGCGCAGGAGGCGGGGACTCCCGTGGGCCTGGAGCTCGACGACATCCTCCCCGGTGAACGAATGGGGCGCGCGGAAGAACAGGAACAACCCCTCATCGAGCACGGAGCCGGAGGCATCGACGAAGGAAGCGAGATAGGCGTGCCGGGGAGTGGGCGAAGCGGGCACGCCGGGGGCGAGCAAGCGGCCCACCTCGAGGGCAGCGGGGCCGGAGAGGCGAAGAATACCGACGGCGCCAGCGGCGGGGGCGGTGGCGAGCGCGGCGAGGGTAACGGGAGGGGAGCTCATGCGGGGGACGTCATGGGAGCCTCACCCGCCCCCCGCGCGGGAGGACATGCGGGCGCTACCGGCCCGAGGGTGAGGCAGGGGAGTTGAAGTTCTCGTCGTAGCAACCGTTGAAGGACACGATGCCATTGCCATCGGCTTTGCCACCACGGAGTTGGGAGGCGGCGATGCGGATGGTGTAGCCCTCGGCGCTGCGGACGGTCTGGGTGGAGCCCGAGAGGGTGGAGCGCTGCACGTCCACGAGCTGGGGAGTGGCGTCGGAGCGCAGCACCTCCAGCGCACGGGCCTGGCGCCCCGAGGAGCCGGAGCCCGAGAGGGTGCTATCCCGCACGGAAGCGGGGGTGGAGGCCAGGCGCATGCCCAGGGAGAGCCCGCCCTCGGAGCCGGAGACCTCGGCGCGCACGAGCGCCAGGCGGGAGGCCTCGGCGTCGACCCCGATGGCCTCGGTGCCGCCGCCCTGAGCGGAGGCGGAGGAGTCCCATAGCTCCAGGGTGCCCGCGTGCACGGAGACGCCGGTGGCCCGGTCCCCGCCCTGGGCGAGGAACGTGGAGCCGGACACCTTCACGGAGCAGCCCTCGCACGAGAGGCCCACGGTCTCCCCCCGGGAGGAGGAGGCACTGGCCTGGACGCGCTCGAGGCCCCCGGGGCCGGGGCCGGCGGAGGACACGAGGGCGACGGTGCGCACCGCGCCATCATGGGCGAAGGCCACCACGTCCCGGGCGCGGAACAGGGGCGAGGGGTTGGAGAGGGCCACGGCCTCCCCGGAGCCGCCCACGTGCTCGACGGTGAGCGAGCGCAGCTCGGTGTGGTCGGCGGCCACCAACGTGGGGCCCGGGGCGCGCGAGCGCACGGTGGTGAGTTGCTGCCCGGAGCCCTGGAGGTGAATGTAGGGCCGGAGCTGCAACCCCTGGAGGCCGAGGTCGTACACCCCGGGCTCGACGAAGAGGAGCCAGGGCTCCTCGGCGGAGACCTTGGTGATGGACTGGAGGGCGTTGCGCAGGTTCTCGCCGCCGATGAGGGGCGTGTCGCCCGGCGGCACGACGCGGATGCGGGCGAAGTTGCCGGCGGGCCCCATGGGGCCGGGGTCGCCCTTGGGACCTGGCTCGCCGCGGGGACCGGGGAGGGACTCGCCCATGGGCCCAGGGTCCCCCTTGGGTCCGGGGTCTCCCTTGCCTCCCCCACAACCGGAGGCGGAGACGAGCAGGATGCACATGGGGAGAACGACCGAGCGCCGCATGGAGAGGCCCTCCTGTGCCCGAGGGGCACGGCCCACCGGAACCTTCCGGCGGGAAAAGCCTCCAGGAACTACGCGCGCCCTCCCTCCGCGTCCAGCCAGCAAGAGGCGGGGCACCGCCAGCGGACGCTCCGAACGTCCACCAGCGGCGCCCTCGCGAGGGCCGAGCCCACCGGGCGACACCTACCCGGGACCGGGGGGAGTCAGACCGGAGGACGAGCCCTCGGGGACATCAGCCGCGCGGGCCCTGCACCGGAGTGGAGCCGCGGGCGGCGCGTTCCACCGTCTCGCGGTTCTCCTCGATGTACTTCTCGACCGCGGCGTCCTCCAGCTCCAGGTCCCGAAGCACGCCGGGGTAGACGAACTTGAAGGCGGGGGACTCCTCGTCCCCGCGCAGCCGGAAGCTCATCTTCATGACGGCCGCGCCGTATAGCTTGTCCTTGAGCGACTTGGCCTTGCCCATTGAATGCCCTTTCGTCGGTGGGCCTCGCAGGGCGGCTCAGCCCTCGAGGTCATCCTCGTCATCGTCGTCCGGCAGCATGCTCCGCTTGGGGATCGGGGCAGGCTTCTCCGGAGTGAACACCACGCGCCGGTTGCGGCCCTCGCCCTCGCAAGAGACCTTCACCCCCGGCACACCCTCTACTGCTTTCAGGACGCGCGCGCGGTCATCTTGCTTCACTGTAACGAGGGCGTAGAAGCGGCCCAGGGAGGCCGACTTCTCGGCGAGCTTGCGAGCCACCTCGCGCAGGGCGGGATCCTCGGCCACCTCCTGGGAGCGTTCATCCGAATCGGACGGACGTGCGGGGGTGGCGGGGGCCTTGGCCTGCTGGGGGGCGGGCTGTCCCCGGGCGGGCTTGGGCTGCCGGGGAGCGGGCGCGGGAGCCGGAGGAGGCGGCTGCGGGGCGGGCGCGGCGGCCTGGGGCGCGGGCACGGCCTGGGCGGCGACCTGCTCGCGCTTCAACCGCTCACCGCGGGGCTCCGGGTGGACGCCGACGCCCACCAGGAGGAAACGCCGCTCGTTGCCCGGACGGTGGAGCATCTTGTTGAGGAGGAATTGCAGCGAGTCCACCACCTGGCTGCGCTTGCCCTGCTCCACGCCCGGAGGCGGCTCGCCCTGGAAGTGCAGGGCGACGGAGAGACTGCCATCGCTGGCGTCCTTGAAGTCGAGCCGGGCGGGAAAGCCCATCAGCCCGAGGATGTCGGTGAGGAGCCGCTCCACGCGGGGGCGGATGTCGGCGCCGCCACCGGGCGCCGGAGTGGACTCGGATGCCTGCACGTCGCTCACTTGCGCTTGCCTCCCGCGGTGGCCGTCGCCGGCAGTCCGCCTCCGCCACCACCCTCGCGCCGCTCCAGCCACTTCCTCAGGCCGTATTGCTGGGCGATGGACAGGATGTTGTTGGTGAAGATGTAGAGCGCCAGACCCGCCGGGTAGTTGAGCAGCGTCAGCGTGAAGAGGATGGGGACGAACCAGGTCATGATCTTGGCCTGGGTCGGGTCACCCATCTGCGGCTGGAGCCGCTGGGTGATGATCATGCTGATGCCCAGCGCGAGCGGCAGGATGTAGGTGGGATCCTTGTAGGTGAGGTCGCGCCACACCGGGCCGAAGAAGGGCTCCTGGTAGAGGTCGTAGCTGTTGCGCAGGGCGGTGAAGAGGGCGATCCACACCGGCATCTGGATGAGCATCGGGAGGCAGCCGCCGAGCGGGTTCACCTTGGCCTCCTGATAGACCTTCATCGTCTCCATGTTCAGGCGCTCGCGGTCGTCCCCGTACTTCTTGCGCAGCTCCTCGACGCGCGGCTGGAGCTTCTTCATGGCCTCCATGCTCACCATGGAGCGGTGGGTGAGGGGCAGGAGGATGGTTTTCACCAGCACGGTGAGCAGGATGATGGCCACGCCCCAGTTGCTCACCAGGCCGTGGAAGAATTTCATGATGCCCACCAGCAGCTTGGCGATGACGGCCCACATGCCGTAGTCGATGGTGCGGGTGAGCTCCGGGTTGTAGGCGGGAGCGGCCCCAGTGGCGGCGCCGGAGGGCTCGCGCACGGCGGGGCCGGGCACGGCGGCGAGCAGGTCATCGTCCTTGGGCCCGAAGTAGCCACCGAAGCGCAGCGTCACCGTCTGGCCGGGAGCCGCGGTGAGGGGGAAGCTGGCGGTGACGGCGCGCGCCGTGTCGGTGGCCACGAAGTCGCAGCGGCCCTGCAGGGGGCCATCCAGCGGGTAGAGCGCGGAGAGGAAGTACTGCTGGTCGATGCCGAAGTAGTGCACCGGGCCGCGCGACTCGTCCGCGTCCGGCAGGCTCTGCTCGGGGGCCAGCTTGTGCTCCTCCTCGCCCACGCGGCACGAGGCGTAGCTGAGGTTGCCCACGCCGCCGAAGAAGGACGGGGCGTGCTCGTTGTTCGGGTCGATGGCGCGGTTGTAGTGCAGCTGCAGCTCGCCGGTGGCCGGCTGCGCCGAGGTGTTCTTCACCTGGAGGGTGTAGAGCAGCTCGAAGCCCTCCTTGGGCCACTGGAGCGTCTTGGTGACTTCCCACGGCCCCTGGCGCGCGGTGAAGGTGGCGCCCGTCTCCGGGTGGGCCGTCTCGGCCACGGCGTAGCGCGCGTCGGCCGGCAGGGGCGAGGGGCCCGTGATGGAGACGGACAGGGGCAGGGGCTGGCCCGCCACCGGCTGCGCCAGGTTCATCTGCGGCGGAGGCGCCACGTCCCCACCGAAGAGCAGCTTGTAGCCCTCGGCGATGGAGACCTGCCCCTGCTCGCGCATCTTCGGGCCCTGCAGCGGCGCCGAGATGAGCCCCGCGCCCTGGGTGGAGAAGGAGTAGTGGGCCGCCTCGCGCTGGAAGTCCAACGTGCGCACGGGCGGAGCCGGCGCGGCGTCGGCCACGGCGGCCTCCGAGCCCGGGGGGCCCGCGGGCGGCGGCGTCCCGGCGCTACCCGTACCGGGGGTGGGAGCGGCCGTGCCAGCGTCCGTGCCCGCCACCACCTGCCCCGCGTCCGCGGCCCCGGCTTCGGGCGGCGGCCCCTTCGGGGCGAAGAAGTAGGTGTAGGCGAAGGTGAGCGCCATGGCGAGGGCGAGCGCCACCATCAGTCGCCGCTGGGAGTCAGCCGAGTTGGGCGAGAGCGGATCCAGATCGTTCATAGAAGGGGTGGGGCGGTCAGGGCACCGGGTCGAAGCCGCCCGGATGGAAGGGCTGGCAGCGCAGGAGGCGCCAGACGATGAGGCGAGTGCCGCGCAGGGCTCCGTGCTTGTGGAGCGCCTGAAGGGCGTACGAGGAACAGGAGGGGTGGAAGCGGCAGGCCGGGGGAAGCAACGGCGAGAGGAACCGCTTGTAGAAGCGGATGGGCAGCGCGAGCAGCCAGGCGAGGGGGCTCATCGGGTGGACTCCCGGGGGCCGGAGGGAAAGAGCCTCTGCAGCTTGCGGGTGACTCCATCGAAGGCGCGGGAGAGGTCCGAGAACGACGCATCCTTGGCGGACTGGCGCACGACCAGGACGACGTCCACACCAGGGGGCCATTGCCCGTGACGCTTGCGGAAGAGCTCCCGGAGGAGCCTTCGCAGGCGGGCACGCTCCACGGCATTGCCCACCTTGCTGGAGACGGTCAGGCCCACGCGGCTGTAAGGCCGGGCGTTGGGCCGGGCGAGCCCCAGGAGGCAGTCAGAGGGAAGCTTCTGACCCTTGTCCTGGACCTCGAGGAACTCGCGCCGGGTGAGCAGGCGCAAGGCCTTGGGAAAGCGCTCGTCGCGAGGTGGCGCCTGGCCCTCGGCCTTCACGCGAGCGTCCCGGGGCTACTTCTTGTAGGACGCAACCACCAGGCGCTTACGGCCCTTGGCGCGACGGCTCTTGAGCACGTCCTGACCGCCCTTGGTGGAGTTGCGCTTGCGGAAACCGTGGGTGCGGTTGCGCCGGATCTTGGAAGGTTGATAGGTGCGCTTGGACACGGCTGGACTCCTGGGACGACGAAACGCCCGCCGATGATGCGGGCGCCCTTATCCACGAGACTGAGGAAGGCGGCGCTCGTAACCCGATCTCCCACCCAAGTCAACGTCGGATCACTCCGGGTTGTCCGGACCTGGCGTCCGGGACCCTTTTGCGCCTCGCACCCGGGGTGAAACGGGGTGGGGGTGGGAGGGTTCACACCACAACCGGCGGGAGGGGGCGGAGGATTCCACCCCAGGGGCTGAGATCGGACGAGCGGGTGTAGGGCAGCGGAATGTCAGGGGTTGGGGCCGCAAACTTGATCGCCCAGGGGGGGCCTGTTAGCACGGTCGGCCCCCTCCCTGGCGGTTTCGCCAGGGCCTTGGAGGCCATCGTGACCGCGCTCGCCCGCCCCCTGCCCCCCCAGCCAAGTGCCGAGAATCTCTGGGCGAGGCTGTTGGACCGCCTCACGCAGGACGGGAAGGAGTACGCCCTGAACTGGCTCGGCAAGATGCAGGCCCTGGACGTGCGCGACGACGCGCTCGTGCTGGCCGTGCCGGACCGCTTCTACCAGGACTGGGTGGACGACCATTACCGGGGGCTGCTCGAGTCGACGCTGGCCAAGGTGACGGATTCGCCCACCCGGGTGGCCTACGAGGTGGTGCCAGGCCTGGCGCCTGCGCCGGAGCTCAAACCCGCACAGGCGGTCAAGTCCAACGGGGCCCGGCCGCCCCGGCTCAACGCCCGCTTCACCTTCCAGGACTTCGTGGTGGCCGATAGCAACCAGCTCGCGGCCGCGGCGGCCCAGGCGGTGGCCGACACCCCGGGCCGGGCCTACAACCCCCTCTACATCTATGGCGGCACGGGGCTGGGCAAGACGCACCTGCTGCACGCCATCGGGAACAAGATCTGGGACCGCGACCCCACCCAGCGCGTGGTGTACCTGTCGAGCGAGCAGTTCACCAACGAGTACATCGAGAGCGTGCGCGAGCAGCGGATGCCGGAGTTCCGCCGGAAGTTCCGCGAGGAGTGCGACGTCCTGATGATCGACGACGTGCAGTTCCTCGGGCGCAAGGAGGAGACGCAGCGGGAGTTCTTCCACACGTTCAACACGCTGCACGAGCAGGGCAAGGCCATCATCCTGACGAGCGACATGGTGCCGGCGGAGGTGCCCGGGCTGGAGGAGCGGCTGCGCAGCCGCTTCAACATGGGGCTCATCACGGACATCCAGGAGCCGAGCTTCGAGACGCGGGTGGCCATCCTCCAGAAGAAGGCGGTGATGGAGGGGTTGGATCTGCCGGACGAGGTGGCGCACTTCATCGCGCGGGCGTTCCAGAAGAACGTGAGGGAGCTGGAGGGGGCGCTGGTGAAGGTGAGCGCCATCCACTCGCTGTCGAGGCACCCGGTGACGGTGGACTTCGCCTCGCACGTGCTCAAGGACGTGCTGCCCTCCCGGCAGGTGGTGGACGTGGAGACCATCCAGAAGGAAGTGGCGCGGTACTACAAGGTGCCGGTGGAGGCGCTGAAGGAGGACCGCCGGCACAAGGCGCTGGCCCACGCGCGCCAGGTGGCCATGTACCTGAGCCGCAAGCTGACGAAGGGCTCGTTCCCGGAGATCGCCGCGCGGTTCAACAAGGACCACTCGACGGTGATTTCGGCGGTGCGCAAGGTGGAGAAGCAGCGCGAGACGGACGCGTCGGTGAAGCGCGAGCTGGACGAGCTGGAAGCGAAGCTGACCGGCGAGTGAGTCACGCCGCCCCGGAAGGCGGGCCTCCAGACACCTGACCTGCGCGGTGGCTTGACGGGGGGTGATCTCTTGGGTCAACCTGCTCGGGAAGTCAGCACGGGAGGAGTGTGTCGATGGAACGGTCCACGTCAGTGCCCATGGGGATGGGCGAGCAGTCCCTCACGGAAGCTGACGGCCGCCGTCGAGCACCTGGCCCAGGCCGCGCACAGGGCCACGGCTCCGTCACGGCCCGCACAGTGAGTCCCGGTAGCGGGAACCCACGATCCACCCGCCGGCTCTGGACGCCTCGTCCCGTGAACAGCTTGCGGACAACCCGGTGCCAGGGGCGCTATACACCGGAAGCCTCGCTCGTCCGAGCCAGGGCCTGACGGGCCCGGCCCATGTACACGGGACGGGGCACGGAGGAGCAACACCCATGCGGTTGACGGTCTTCGGAGCGACGGGTCGCGTCGGGCACACGCTGGTGCACGAGGCGCTGGGGCAGGGGCACGAGGTGACGGCGTATGTGCGCGACCCGAAACGGCTGGGGCTGAAGCACGGACGGCTCTTCGTGAAGAAGGGCAGCCTCGAGGACGGCTCCACCGTCGCCGACGCCCTCCGCGGCGCCGAGGTGGTGGTGAGTGCCATCGGCGCTCGGGACGCGACCCATGCCGTCACCGTGGTGACACAGGCCACGCGCGCCATCGTCACCGCCATGAAGGCCGAGGGCCTCCAGCGGCTCGTCACGGTGGGCGCCGCGGGCCTGCTCCCGCACCCGGCCGGTGGGCTCACCGGCGAGCACGGCCTGCCTCCCTTCCTGCGCCATGCCTTCGAGGACCACCGGGGCGCGCTCCAGGTGCTGCAGGAGAGCGAGCTGGACTGGGTGGTGGTGTGTCCCCCCGTCATGCCCAGCGGCGTGAAGACGGGCAAGTACCGCACCGCCGTCGAGTCCCTGCCCACCGGCGGCCGTCAGGTCTACGCCGAGGACGTGGCCGACTTCACCCTCAAGGCCGCGCTCGGCACCGAGCACCACCGCGTCCGCGTCGGCATCGTCGGCGACTGAGCCCCGGCTCCCGGGCGCGCTCGTCTCCAACTGGTCCGACCATCGGACCAGTTCGCGCCCTTCGCGGCCGGAAGCTCCTCCGCCTCCCCACCCTTGCCCTCCGGGCGCGCGCGTCTCCAACTGGTCCAACAATCGGACCAGTTGCGCCCTTCGCGGCCGGAAGGCTCCGCGTCTCCCTCCCCTCGCCCTCCGGGAGAGGACGGGGTGAGGGTATCGCGCGCCCCGGGTCGCCACTCGCCCTGGCGAACCCCGGACCCGGGCCTTACACAGGGTCCACCCGTGAGCCCCCGCGAGCCCCTCGTATGAAGCCGGCCCCGCTGTCCCTCCTCCTGTTGTCCCTCGGGCTCGCCCTGTCCGGTTGCGCGCTCCCCGCGCCCACCTCCGGCAGGCTGCTGCGCTCCGGGCCCACCCCCGTCTCCGAGGCCCTCTTCCAGGTCCGCGCCCGCCACACGGACCTCGTCGACGTGCGCGTCCTCTTCCCCTCGGACTCCGAGGGCCGCCCCACCCGGCCCACCGGCGGCGAGCCGCTCCCCGCGCTCGTCCTCGTCCACGGCGGCCTCGTGCCCCCCGAAGACTACCTCTGGCTCGCCGAGTCCCTCGCCTCCCTCGGGTACGTCGTCGCGCTTCCCTCGCACCCGCTCGACCTGCCCCTGTCCGCCATCGACAACGGCCACTTCGCCCGGGAACTCCTCACCTCGCCTCCGAAAGGCTCGCTCCTCGAGGGCCTCGTCCACCCCGCGCGCATCGCCGTCGCCGGCCACTCGCTCGGCGGCGTCGTGTCCGCCAAACTCGCCCTCGATGGCGGCTTCGCGGCCCTCGCCCTCCTCGCCAGCTACCCAGACCCGGCCGACACCGGGCGCCTCCCCTCGCTCGCCCTTCCCTCGCTCTCCCTCGCCGGTGAGTTGGACTGTCTCTCCGAGCTGCCCCGCGTCCGGGAAGACGCCTCCCGGCTCCCCGCTCCCTCGGTGCTCGCCGTCCTCCAGGGCGTCACCCACTTCCAGTTCACCACCAGCGACCGGCGGGACGTGGAGGAGGGCTGTGCTCCCACCGTGCCGCTCGGCACCGCGCACGAGCGCATCACCGAGGTCCTCTCGCGCTTCCTCCGCGCCGCGCTCGCCGGAGAGGGCACTGGCGCCGATGACATCCGCCGGGTGCCCGGCACGGAGGTCACCGCCCGGTGAGAGCCCTCGTCTTCACCAGCACGCTGCTGCTCGCCCCGGTGGCCGCCGCCGAGGCCCCCGTCCTCACCGCGCGCGGCCGCGTGGATGACTCGCACTTGTCTCTGCTCGCGGGCCCCCAGGGCGTGGGCCTGGGCTTCCTCCTCGCCAGTCCTCCCGTGCCCGGGGCCCGGCCCGTTGCCTTCGGTGGCGAGTTCTTCGTCCTGCCCTCCACCGGCGTGCTGGAGCTGCGCGGCGCGGGCCAGTGGCAGCTCTCCTCGGGCGAGGGGGCCTTCCAGGCCTCGGCGCAGCTCGGGCTCACCACCCATGGCGTGGTGCGCGGCCCCGCCGATCTGGGCTTCGGCCCCCACGCGGGCCTCACCGCGAGCCTCGGTGGCCCCCGCCTCGAGGCCCTCCTCGGCGCCCAGGCCGGACTCGAGGCCTTCCTGCGCACCGGCGGCCCCCGCCTTCCCGTGCGCGTCCTGCTCGGCGGGCGCGGACGGCTGGGGCCCTGGGGCCTCGCCCTCACCGCTCGCGCCGGCATCGACTTCGAGCGCGGCCTCTCCGCCACCTGGCGCGGCGACGTGCTGCTCGCCCTGAGCTGGTACGGCCGCGTCTCCGAGGCGCCTCCCGAGGCACCGCCCTAGGGCAGCCTCGGCGCCTCCACGTCCGTGACGATGAGCGTGTTGGTGCGCGCGTCCACGCTCACGCTGCCCCTCGGCGACAGCACGCCCTTCACGTGCGGCAGCATCTCCGACGCCCGCGCGTAGTTGACCGGAATCAGCCACGTGCGCAGCGGCGCCGTCTCCTCCTTCGCCTTCTTCAGGCGCGCGAGCGACTCGGCCTCCTCCTGCAGCGTCTTCAGCGACGCCACCCGCAGAACGCTGCCCCGCCGCTCCATGCCCAGCCCGCGCGAGGCCAACACCACGTCCAGCGCCTCCGTCCAGGGCACGTTGCGCAGCGACAGCGTCACCGTGCCCTGTACCTCCTCGGACACCACCAGGTTCAACCGGCCCACGTCCGCGAGCATCCGCAGCACGTCGTGCACGTTGGCGCGTGTGACGTCCAACGAAATGCGCTTGGACTCCTTCGGCGGCTTCGCCACGGCGGGCGTGGCGGCGAGCGCCAGTGCGAGCAACACGGCCCAGGCATGCCTCATGGAACTCCTCCGGTGGTGAGGGAAGGCGCCAGTCTAACGCCGCGGCCCCCTCGCTTCCCGCCCCCCGTGCCTTCTGTCCTCCACGAACCGTGGAGTGGGACACCTCCCGAGTGGGACCCACCCGTCCCCGCCCC
>DASQMW010000265.1:0-7736 GCA_035645295.1 Archangium sp.
ACTCCCTGGCCGCGGAGCACAGTGAAAGAGCAGACCCCATGAAACTCAAGACCCTCGTTCGACCCCTCGTCCTGGTCGCCGCGACCGCGGGCGCCGCTGCCTTCGCGCAGGCGGCCAAGCCGGCCGCTCCCGCCTCCCCCGCCTCTCCGGCCGTCCAGAAGGCCGTCATCGACCGCGCCCTGCTCACCGTCTTCAAGGCGCTGCCGGCCCGCTTCGAGGACTCGAAGAACCCCATCACCGCGGAGAAGGTGGAGCTGGGACGGATGCTCTACTTCGAGAACCGCCTCTCGAAGAACCACGACCTCTCCTGCAACAGCTGCCACGACCTGAACAAGTACGGCGTGGACGGCAAGCCCTTCTCGCCGGGCCACAAGAAGCAGCTGGGCGGCCGCAACTCGCCCACCGTGTACAACGCCGGTGGCCACGTCCTGCAGTTCTGGGATGGCCGCGCCCCCAACCTCGAGGAGCAGGCCAAGGGCCCCATCCTCAACCCCGTCGAGATGGCGATGCCCAACGAGGCGCGCGTCGTCGAGACGCTCAAGTCCATCCCCGGCTACGTCACGGCCTTCCAGAAGGCCTTCCCGGGCGAGGCCGATCCCGTCACCTACAACAACCTCGGTCTGGCCATTGGCGCCTTCGAGCGCCAGCTCGTCACGCCCTCGCGCTTCGACAAGTACCTCTCCGGTGACGAGAACGCGCTCACCGAGGCGGAGAAGGTGGGCCTCAAGAAGTTCATGGATCAGGGCTGCCAGACCTGCCACTACGGCCCCGCCATGGGCGGCTCCCTCCAGAAGCTCGGCCTCGTGCTGCCCTTCCAGTCCAAGGACCAGGGCCGCTTCGATCACACGAAGAAGGAGGCGGACCGGATGATGTTCCGCGTCCCCACCCTGCGCAACGTGGCCAAGACCGCGCCCTACTTCCACGACGGCTCGGTGAAGGACCTCCAGACGGCCGTGAAGCTGATGGCCCAGCACCAGTTCGGCAAGCAGATCAGCGAGGAGGACACGAAGCACATCGTGACCTTCCTCGACTCGCTCACCGGCGAGCTGCCCAAGAGCTACATCGCCAAGCCGAAGCTGCCCGCCAGCGGCCCCAAGACGCCGAAGCCGGATCCGACGTAATCCCCTGAAGCACCCGCCCCCGCGCACCGTTAGGTGACGCGGGGGTCTCCTCCGCGCGGCGGGAGGTGGCTACGACGCCATCCGCTGCCTGGGCGGGGGTTGGGTGGCCCGGCCGCGCTCGTCGAGGGCACGGACCACCGCCTCCAGGGCCGCGATGCGCCGCCCGGCGCGCCCCAGGGCCCACTGCTCGGGAAGCCGCGAGCCCAGATGCTCCGCCCCCTGCTCCACCCCGCCCGTCTTGTTCTTGAGCGCCCGCGCGCACGCGAGCCGCACGTTCACCGCCTCGGGCACCGGGAAGCCGTCGCGCCGCAGCAGATCCAACGCGAACGTCGTCCACACCGCGAGCTTGTCGCCCGGGCGCAGGAAGGCCTGGAACCGCGCGAGCCCGGACTCCAACGGCTCGCCCGCCAACAGCCGCTCCTCCGGCATTTCCACGTGCAGGGACGTGCTGCGCGCCAGCGGCTGGCGCGGGGCGAGCACGGCCTCGAAGCGCTCCCCCGTGGCCGGGCGCATCGCCACCAGGTGCACCAGCTCGGAGGGAAGGGACTGCTCCGCGGGGTGGGCGTTGGCCTCCGCGTAGAGCAGCACCAGGTGCTCGAAGTTCTCGGCGATGGTGCGCAGCTCCAGGGGCGGCTGCCACGCGGATTTGTAGAGGCGCTTGCGCGGCGGATCCGTCCGGGTCTCCTGGCGGTCCAGCTGCGTGTCCACCATGAACTCGAAGGGTTGCAGCAGGGTGTCGAAGCGCTCCTGGCCACCCTCGAGCGCTCCGAGCACCTCGACCACCGCCTCGATGGTGGAGACGCAGTGCTCGGCCGGCTCGGCGCGGATGCGGTAGTTGCTCGGGCGGCGCGGGACGAAGCCGATGCGCGGCAACCCGGCCAGCAACGGGTTCGTCTTCACCAGCTTGCGCGCCAGCGGCCAGGTGCCGTCCACCACGATGAGCGTCTCGGGTGGGTTCAGCCGCGCCTCCTCCAGGGGGAGGGCCTCCTCGCCGGGGAAGAGGACGGCGACGCGCTCGGGGTGGGCGGCGAGCGCCTCGAGCCGGGCATGGCCGGAGAAGTCCACGCCGATGTGGAGCTCGGAGTTGGGCAGCGACAGGTGCGCCATGCGGGCCGTGCCGATGGCCACCCGCCGCTCACGGGGGTGCTGCAGGAAGATGACCCGCGTGCGCGAGTCCACCTGGGGCACGCGCGCGCAGTAGCACGTGGACTGGGGACGCAGGCATCGGAGACAGAGGGAGCGCACCCCGCCGCTTTAACGGCTCCCCGGGGGGGCCGGCAAGGTCTGGCGGCGGGAAGGTGGCCAGGGGAGGCCCGGCGTGCCCGGCCGCCTGGAGGGGGGACGAGGGGGCGAGGGGCTTGGTCAGTCCAGGAAGCGGCGCTCCCAGCGGAGCAGGTCCTCGGTGGCCGGGTAGAAGTCATCCATGTCACTGCGATACAGGTAGGGCTCGAGGACCCGGGCGAGCGCGCGATGCTGGGGGAGCGTCTGGCCTTCCTCCACGTCTCCGACCTCCGGTTGCGCGCCCAGGGTGATGAGCACCCGGTCTCCGCTCATCTCCTGGAGGGTGATTCCCGGGAGTCCCAGGTGCGCGCGCAGACCGGACATACCGCCGATCTTCCCGAGCACGGGCTCCCCGAGGAAGTTCATCCAGTGCACCCCCTCCACCCAGGTGTTCATGCGGAGGCGCGCCCTGTCCGAGGCGAGGTGCACTCCCGGGTAGCGCGGTTGGATGAGTTGGAGGGCCTCGCCAAAACGAAAGCCGTCCGAACACAGGACGAAGTCCACGTACCCCGAGTTGAAGGGGAACTCCGCGGCCAGATCGAGGGCCAGCGCACGGATCCGCTCCGCGCCCCGCTCCACCAGGAACACCGTGGGGAGCCGCACATACAGGACGCTCACTCCATCCTTTTGCTCTGGCACGGGAGAGGGGCAGACATCGAGCCCCACGTAGTGCACACGGAGATCATCCACCTCCATGGATTGGCCCTCCAATACCAGATATGCCGACGGGTGCGGCTCCGGCTCCGGCTTCAATGTCCGCATGCGGAGCCTTTCCCATTCGGGGTCGTCGAGGGGCTCGATCTGTCCCTCACCTGCATCGTGCCAGGCGAGTTGGCAGGGGCGTATCCATTCACGGATGATTTGTAGAGCCCGCAGGACGGCGGGAGCGATTCGCTCGTTGGGGTGCTGCATGTAGAAGGTCATGAGCAATGCATCGCTCGCGACCAACCGGCCACCCTTGGTGTGGTGCCGCAATCTCGGATATCGCATGGGGACTTCGCCTATTTTATCTGTTCCACTCCCCATCGCGGGGAGACGAGTTGAGGGGTGACATGGAGAATATCTTCATAGACACCACCCTGTGATTCATTGAACCAGCGGCCTTCTGTGTACCTTGGCCAATGAGCCGGTTTGGTTTCCGGGCAGGGGAACTTGAGATCGTACACGCGGACGATGATGCCCTTCTCATCCAAGATGATGATGTCCGGCTCGATGGTGCCAGCCAGACCCTTCCAGCCCTGCTCCGTTATTATCTGGCTCACCCATTCCTCCTCCATGAACTCCCATTCCCCTTTCTCTCTATTGAACTGGAAGCGAGGACGGAGCCGGTAACGCTCTGAAGGTATCAACTTGTTCAGCGCCTCGCGCAGGCACGGCCAGGCCTGCTCGTGCTTGAAGAGCCCCAGGTACGCCGCCCACGTGGTCCGTTCGCCCACCTTGAACTGCTTGCAGAGTTCCGCGCTCGGGCTCTTGCCCGTGAAGTGGTAGTCGTTGATCTCCTGGTCTGCCCTGCGGGTGCACTGGGCGATGACCTTCTCGATCTTCGAGCGCAGGTCCGAAGCCAGCTCCACGCCCCGGCGTTCGGCCGAGCCGATCTGGGGCGTCATCGCCACCACGGTCGCCGCAGTGCCGACGGCCACCGCCTTCATCCCCAGGGAGGGGGCGCGCTTCGCTGCCTCCGCCATCTCGGATGAGCCGATGCAGCGCTCCCAGTGGCCGGGGTTCTGCTTGAGACAGCACTCGGGCGTCAGGTCTCGCGGACCGCACCGGCCCGCCACTTCGTCGAGCTCCAGTTCCGCCAGACATCCCGCCTGGAGCAAGACCAGAAGCAGCAGGAGCCACAGGGGCCTGCTCTTGACGGTATGGAGCATGGTACTCACGCTAGCAACAAGAGCCGGGATACCATGAGCACATCGACCAAGGACGGATTGGCGACCCCGGGTGGCGAGCAACCGCCGGAGGAGGCTGGAGGGCGGACGCATCGTTGGCCGCGCCGCCGGGTGTTGCGCTGGAGCCTGTTGGGTCTGGTACCCGCCGTGGTGGGAGGTGGATGGGCCGCGCTCCAGTGGCTCGGGGAACGCGAGCGGCGCGTCGAGGACGAGGAAATGGGGCCCATCGACGGATATGAGGCGGAATCAGGGCTGGCGAAGGGGGGGCCGCCCGAGGGGAGGATGGGCGATGAAGCCTTCGCCGTGCTGATCACCCAGCAGGCCACCATGCATTGCTTCGCGGGCAGCCCGAAAGCGAGCCTCAGGCTGGCCAAGGCCCTTGAGCTTGCACCCGCCTACGCACCCGCCCGGCTGCTGAGCGCGTGCTGGTACCTGCAGACAGACCGGTTGGACTTGGTGCCGAAAGTTCTCTCCCATTCCTCGGTCCGGGACACACCAGAGGCCCGCTTGCTGCTGGAACTCGCCGGGCGCCGACCTCGCTCTCCCGGCTGGCAACAGGCCTTCTTCGACGCCTGGCAGGCACTCGGGCGGCCTGATTTCAGCAAGAGCGCCCTGCTTCCCGAGCCGTTGGAGTGGAATCACGTGATCTCGGACGGGTTCACCCGGTCGCCGAGTGACCAGGCCTGGCGCTTCCCGCTGATGGTGTTGTACCCAGTCCTGGCGGAGCAGGAGCAACCGTGGATGCTTGAGCAGGTTCGCGCCAGCCAGTCCGTGCTGCTCCTCATGGCTTTACGTGAGCAACTCGTCTCCCTCGAAGAACGAGCGCCGCTGCGTCTATTCCTGCTGTCCGCGGTGGAGGATCGGCTCGGGCAGCTCGCCGGGCCCTCACCTCGAACTCTCCAGCTCGCGCTGGTCTCCTTCCTGGCCGGCGGTTCACCCAAGGCTCCCTTCGAGCGCCGGGAGTTGGAGGCGCTCGAGAAGCTCGTTGCGCTGCGCGAGTGGAAGCAGCCCTCGAACGAGCACTTCTTCCTGGAGATGAGAGGGCTCATCGACATGATGTACGCGCCCGGCCACCATGCCTGGGTGATGACCTCTCTGTCCCAAGCCACGTCCCACGGCACGTGGCTCCTGGAGCGCGCCAGGGCCAGCAAGGCGCACCTGTCCGAGGACGAGCTGCGGTGGTTGGGACGGTTGCTGTACCAGGTGGGGGCGCGCCTGCGCGAGCAACCCTCCCGTCTGGAATTGGAGATGGGACTACGGCTCCAGATGTCCGGCTCCGAGTTGACGCAGCACGTCCCCACCCGCGAGGAGTGCATCGCCGCCTGGATTCAACTGGGCAACTGGGAGGACGCCGTGAGGAAGGCGGCCTATGACCGCTGGCCCATCGCACCGCTGCGCGAGGAGTCCTGCCCGCACCGCGCCCGGAACGAGCTCGCGTGGATGCAAGCCTTCGCGGGCACGGGCGAGCTGCCCTGAATCGCTCGGTTCCTACCGTGACTGTTTGGATTGGACGAGCCCCTGCTCCCGCAGGAAGGCCACCGTCTTCTCCACTCCCTCGGCCAGTGGCGTCGGGGTGAAGCCGAGCTCACGCTGAGCCTTGTTCGCGTCCACGCGCACGTTCCACAGCAGGAAGGACAACTGCCCCGATGCGATGAGCGGGGTGAAGCCAAACGTCCTCGCCAGGGGCGCGGACACCGCGGCGAGCACCTTCATCACCGCCGCGGGCGTGGTGGGTGGTACCCGGGCTCCCGCGCCCTCCACCCGGAGGATCTCCCGCGCCAGCCCCTCATTGCTCACGTGTGTGTCGGCCACCAGGTAGCGTTCCCCCGAGACACCGCGCTCGGCCGCCGCGAGGTGCGCGTCCGCCACGCCGTCCACGTACGCCACCGGCATCCCCCCGGGCGGCAAGGCCGGCACCTTCCGATTGAGCACCTGGAGGAACAAGGAGTTGAGCCCCACGTGCACGGGGGACGGTCCGTACACCGCCCCCGGGTTCACGTAGACGAGCTCGAGCCCCTCGCTCCGAAGGGCCTCGGCCTCCCGCTCCGCGGCCTGCTTCGAGCGCTCGTAGGCGGTGGGCTTCGGCTCGGGGTCCAGGTTCGTCTCCACCAGCGTGCCCCCTTCGGGCGCGGCGAAGACATCCATCGTCGAGGTGTACACCACCCGATTCACCCGTCCGGCCAGTGCGGCCCGGAGCACGTTCACCGTCCCCTGGCGGTTCACCCGGTCGAAGATGGTCTCATCCGGCTGCCACTGCTCGGGCATCCCCGCGGCGTGGAACAGCCACTCCACGTCCCGCATGGCCGCTGGGAGCGAGTCCGGCGCCGTCACGTCGCCGCGAACCAACTCCACGCCCTCCGGGAGCAACCGCGCGGCCCGCTCCGGGTCTCGCACCAACGCGCGCACCTGGTGTCCCCGCGCCATCAGCCGCCGGGCAATGGCGTTTCCAATGAGGCCCGTGGCCCCCGTGACCAGCACGTTCATCGTCTTCCTGCCTTCTCGGGATCAACGCCCCATGACGAGCAGGCTCCTGGCGCGCGCTGTGACAGCTCCGCGAGCCCCTCGGCCTGCTCTTGCTCTCCCAGCATGCAGCCCTCCCCCCGCCTGCGTCCACCCGGCCCATTCCCGCGCTCATCACAGCCCCCACTTCCCCACTCTGAACAAGAGAGGACCCGACCCACCACGAGCCCAAAGAGGAGCACCCCCGTCCATGCCTTTCGCCCCTGACCTGCTCTTCCACGAGACGCTGTCCGGCCCGATGGCGCTGGGCAGGAGGGACCCCGAGCACCCCGTGCGTCACGGTCGCACCACCCGGCTGTCCCTGCACGCCACCATCCGCATCGACTCCATGGAGGACTTCCTCATGGACCCCGAGCACGTGGCCTGGATGGGAGGGCACCTCTCCTTCCCTCCCCTCTCCAAGTGCCTCCCCATCCGCGAGGGCCGCTTCCAACTCTTCTCGCCCTCGGACGATCCGCTCATGCGGCTGATGCACTACGACGCCCGTTTCGAGCACGAGGGCCGCACCTACTTCCTGTCCGGCACCAAGTTCCTCCGGGATGATCCGGGGCCCGACCTCTGGGCGGACACCACCCGGCTGCACACCACCCTGCATGAGGGCCACGACGAGCGAGGCCCCGTGGTGGCCGTGGGCGTGCTCTCCGTCGGCGTGCGCCAGTTACTCGCGTTGATGGCCAGCATGCGCTCGCCCCGGGGCGGTCCCCATGCGTTGGCGCGCTTCGGCCAGTTCTTCCTCGGCAACCTCTGGGAGCTGTACGCATGACCACACGGCCCGAGCACTTCGACGCCATCATCGTTGGATCCGGCTTCGGCGGCTCGGTGATGTGCCACCGGCTGGCCGAGGCGGGCCTGCGCGTCTGTCTGCTCGAGCGGGGCAAGGTGTATCCGCCGGGCTCCTTCCCGCGCAGCCCCCGCGAAATCCGCC
>DASQMW010000266.1:0-30202 GCA_035645295.1 Archangium sp.
TGTGACTTCTCCCTCGAGCGCGAGCGGCAGGCCACCTTCGCGCGGCTGTTCTCCCAGGACGAGGTCATCCTCATCCCCGCCGTCGAGCCCGAGTGGTGCGCCTCCTCCGTGCTCACCACCCACTGGATGCCCGGGCAGCCCTTCGACGCGTTCCTGGCGGCGAATCCCTCCCAGGAGGTCCGGGACCGGATGGGCCTCGCCCTGTTCTCCTTCTACATCGGCACGCTCTACCGGCACGGCCTGTTTCACGGAGATCCGCACCCCGGCAACTACGCGTTCCGAGAGGATGGCCGCGTGGTCGTCTATGACTTCGGCTGTGTCCGCTCCTTCGACTCCGCCACGGTGCTCGCCTTCGCGGCGCTCGTCGACGCCGTCCGCGAGGATGAGGCACAGGGCATGCGCGAGGCCATGGTGGCGCTCGGTGCCCGGCCCCCCGGAGATGCCGGGAGCCTGGCGATGCTCCGCACCCTCCTGCGCGGCTTCTTCGCACCCCTCCTCGAGCACGGCCCCCGCCCCGTTCATCCGGGCTCGGGCTTCGAGGCCCAGCAGCTCCTCCGCGACAAGCGCTTCCTCGCGAAGCTCTCGCTCCCCGGGCGCTTCCTGTTCCTGTTCCGCTTGCGCTTCGGGCTCTACGCCGTGCTCGCCCGGCTCGGTGCCGTCGCCGATTGGGGTGCCCTCGAGAGCCAGTGGGCCGCGGAGGCCCGGCGGGCCGGGAAGCCCGCGGAGCGTGAGGCTCAGCCGGACCGCTGAGCGCGCGACTGGAGCTGCTGGCGCACGCGCGCGGCCTCGACCACGAAACCAGTGCGCTCCATCTGGGCCAGCGTCCACGTCAGCGCCGAGTCCATATCGGCCACGATGACATGCGGTACGCCCAGGGGCCGGACATGGAAGTAGAGGCTCATGGCCACCCGTACGAAGGGCGACGTGACGATGAAGGCCGTTCCTCGGCCCCACGTGCGGGCCAGCCCATTGTGGCTCCGGTCCCACTCCACCTGCCGCTGGCGCTGCGTGCTGTTCGGCGTGCCGATGCGGCTCGTGTCGATGATGCTGAAGTACGGCTCCCGCCGCTGCAAGAAGCCGGACAGCCGTTTCAGGCCCTCCTCGTACTCCGTGTCCGACTGGGTTGCCGGGTAGTGGATGATGAGCAGGGGCCAGAGTGAATCATCGAAGACGACGGGCATCCGCAGTGCCCCCCCCAGAGGAGAATAGTCCTCCCGCGAGTCCCTATCATACGCGCTCCGGGGGATGCAGAGGCCGGGCCTGGTGACGGCGAACACCAAGGACCTGGACGGGGCGCGTGAGGCGCTCGATCGAGCGGTGGCGCTCGAGCCGGAGCGCTCCCCGATGCGCTTCGAGCTGGGACGGGTGCTGGTGCTGCAGCGGCGGGAGCGCTCCGCGCTGCGCCAGTGGGTGATGGGGCTGCGCCTGGAGCCGAGGGACGTGAGGGGCTACCTCGCGGTGGCCGAGGTGGTGGCACGCCGGGGCAAGGCGAGGCAGGCGCAGTGGGTGTTGGAGAGAGGCCTGGAGAGGCTGCCCGGCCACGCGGTGCTGCGAGCGGCGCTGGAGGAGCTGGACGCCCGGTGTGCGTAGGAGCAGGCGGGCGCCCGTGGCTGGGATGACCGGGGGCCGACCCCGTGTTCCCAGGAGATGCCGATCAAGACCCGCCGCTGGTGCGTGCCGGCGGAGCCCGATGATGGACTGCGCATCCTGATCTGCCGGTTCCGCCCCCGCGCGCTCCCCAAGGCGAAGGAGACGTGGGACGTGTGGATGAAGGACCTGGGTCCCAGTCCGCCGCTCCTCGCCGCCTTCCAGGGCAAGGGCCAGACCCCCATCTCCCTCGACGAGTACCGCGAGCGCTACGTGCGCGAGATGGAGTCCCAACGCGAGGCGATCGCCAGGCTCGCGGCCCGCGTGGATGGCGGAGAGACCATCACCCTCATGTGCTCCAAGGACTGCATCATCGACAAGGCGTGCCACCGCACCATCCTCGCCGAGCTCATCGAGGCCGCCCGGGCGAAGTGAGCCCGCCATTTGGAGGGAGTTTTTCCGCCCTACCCAGGTAGGGCAGAATGCGCGTCCTATGGAGCAGCAGGTCCTCGCGATGGATGTACGGCAACTGGAGAAGTTGAGCGTGCTTCAGGACGCGGACTCGCCCACCCTGGTGGCGGACATGGCTCGTAGCTACCTGGAGCGCACTCCCCAGCGGCTCGGCCGCATGCGGGAGATGGTGGCCACGGGGAACGCCAGCCAGCTGGCGCACGAGGCCCACGGCCTGGCGACGAGCAGCGGGATGTTCGGGATGATGCGGGTGCGCCAGCACTGCAAGGCGCTGGAGAACCTCGCCCGGGAGTCGGGTCTGAAAGGCGCGGGGGAGCTGCTGGCCCAGCTGGAGCAGGCCTACGCGGAGGCCCGCCCCTTGCTGATGGCGCGGCTCGGCATCCAGGAGTGACGTGGACAGCCAGCCCGGAGCCGGCACCACCTTCACCGTGACCCTTCCGAAGGCGCTGGCCCGTCAGGCGGCGGGCGAGCGAGCCGCAGCCCGGCGAAGCACGTGACGACGCTGGCGGCCTGCCCCGCGGCATCCAGCCCGAACCAGGTGGGGAACACCCCATCGCCATGGGCGGAGGAGAACACCGCCACGTTGGCCGCCGGCGCGGGCGCCACCTCCACCACTCCACCCATGCCGCTGGAGAAGAGGGGCTCGATCTTCGGCAGCAACGGGTGGTCCGTCCCGAGGGGACCCATCTGCTCCGCCATGAACTCCTCCGCCTCGGCATCCCGGAAGGACGCCGTTCCCGAGTCCACCCCGTAGGCCCCCGCCTCCCGCCAGCGGGACACCGGGCGCTCCGACACCTGGAGCCGTGCACAAACGGGTGTCTCCCGCCCGTTCCCCTCGGCCACCGTGAGGAAGACGGGATGCGTCCCCGCGGGCAGCGTCGCGGCGAAGGGCCGCGAATCCAGCGCGAAGGCATCCCCGGCCACCAGCCGCCCGGACGTCAGCCGCAATTCCCCGAGCGGCCGCTGGTACAGCGTCACCTCGCCCAACCCCGCCATCGTCGCCCGCTGTCCGTCCGCGAAGGCCGGAGCAGTGAAGGCCGCGTCCACCTCCTCCTCGAGCGCGATGGAGCCCAACGCGGGCACCGCACGCGGCGGCTCCGGAGGCGGCTCGCGCCAATAGCGCACCACGAACCACAGGCACACGCCGAGCGCCACCGCGTTGACCGCTCCGGAGAGCCGTGAGCGCTTCGCAGGAGCCTTGGGCGAGGGACCGGTCCGCGTCGCGCTGGCCCCTGGCGAGCCCAGCCTCGGCAGCTTCAAGCGCTCCCGCTGGGTCGCCCCCACTTCGCTCACCGAGCGCACGGCCTGCCGCGCATAGCGCCACGCGCCCCTGCGTGTGTAGCTGTACTCCCCGGGAGCCTCCGGCTTCCACCGGGCATGGCCGGTCCGTTCCCAGAGCTTCACCGAGCTCTCGCTCAGCTCGCGCAGGGCCCCGAAGACCTGGCCGGGCTGCCAGGTGCGCAAGGGGGAGCGGGCCTCGGACTGGAGCCGCTGCTGGTGAAAGGCCAGGAGTTCCGCCGGGGCCGCGTGCAGCAGGGTGGCCATCGACGAGCCTTCGCCGAACGGGTCCCCCGTGCCGGGAAGGTCGTTCGTCGTCAGCACCTTGCCGCTGGCGTCCTGGCTCACCAGCACTGCGCGCTCGACGGGGTCCTTCGCCGCGCGGGTGGCCACCGCCGCGCCGAGCGTCGTGCCGTCCGGCGAGAGCCACAGGGAGAAGTCGGCCTGAGGGGGCTCGCCCTGCGGCACCTTCTGGTACAAGCCCTCGAAGTGCCAGCCGAGCGCGGCGAAGGCCTCATGGGTCGCGCCGAGGTAGGGCCGGGCCTCGGATGGCGGGGAGCTCCCCTGCACGGGCCGCATGAAGTCATCAATGGCCAGCCGGGCCCCGCGCACCTGCCTGTAGGCCAGCGTCAGCATCACCAGCTGCCATCCGCCCACGAGCACCGAGAGCAACACGACCAGGTGCACCGCCACCACGAACACGCCTTCGAGCAATCCCAAGACACTCCCCCTGCGACTCCGGTACGGATGCCACCCCTGGCGGCAACGTGCCAGGGGATACTCGGAGCCCCAGCATGACGCATCTCGTCAGCCCCCCTGGGAAGTGGACAGGGGGTGGGGGTGACGGGACTCGCCAGACGGACAGGTGTTCGGGGGGTTTCGAGCACCGTATGAGCCGCATGCTGGTCATCAGCCGCAAGGCCCTGTGGGAGCGGCGTCAGCGGCTCGGCGTTCCGCGCACCCGCGCGTGTGTGCTCCGTCCAACAGGACACAGGAGTCGTGACATCCCGTGTTGGGCCATCAACGTCTGCACCGGCGGGAAGCAGCGGCCGGGCGCCATGCGGTGGGCGTCCGTGTTCTCCTGATCTCCAGCATTTCCGGACATCGGGAATGCACGGGGGGCCACACCATGCCGATCACTTCCACCCTGGAAGCCGGGCTGCCTGAAGCCAGGCCGTCGCAGCCGTCCCTGCCCACGCTGTCGCACCATGGCCTGAAGGCCTGGGTGCTGGCACGGCTCGATGCGTGTCTCTCGGAACCGCTGCGCCAGGGCGCTCCCGTGGAGCTCAGCCGAGGACGGTTGCTGGTGAGCATCCTCGGGATGCTGCTGCTGTTCGATCTGCTCGTCCTGTCCTACTTCCTCCGGGTAAAGCCGGATCCTCTGCGCCACGGCGCCATCCAGCTCACGTGCCTGGTGCTCTTCACCACGATGCTCTGGAGGCTGCGCCGGGCCAGCTCCATCCAGATGCCCGCGTGGCTCCTCTGCGTCCTCGTGACGGCCGCCATCAGCGCCGAGTCCTGGCGGACCGGAGCGCAAGCCGTGGCCGTGAACGCCATGGCCATGCTGGTGCCGATGTTGACCGTGTACCTGCTGGGCGCGCGATGGGGACTGTTCTTCAGCCTGCTCACCGCCGCGAACATGGGCCTCGTCCACCCGTCCTTCTTCCCACCGCCCGGCGGCCCGATGCTCAACCTCTACTCCGCGCTCTTCGTCCTGTGCGGCTGGCTGGTGAGCTGGATGTTCCTCGCCTCGCGCGACGAGGCGGACGCGGCGCTCGAGCAGGCGCTGCGGACGCTGCGGGAGAGCGAGGAGAAGCTCGTCAGCCTCGTCGAGAGCACCGATGACCCGGTGTGCTCCCTCGACCCAGGGGGCCGGATCCTCACCCTCAACCAGGCAGGAGCGGAGCTGTGCCGCCAGCTCTTCGGGGGAAAGCCCCTCCCCGGCACTTCCCTCTTCGATGCGCTCCCTCTGGAGCAGCGGGCCCTCTGGAAGGAGCGGGCCGGGCGGACGCTCAATGGCGAGCATGTCCGCATCCAGCTGAACCTCACGTTGGAGGGCCGGTCCCGGGTAATGGACATCAACCTCAGCCCCCTGCTCGGGGCCGGGCGGTGTCCGGTGGGCATGACGCTCTTCGGGCGGGACATCACCGCCCTCAAGGAGGCCGAGGCGCGGTTGGGCGAGCTGCACCGCAACCTGGTGGACGTGTCACGCCAGGCGGGCATGGCGGAGATGGCCAACGGCATCCTCCACAACGTGGGCAACACGCTCAACAGCGTGACCGTGTCCGCGGGGCTGCTCTCCCAGCGGCTGCGCGCCCTGCGGGTGTCCGGCGTGGCCAGGGCCTCGACGCTGCTGCGCGAGCACGTGCACGACCTGGCCTCCTTCTTCACCCGGGATCCGCGCGGCCAGCAGTTCCCGCAGTATCTGGAGCTCCTCGCCCAGCGCCTCACCAGCGAGCAGGAGGCCCTGCTGGCCGAGGCGGTGATGCTCGACCAGAACGTGGAGCACATCAAGGCCGTGGTGAGCATGCAGCAGGCCCACGCGCGCGTGACGGGTGTGGTGGAGCAGGTGTCGGTGCCCCAGCTCCTGGACGATGCGCTGCGCCTGCACACCGTGTCCTTCGAGCGGGTGGGCATCCAGGTGCGGACCGATTACGCCACCTCGCTCCCCCCGGTGCTGGTGGACCGGCACAAGCTGCTGCAGATCCTCATCAACCTGCTGAGCAACGCCCGGCACGCGCTGCTCGACAGCCCGCGGCCCGACAAGCGCATGTGCCTCCGGGTGGAGCGGAGCCCCGAGGGGCGGCTGCGCATCCAGGTGGCCGACAACGGCGTGGGCATCCTCGCGGAGAACATGCTGCGCATCTTCACGCAGGGCTTCACCACGAAGGAGGACGGTCACGGCTTCGGCCTGCACATCAGCGCGCTGGCGGCCGGGGAGCTGGGCGGCTCACTCACCTGCGCGAGCGCCGGCCCCGGCCAGGGGGCCACCTTCACCATCGAGCTCCCCTTCCAGCGAGGGGAGCCCCAGGGCTGACGCCCCTACTGCGCGCCGCGGCCGTGCTTCTCCGGCACCACCCAGAAGTAGATGGTGCGCCCGTCGGCCTCGACGACCCGCTCCGGCTCCCAGCCCTCGATGTCGAAGGCGTGCGAGACGATGCGCGTCCCCGGCTTCAGGTCCTTCAGCAGCTTGGGCTTGAGCCGGTTGTTGACGCTCGGCAGCAGGTACATGGTCACCACCGTGGCCTCGCCGAAGTCCGCCTTGAAGAGATCCTCCTGCCGGAAGTCGGTGAGTTGCTCCACGCCCGCGGCCTTCGCGTTGGCCTCGGCCTCCTGGATGCGCTCGGGGTTGATGTCGATGCCCACCCCGCGCACACCGAAGCGCTGCGCCGCGGTGACGACGATGCGCCCGTCTCCGGAGCCCAGGTCGTAGAGCACGTCCCCTGGCTTCACGTTGGCCACTTCCAGCATGGTGTCCACCACCTGCTGCGGGGTGGGCACGTACGGCACGTCCGGCGCACGCTCGGGCAGGTCCGCCCGGCCCAGGTTGGGCGGCTTGTAGATGAACTCGTCTTCCTGCCCCACGGCATGCGCGCCGCCCAGGAGTCCCAACACGCCCAACAGCGCTACACCGACCGCGGCTTTCCGAATCCCCATGATTTACGGCCTCCAGGTAAGGGGTTGCTGCGTGGGTGGCCCGTGCGCCGGCGCATGAGTGCCAGCGGAACCAGGCCAGTGGCCAACACCGCGACACCGACGAGTGCTCCCGCCCCGGTGTAGGCCAGGCTCGAATAGAGGAGGTAGGCGCACGAGGCGCAGAAGAGCAGCGGGGTGAGCGGATAGAGCGGCACGCGGAAGGGACGAGCCACGTGCGGCTCGCGCCGGCGCAGCACCAGCAACGACACGCCCGTCAGCAGGAAGAAGAACCAGAAGACGGGCGCGGTGTACTCCACCATCGTCTCGAAGCCGCGCCGGGCGATGAAGCCCACGCCCACCAGCGCCAGGGAGATGGCGCCCTGCACCAGCAGCGCGTTGACGGGCGCGTTCGCCCTCGCGCTCCACCGGCCCAGGGGGGAGAAGAGTGGGAAGTCCCTCCCCATCGCGTAGTGGGTGCGAGAGCCCATGAGGATGGTGGCATTGGAGGAGGTGAGCACCGCCCCGCAGATGAGCAGGCTGATGAGCCGGGCGCCCGAGGGCCCCGCCACGCGCTGCATGAGGTCCGCCGCCACCGCCTCGGATTGCCCCACGCCCGCGGCGCCCAGCCCCCGCAGGTAGGCCGCGTTGGCCAGCAGGTAGAGGCCGGTGACGGCCACCATGCTCCACAGCAGCGCGGACACGATGCTCCGGCGGCCCCCGCGCAGCTCGCTGGAGATGTAGGCCGCCTCGTTCCAACCGCCGTACGTCAGCAGCACGAACACCATGGCCAGGCCCCAGGCGGCGTGGCCTGTCCCCTCGGACGTCACCGCCGCGGCCGGGGCCGGAGCGGCGGGGGCGAGGAAGAGCCCGGCGATGATGACCAACCCCAGCCCCGCCACCACCGTCACCGTGAGCAGGTTCTGCGTCCACTTGCCCAACTGGATGCCGGCCACGTTCAACCCGGTGAGCACCACCACGGAGAGCGCGGCGTAGAGGGCGGAGGAGTGCTCGCCCAACGGCAGCAACTGGGAGGCGTAGTCCCCGAAGATGAAGCCCAGCAGCGCGATGGAGCCGGTGGGGATGACCGTCAACCGGGCCCAGGCGAACAGGAAGGCCAACGAGCCGCCGAGTGCCCGCCGCAGGTAGTGGTAGTCCCCTCCGGCATGGGGCCAGGTGCTGGCCAGCTCCGCGTAGCACATGGCACCGATGAGGGAGACCAGCCCGCCGAGGCCCCACAGCAGCAGCACGGCGACCGGGCCCGTCGCGTTCTGCGCCACCAGGGAGGGCGTCCGGAAGATGCCCGCTCCCACGACGATGCCCACCACGAGCGCGACGGCGTCCACGACGCGCAGACTTGGCAAGGGGTGCGCCGCCGGTCCGGAGTGTGCCTCGCCCGGCTGCCCATCCCTCTGGTACCGCTCTCGCGTCATGGGTGTCCGCCCCCTGGATGTGTGAAGGGATGGACACCTCGTGAACCGGGGGCAATGCGCCCCGCGGACACGGTCGCTATCGAGTGCTCGGCGGGGCTCCAGCGGGGCGGGGGGCCGGTGTTACCAGCGTTACCCTCGGGACGGGGACGTTACCTTTCGAAACGTTCGACGCGGCGTGGCAGGTGCCAGGCCCGCGAGAACATTCATGCTGCGGCCTGGAATGAGCGTTGCTCATGGAGGCTCGCGATGATCTACGCACCCAAGGAAGGCTTCGGCCGCACCGCCCGCATCCAGAGCATGGAGGACTACCAGCTCCTCTACCGCAAGAGCATCGAGCGGCCCGAGGAGTTCTGGGGCGAGATGGCCCAGGCGCTCACGTGGTTCCACCCGCCGGAAACCATCCTGGACGCGGACCCGGACCAGGTGGACTTCTCCTGGTTCGGCGGTGGCCGGCTCAACGCCTGCTACAACGCGGTGGACCGGCACGTGAAGGCGCGCCCGGGCAGGCCCGCCATCATCTGGGCGAAGAACGAGCCGGGGCAGTACGAGCTCATCACCTGGAGAGACCTCAAGCACAACGTGGGCCGGGTGGCCAACGTGCTCAAGGCGCACGGGGTGAAGAAGGGGGACCGCGTCTGCATCTACCTGCCCATGGTGCCGGAGCTGGCCTACACCATGCTGGCGTGCGCGCGCATCGGCGCGGTGCACTCGGTGGTGTTCGCCGGCTTCTCCGCCGACTCCCTGCGCGAGCGCATCCTGGACTCGGGGGCCCGGGTGCTCGTCACCGCCAACGAGGGCCCGCGCGGCACCAAGCGGGTGCGGACCAAGGCCATCAGCGACGAGGCGGTGGAGGGCCTCTCGCAGGTGCAGTCCGTGCTGGTGGCGCGCCGCACCGAGGCGGACGTGCCCATGAAGGCGGGCCGGGACTTCTGGCTCGACCAGGAGATGAGCAAGCACCGCGGCACCTGCCCCGTGGAGTGGATGGCCGCGGAGGATCCGCTCTTCATCCTCTACACCTCGGGCAGCACCGGGAAGCCCAAGGGGGTGATGCACACCACCGGTGGCTATCTCGTCTACGCCGTCACCACGCACCGCTACGTCTTCGACCTGCAGCCGGATGACGTGCACTTCTGCACCGCGGACATGGGCTGGATTACCGGCCACACGTACCTGCTGTACGGCCCGCTGACGAACGGGACGACCACGGTGCTCTTCGAGTCCATTCCCACCTACCCGGACGCGGGGCGGCTGTGGCAGGTGGTGGACGACCTGAAGGCCACGGTGCTCTTCACCGCGCCCACCGCGCTGCGCGCCCTCATCCGCGAGGGGGACGCGCACGTGAAGAAGTCCTCGCGCAAGAGCCTGCGGCTGCTGGCCTCGGCGGGCGAGCCCATCAACCCCGAGGTGTGGCGCTGGTACCACGACGTGGTGGGCGAGGGCCGCTGCCCCGTGGTGGACAACTGGTGGCAGACGGAGACGGGCGGGGTGATGATTGCCCCCCTGCCGGGCGCCACGCCCTGCAAGCCCGGCAGTGCCACCCTGCCCTTCTTCGGCGTCGAGCCCCTGCTGGTGGATGACGAAGGCCGCGTTCTCGAGGGCAACGGCGTCTCCGGCAACCTGTGCATCGCCCGCACGTGGCCGGGCCAGGCCCGCACCATCTGGGGCAACCACCAGCGCTTCATCGAGACGTACTACTCGCGCTTCCCCCGCCTCTACTTCACCGGAGACGGCTGCCGCCGCGACGAAGACGGCTACTACTGGATTACGGGCCGCGTGGATGACGTGCTCAACGTCTCCGGCCACCGCCTGGGCACCGCCGAGGTGGAGAGCGCGCTGGTGGCCCACGAATCCGTCGCCGAGGCCGCCGTGGTGGGCTTCCCGCATGAGCTCAAGGGCACGGGCGTGTGCGCCTTCGTCACGCTCAAGCCCGAGTACGTGGACGCCAGCGCGGAGCAGATGATGGGCGCGCTCAAGGAGCAGGTGCGCCACGTCATCGGCCCCATCGCCACGCCGGACCAGGTGCGCATCGTGTCCGGCCTGCCCAAGACGCGTTCCGGGAAGATCCTCCGCCGCATGCTGCGGAAGATCGCCTCCGGCGAGACGGCGGACCTGGGCGACACCTCCACCCTCGCCGAGCCCACCGTGCTCGACGAGCTGCTCACGCAACAGCATCACTTGCAGTCCCAGCGCCGCTGACCGCCCCTCGGGGAGACCCCTTCCCCATGTCCCAGAAAACCAAGGCCGAAGAACTTCAAGGAGTGCCTTGAGTCAGGTGGGCTGCACCACCGCGATGCAGTCGATCTCCACCCGCGCGCCCTTGGGCAGCCCCGCCACCTGCACGGTGGTGCGCGCGGGCGGAGTCCCCGGGAAGTAGCGCCCGTAGACCTCGTTCATCTCGGCGAAGTCCGCCATGTCGACGAGGAAGACGCCACACCGGACCACGTGGGAGAAGTCCAGGCCACCGGCCGCGAGCACCTCCCGCAGGTTGTCCATCGCCCGCGCCGTCTGCACCTTCACGCTTCCCTGCACCAGCTCGCCCGTCGCGGGATCGATGGGCGTCTGTCCCGAGAGGAAGACCATCCGCCCCAACCCCACCTCGACGGCCTGCGAGTAGGGACCAATGGCCTTCGGGGCCTTGTCGGAGTGCAGCGTTCGTCGAGCCATGAGAACCTCCAGTACGGTGTGTCTACCACGCCCTCCCGCGGTGGACCGCGTTCAATACAGGACGCCTCCACCCATCTGCCCATGGGATGGCCGGGGACCCGGAGCATGCTTGGCGTCCCACCCACCCCACCCTGCACTCCAAAGGAGTCCTGTCATGAGCGTACGCACGATGTTGCTGGCCCTCTCCACCACGGCGCTGACGGCCCTGCTCGGCTGTGCCAGCACCCCGGCCACTCGCACCGAGGCCCAGCGCAGCGAGACGAAGGCCAAGGCGTGTAGCTGCGACCACAAGGCCCAGGAAGGCTCCACGCAGGCGGCCGAGGGCCATGCCGCCGGATGCAGCTGCCCGCACTGCGGACACGCCGCCAAGAGTGGTGAGGGCGAGGCGTCCGCCTGCGGCTGCTCGCACGGGCATGAGGGCCACGGCGGCGGCAACGGCCACCCGGGCTGAGAGCGAGGCACGCGCGAACGTGGTCCGCACCGAGCACGACGCACTGGAGCTCATCCGCACGAAGGGTGTCATCACCGAGGTGCCCGCCCTGGGGATGACCTCGCTCGTCGAGGCCGTGGCCGGCGGTGCCGTGCACGGCAGCTGGCGCAACCACGCCAAGGGCCGGCTCATGTACCGGCTCGGCCGCATACTGAGGGCCTCGGACGACGTGCTCGCGGTGCGGCTCGTGGAAGGCAAGGTGGCCTTCGTGGACCCCGTGCTGTGGGCCGTGGTGTACCGCGTGGCCATGGAGCCCTCGCGCCGCCGCCGCTCGCTGGAGGGGCTTTCTCCCCAGGCCCGCGCCCTGCTGTCGGCGGTGGAGCGGGACAAGGAGGTGCGCCTGGAGAAGAACAGCGAGTGGACCAAGGGGCGCGAGGCCCTGGAGGAGCGGCTGCTCGTTCACCTCTCCGAGACGGAGACGGAGGAGGGCCACCACGTCACCGTCCTGCGCTCCTGGAGGAGGTGGGTCTCCCCCACCGTGAAGGAGGCCGCCGAGTCCCTCACCTATGACGAGGCGCTCGCGCGGCTGCGCGAGGCCTGCGGTGGAGCCCCGGCGGGGCTCGGGCCGTGGGTCCCCTGACTCAGTACATGTCGGGCATGGCGGGCGGCGGTCCCGCGAAGAGCTCCGTGGCCGTGCGCAGGGAGGACTCGTCGGCCTCGAGCACCCCGGCCATCTGGAGGGCGGCGGGCGAGAGGAAGCCGCTGTAGAGCGGAGCCAGTGCCCGCACGTGCAGCTTCACGTCGCCATCCCCTCCAGGGCGCACCTCGGCCTCGCCGTTGTCCACCTCCAGCACGAAGCGGCCACGGTTCTCCGGGAAGAGGTCATCGTCCACCTCCAGGTGCAGCGCCCCCGAGAACCCAACCGGGTAGCCGCGGGCCTGGAGCGCGGCGGGCACGTCCAGCATGCGCAGCATCCAGGTGAAGAGGTGCTTCACCTCGTACGTCTGCTCGCGCAGGAGGAAGAGGAGTGGATCCGCCGGCCCGCCTCGCCACACCACCTCCCGGGCCAGGGAGCGGTGATCTCCGATGAAGCTCAGCAGCCGCCGGCCCGCGGCCGGGGTGAGTGCGACCACATCGGTGAGGTTCAACTCCTGGAGCAGGCCGTGCGGCTGGACCCGGCGCGTGAGGTAGAGGTAGCCCTCGATACCGGCGCTGCCCTCCACGAGGTAGCCATAGGCCGTCTCGCCCCGGGGGTGGGTGACACGCGTCCAGGTGTAGGCCGTGCGGTCGATCCACCCCTGCTGCCGCTGCGCGTAGCGGCGGTACACCTCACGGAGGGCCGGCAGGTCGGCCGCCTCCACGGGCCGCAACGAGAGGGTGCGCTCCTGGAAGTCGAGCCCATGGAGCTGCACGCGAATCTCGAAGCGCGAGCCGGACTGCTCGAAGCCCACGCGCCGGTAGAGCGGCTGGGTGGCCGGATAGAGGCTGGCGATGGGAGCGCCCTGGCCGCGCAGCTCGCGAAGGGCCGCCTGCATGAGCCGGGTGGCCGAGCCCTGGCCACGGCGTGCGGGCGCCACCCCTACCCCGCCGATGCCCACCATGGGCACCCGGCGCCCGTTGAACCACTGCCCCATGGGGATGAAGACGATGGTCGCGGCTACCCCGCCCCCCTCCCGCAGCACCCGCAGGTGGGCACTCAGGGCCTCGACCTTCTGCTGCCAGCCCCGGGACTCATCGGGAGGAAGGGCAAAGGCCTGATTCCGGATGTCCTCCGCCGCGGTGAGCTCCCGCTCCCCCTGCGGCGGGCCAAAGTCCGGCGCTGTCGTGTCCACGCTGTCCTCCTTGAGTCAGAGAAGGTGTAGCCTACCCGGCGGGCAGGCGTGCCAGGGCCTCTTCCGCCGCCTTCCCGTCCCCGTGCCGCTGGACAACCCGTTTCGCATGGTTACAGGGAGGGCGATCGCGCCCCGCGATGGGCGCCCGGAGAAAACATGTCCGTCGATACTCAGCGCGAAACCCACAAGTTCCAGGCGGAGATCAACCAGCTCCTGAACCTGGTCATCAACTCCCTCTACAGCCATAAGGAGATCTTCCTGCGCGAGCTCGTCTCGAACGCGTCGGACGCGCTCGACAAGCTGCGCTTCCGCTCCGTCACCGAGCCCGAGCTGCTCGAAGGGGCCTCCGAGCTGGAGATCCGCCTCATCCCGGACGCGGAGAAGGGCACGCTGACCATCGAGGACACCGGCATCGGCATGACGCGCGACGAGCTGGTGAAGAACCTGGGCACCATCGCCCACTCCGGCTCGCGCGAGTTCCTGGAGCTGGTGGCGCAGCGGGGCCAGAAGGACGTCAACCTGATTGGCCAGTTCGGCGTGGGCTTCTACAGCGCCTATCTCGTGGCCGACCAGGTCGAGGTGGTGAGCCGCGCGGCGGGCAAGGACACCCAGGTCTGGAAGTGGGCCTCGGACGCCAAGGGCTCCTTCACGGTGGAGCCGGCCGAGCGCGCCACGCGCGGCACCTCCATCACCCTGTACCTCAAGGAGGACCAGAAGGAGTTCCTCCAGGAGTGGCGCCTGCGCGAGCTGGTGACGCAGTACTCGGACTATGTGAACCACCCCATCAAGCTCCAGGTGAAGAAGACCACCGGCGAGGGGGACGCGCAGAAGACCGAGACGCAGCTCGAGGTGGTGAACAAGGCCAGCGCCCTGTGGCAGCGGTCCAAGAGTGAAATCACCGACGAGCAGTACCAGGAGTTCTACAAGCACCTCACGCACGACTGGGAAGCGCCGCTGGCGTGGACGCACTTCCGCACCGAGGGCAACCAGGTCTTCACCGGACTGCTCTTCCTGCCGAAGAACCCGCCGTTCGATCTGAACGCGGCCCAGCAGCGCGGGGTGCGGCTGTTCGTCAAGCGCGTGCTCATCATGGACCGGTGCGAGGAGATGCTGCCGCAGTGGCTGCGCTTCGTCCGGGGCGTGGTGGACTCGGATGACCTGCCGCTCAACGTGTCGCGCGAGCTGCTGCAGGACTCGGCGGTGGTGCAGGCCATCCGCAAGCACGTGACGAAGAAGACGTTGGACATGCTGGAGAAGCTGGCCAAGGACAAGCCGGAGGACTACCGGACGTTCTGGAAGAGCTTCGGCACGGTGCTCAAGGAGGGCCTGGCCGTCGACACCGAGTACCGCGAGAAGCTGGGCGCGCTGGTGCGCTACGAGAGCTCGCGCGAGGAGGGGCTCACCTCGCTGGCGGACTACGTGTCGCGGATGAAGGAGGGCCAGAAGGCCATCTATTACGTCTTCGGCGAGTCCCGGAAGGCCGTGGTGGACTCCCCGCACCTCGAGGCGCTGAAGAAGCGTGGGTACGAGGTGCTGTACATGACGGATCCGGTGGACGAGTGGGCCACGCAGGGGCTGAGGGAGTTCCAGGACAAGCCGCTGGTGTCGGCGATGCACGCGGACCTGAAGCTCGACGAGACGGAGGAGGAGAAGCGCGAGAAGGAGCAGCGCGCCAAGGGGCTGGGGCCGCTGGCGGACCGGATGAAGGAGGTGCTCAAGGAGCACATCCGCGAGGTGCGCGTGTCGGACCGGCTCACGGACTCGCCGTGCTGCCTCGTGGTGCCCGAGGGCGGCTCGCACGCCTTCGTGGAGCGGCTGCTGCGTGAGCGGGGCCGGAGCGTGCCGCGCGTGAAGCGGATTCTGGAAGTGAACCCCTCCCACCCCATCGTCGAGCACCTGAAGGCGCTGCAGGAGAAGGAGCCGGCGTCCCAGCAGGTGACCGAGTGGGTGGAGATGCTCTACGACCAGGCCCTGCTCACCGAGGGCAGCAGCGTGGAAGACCCGAACCGCTTCGCCCGGCGCATGACGGCGCTGATGACGCAGCTCGCGGCGCACTCGCCCGTGAAGGGCACGAACACGCCCGCGGGCGCGGTGGCCGCCGGTCCCGAGACGCCCACGTCGGAGGCCAAGCCCTCGGAGGGGGCCGCGGTGGCCGCCGGTCCCGAGACGCCGCTGCCTCGTAATTGAGGGGAAGACCCGCGCTGGACCGGCCCGCCTGAAGCCGGTTCAGCGCCCGCCCCGGCGGCGGGCCTCGGCATCCATCACGCGCTTCTCCACCTTCACGCGGGCGAAGTTGGAGAACAACCCGTCCGGCTGCATGCCTTGCAGCGCGCGCATCTGCTGCCGGAGATCCTCCAGCGTCTTCTCGGCCCTCGCCCGCCGCGTGTTCAGCTCCGCGGCCGAGGCGAAGCGAATGGACAGCAGCGTGTCCACGTCGACCCGGCCATCCAGCTCGCGCTCCTGCAGCTCGAGGGAGATGGGGCGCGGCGTCGGGTCCTCCAGTGTCCGGGCCACCAGGGCGCGCAGCTCCTGTGCCCTCGCGCCCAGGGTGCCGGCGTCCGTGGCGGCCTCCAACCGCTCCATGCCCGCGGCCAGCGCATCCACCAGCGGTGTCACGGCCTGCCGGCCCGGCGGGGACAGCAGCTGCGTGACGTAGGCATCCATCCCGTCCCCACCGGCCTGCTCCACCACCTGCCGCAGCAGGGGGAGCCAGTCCGCCTTGAGCTGCTCGCGCACCGGCCCCACCGGGGCCTTGTCCCGTGCGGCCTTCTGGAGCGCCTCGTCCAGGCCCTTCAGGACGGCCTCGGCCGGAAGCACGCCCCGGGGCGCGGCGGAGCGATCATGCCAGCGGCTCTGCCGGACTTCCGGGGCCACCCCGGTGAAGGACGGGCTGCCCGGGCTCGTCGTCTCTCCGTTGAGGGACGGCATGCCGGGGTTGCCATGAGGCTTGTCGAAGACCGGGCGTCCCGGGTTGGTGGGGACGTCGGACGTGTCGAAGCCGTCCCCTTTCGAGCGCGCGGGGGCTCGCGGGAGCAGGAGTTTGCGCGGCTCGATCTTCGTGGGCTCGTCGTCGTCAGGCCGCTGCGGCACACCCCGGGGGGGAACCTTTGGTTTCGACGGCGGTGGCGGCATGGGGCTCCTGGAGGCCATGTTGCTACGGCATGACACGGCACGCAAAGCCGCCCGGGGTAGGATGGCGGCGGATGCCGCGTGCCCCCCATGCTCCTCCCGTCCTCGACGAGGAGGCGCTCGTCCACCAGTTCCCCGGTCTCGACCGGCGCGCGCTCGGTGCCTTCTACACCCCCGCCCCCCTCGTGGAGCGCACCCTCGCGCTCGCCCTCGCGCACGCCGGGGAGGGGCCACTCGCGGTGGTGGACCCCGCCTGTGGGGCCGGAGCCTTCCTCGCCGCCGCGGCCCTCGCCCGCCCCGAAGCCCACCTCTCCGGCCTGGAGCTCTCCCCCGACGTGGCCCGCGCCTGCCAGGCCCGCGTGCCCGGCGCCGACATCCGCGTGGGGGATGCCCTGCGCGGCGGGCTCGAGCCCCTGCTCGCGAGCCTCCCCCCGGCACGCCACGAGGTGTGGCTCGGCAACCCGCCCTACAACGGCACCTCCGCGCTCCTGAAGGACCGCGACGCCTATGCCCGCCTCCGTGCCCTGCTTCCGCTCGCGCTCCCCCAGGGCACCAGCCTGCGCGATGACTTCGCCTTCTTCCTGCTGCTCGCCGCGCACCGGCTCTCCTCCCGCCCGGGCGTCCTCGCCTTCATCACCCCCACCAGCCTCCTCGACGCCTTCCTCTACGCGCCCCTGCGCGCCACGCTGCTGCGCATGCTGTCCCTCCGCCAGGTCGTGGACCTCGGCCCCGGTGCCTTCGCCGGTACCCAGGTGCGCACCTGCATCACCGTGTGGACCTCTCCGCCGGACTCGCGGATTCGGCCCGTGTATTCACGGCACGAGGGCTCACGGCTCGAGTCCACCCGGCACCCTCACCCCGTCCCTCTCCCGGAGGGCGAGGGGAAATGGGAGCCCTTCGTTCCCGAGGCCCCCGAGTGGCGTCTCGCGCCCACTTCACCCGAAGCCGCGGAGCTGGACGCTCGCTGGCGCTCCGAAGGCGAGCCCCTCGATACGCTCGTCCCCGTGAGTCTTCCCGGGGTGAAGACGCGCTTCGATGAGCTGCTGGTGGACGTGGATCCGCAGCGGCTCCTCGCCCGTCTCGAGGACTTCGCTCGCACGCCCGTGGAGGCGCTCGAGGACTTCGCCCGGACCCACGCCATCCCCCAGGCCCTGCTGCCCAAGCTGCGCGCCTTGAAGGAGGGGCCTCCCTTCACCGTGGAGCCCTCCTGCGTGCGCCCCTTCTTCCGCTACGCCGGAGCGCGCCACCGCGGCACCCTGCCTCCCGAGTCCCGTGCCTTCTGCTACCTGGACCGGCGCCTCATCCCCCGCGGCGACCACCGCCTGCGCGGTCCGTGGGATCCCCATCGCGGCGCGGTGAAGCTCCTCTTCAACGTGCGCGAGCTGCCCCTCTCCGCCGCGCTCCTCGAGGAGGAGGGCTGCGTGCACGACCACCGGCATGCCCGCTTCGCGCCCCTGCTCGTGCCCCAGCGCGTGCGCGACGAGGGCCTCGACATCACCCGCGTCACGCGCTCCGAGGCGGCACTGGGCCCCCTCGTGCCCAACCTCTCCCCCCGAGGGCTGGCCTGGGCGGAGCGGCTCGGCGGCCCGCTCGCCGCCTATCAGGCGATCGTGCGCTTCCTCAACGGCCCCGATGTGCAGCGGCGCTGGGCTCCCGTGTACGGCGCCTCGCGTGTCGTGCCCGTTCCCCTGGCTGCTCTCCAGCCTTGAAGAACACGCCCGGCGCATTAGTGTCCACCTTCACTCTCGTTCCGGAAGTCCGGAATCGGGAATTCCCGCAGTGAAGGAGACATCATTCATGAAGACTCGCGCGCTGCTCACCGCTGCCGTCCTCTGCCTCGCTGGACCGGCGTTCGCTCAGGGCAAGGCCCCTGCCGCCAAGGAGAAGGCCGCGGCCACGAAGGAGGAGGCCGCCGCCAAGAAGGAGGAGAAGGCCGCTGCGGCAGCTACGGGCGCCACCGCCCGGGCCGAGCTGAAGGATCAGAAGGGCCAGTCCCTGGGTGAGGTGACGCTCTCCGAAACGCCCCACGGCATCCTCATCAAGGGCACGCTCTCCAACATCCCCGCTGGCGAGCACGCCATCCACATCCACGAGGCGGGCAAGTGCGAGGCCCCCTTCCAGACCGCCGGTGGCCACCTCAACCCGAACAAGAAGAAGCACGGCGTCCTCGTGGCCGAGGGCAAGCACGAGGGCGACCTGCCCAACCTTCACGTGGGCGCCGACGGCAAGGTGCAGTTCGACCACTTCGCCCATGGTCTCAAGCTGAAGGACGTCCAGGACCAGGACGGCGCGGCCGTCGTCGTGCACGCCAGCGCGGACGATTACAAGAGCGATCCCGCCGGCAACGCGGGTGACCGCATCGCCTGCGGCATCGTGCAGGTGCAGAAGTAGCCGTCTCGCTGCACCGAGGGGCTGGGAGCCGGGAGGAAGCGCCCGGGCCCGGCCCCTCACACGTCCCGGTAGCCGCCGTCCACCGACAGGTCCCCGGCCGTCATGAAGGAGGACTCGTCGCTGGCCAGGAAGAGCGCGGGGGAGAGGCAAGCTGGGAAGGTCAGTACCACTGCTCCTGGCCCGCCACCCAGGTGGCCAGCACCGTGAGGTCATCCCGGAGCAGCGTGAGATCGGCGCGGTAGCCCGGTGCCAGCCGGCCCAGGTGTCCGTCCAACCCCAGGTAGCTCGCGGGATGGAGCGACGCCATGCGCAGGCTCTCCTCGAGGGGCAGCCCGAGCAACCTGACGCAGTTGCGCACCGCCGTCACCATGTCGATGTCGGCACCGGCCAGCGTGCCGTTCTCGGTCACCAGCCGGCCCTCCCGGCGCAGGATGGTGCGGCCATACAAGGTGAACGAGGCCGCCTCGGTGCCGACGGGAGGCATGGCGTCGGTGACCAGGAAGACCCGGCCGGGCGGCTTGATCTTCAAGAGCAGGCGCAGCATCGCTGGATGGACGTGGATGCCATCGGCGATGACCCCACACCACGCCTCGTCGGCCTCGAGCGCGGCCACCACGGGGCCCGGCTGACGGCTCTGCGCGGGCGGCATGGCGTTGAACAGGTGGGTGAACCCCCGTACGCCGGCCGCCAGGGCCTCGCGCGTCCGCTCGTACGTCGCCGCCGTGTGGCCCGCCGAGAGCACCACGCCCGCCGAGGCGAGCCGCCGGATGACGGCATCGTCGACACACTCCGGTGCCAACGTCACCACCAGCCGTCCGCCCTGCCTCGCCAGGCGCTCCGGCAACGCCCCCAGGTAGTCGATCTCCCCGGCCTCGGGCACACGGATGAAGCGCGACTCATGCACCCCCGGCCGTTCGCCGCTGATGAAGGGGCCTTCCAGGTGGATGCCGAGAACACCACTCGTGGGCCGGGCCATGGCCTCGAGGGCGGCCTCGCAGGCCTGGCGCATCCTGGCCGGCTCGTCGGTGATGAAGGTGGGCAACAGTCCGGTGGTGCCAGAGCGCCGGGCCGCCGCCGCGATGGCGAGCGCGGCCTCCACGGTGGGCGTGTCGTTGAACAGCACGCCTCCGGCTCCGTTGACCTGGGCATCGAGGAAGCCCGGCACCAGCAGCGTGCCCTCGGGCAACCGCCGCACCTCGGCTCCGGCCGGAACGGCCTCCCTGGGCACCACGGCGCTGATGCGCCCGTCCTCGACCAGCACCGCGTGGTCATCGAGCATGCGCTCGCCCGTGAAGAGGCGAGCCCCCGCGAGAATCCGTCTCATCACACGGTCTCCGTCACCTTGCGCAGGTGCGCGGGGACGTCCGGGTCCATTCCGCGCGCCACCGCCAACCGGTGAACCGACATGTAGAAGCTTTGCACCTGGCACAGGGGCGCGATGGCGCTCGGCACACCCGGCACCACGGGCAGGAGCTCGGCCCCCGGCACCGCGAGCGCCGAGCGGACATCCGCCCCCAATTCCACCATGCGGCGCACCACGCTCCGTGTCCCCTCCGCCGAGCCGTCCTCCTGCCCCAGGGCCAGCACGGGGAAGCCGCGGCCCACCAGGGCGAGCGGGCCGTGGCTGACCTCGGCGGTGCTGAAGGCCTCGGCGTGCAACCGGCAGGTCTCCTTGAACTTCAGCGCCATCTCGAGCGCCGCGCCGAGCCCCATCCCCCGCCCGAGCACGAACAGGTTGTGCGCACCGGTGAGCCGCTCGAGCGCCGGCCACCAGTCCAACGCCCGCGCCGCCTCCAGCGCCTCCGGTAGCCGCGAGACGGCGTCCCGCAGCCCCGCCTCCCCGGACCAGTGCGCCACCAACTGCAGGAAGGCGAGGCCGGAGAGGATGTAGGACTTCGTGGCGGCGACGCTCTGCTCGGGGCCAGCGCACAGCGGCAGCCCGATGTCACACAGGGAGAAGAGCGGAGAGTCCTCGTTGTTGACGAAGCCGATGACCAGCGCGCCCCCCGCGCGAGCCGCTTCCGTCAGCCGCAACAAGTCGGGACTGCGGCCGGACTGCGAGACGGCGACGAAGAGGCTCTCCCGCAGCTCGAGGCCCTGGGTGTTGTAGACGGAGGCCACGCTCGGCCCCACCGAGGCCACGGCGCGCCCCAGCGTGGTCTCGATGAGATACTTGCCATAGCTGGCCGCGTGGTCGGAGCTGCCGCGCGCGCAGGTGACGACGAAACGCGGAGGCCGCTGGCGCAGCCGCTCACCCAGATTGGCGAAAGCTCCCTCGCAACGGGCAATCTGCCGGCGAGCGGCCTCCGCCGACTGGGCGGCCTCGAGGGCCATGGCGGGAAGCGGAGAAGTGTTCACCCTCCCAATCTAATACCCACCGCGCCCCTGGGGAGACCCCACGGCCGGAGAGCGTGCTCAACGGCACAGCGGCGGCGAGGAAGCGCTGGCGCTGGTGGCGAGAAGTCCGAGGAACTCGCTCGCCTGGGGCTCCTTCCCGCTGGACCAGAGCGCGGACTCGGCCCAGCACTGCACCCAGGAGAGGCCCCAGTCCGCCGGCAGCGCGCTGCACTGGCTCCGGCGCCAGGCTCCACGCGCCACGGCGTCCCGCTTCACCGCCTCCACCACGTAGGGCGTGAGCTGCTTGAGAAAGGCGTCCGCGTAGGACTGGTCGGACGGCACCTCCAGCGGATCCGCCGAGAGCCCCCCGGGCCGGAAGCCCACGTGCTCCTGGTCCTGGAACTGCAGCGCTCCGGCTCCCTGGGCGGGCTCGGTGGACCCCGGAGTGCTCGACTGGAGCGTGAAGCGGTAGTTCGACGACCAGCGGTAGGTCCACACGGAATAGGTGAAGGTGTCGTAGACGTCCTCGAGCACCGTCTCGGGCGTATTGGACAGGTGCTTGCGCGCCGAGCTGAGCTCACTGAGGGCGCTCGAGTAGTCGCCGGCGGCATCGCTGGCTTCGTCGCAGATGCGGCTCTTCTTGTCCGCGGGGTCGGGGCAGCCGACGCAGCTCGCCTCGTGCGTGTGCTTCGCCTCCTCGCACTCGGCCTCCTTCTCCGCCTTCCGCTTCTCGGCCCGCTTCAGGGCGCTCTCGGCGCTCGAAACGCGCTCCAGGGCACTGCCGTACTCGGGATTGTCCACCCGCCGCGTGCCACTGACGTAATCCAGGTTGCGCACGTCCTCGGAGACGGTCTGCACGGCGCGCTGGATGAGCGCATCCACCCAGACCTGGAACACATCCGGCTGGCCGGGCATCGTTCCGGTGGACGCGCACCGCGCCCAGGACGGCAGCTTCGAGGACATGCGCTCACACAGGCCAGAGAGCCCCTGGGCGACCCGGGGCGACATCGAGCCTCCGATATGGGTCATGACGGGGATGGCGCTCTGGGTGAGGAAGCTCTGCCGGGCCATGTTGACCCGCGAGGCCGTCTGCGGGGCGGGCGCGAGACACTGCGCCGCGGACATCAGCACGGAGGAGGCTCCGTGCGAGCCCTCGTCCCGTGCGGTGGTGGCGAGGTCCGCGAAGCGCGAGGCGAGCCGGGCCGCGCTCTCCGAAAGGAGCGTCTGGTAGCTGGGAACGGGGAGCTGATGACCGCGGGACTGGAGACAGGCCAGTGCGGCAACGGCGGTGCCCAGCGCGCCGTCCGCCTGCCATTTCGCGCAGCGCTCCACCTGGAGCTGGCTGGCCTTCTCGAGCAGCGTGTTGACCTCGGCGTGCTCGGGGATGAGGTCCTTGGCCGCCAGGAGCGGAGGGAGGCACCGGTCGAGTTCCCCCGCCTCGCACGGCGGACGCGCGGACTCGAGGGCCTGGTCCGTGGCCTTCTGCGCGAAGATGGGGAAGCGGCCACACGCATCCTTGTCATCGGGAGCGGCGGCACAGGCGGCCCGGTAGGCGCGGGCCGCGGTCATGAAGTCACCGCGCACCGCCGCTTCCCTGGCCTGGGCCATGGCCTCACGGTACGCGGTGTTGCAGCCACTCGAGGCGAGGAGCGCGAGGAACAACGAGAAGCGCGACAGCAGGGGATGGGCACGCATGGGGACGCGAGAACGCTGGAGAAAAGACACGGCGTGAAAGCCTGGACGGCGAAGCAGGCCCTTTATTCAGCACCGTGTCCCCGGAACCTTCCCGCATTCTACCCTGCCCCGAGGTGGAGCGCGTTCACCCCCTGTCCAGCACACCGCTCCGGTAGTCCTGGATGGCCTGGTGGATCTCCGCCTCGGTGTTCATGACGGTAGGCCGCCGGGCACATCCTCATGGACGGGAGGAGGATAGCGCGGGTTCCGCGTGTGTTAGGACTCGGGCCCATGGCCAGGTATGTCGCACTGCTGCGTGGCATCAACGTCGGTGGGAACAAGAAGGTCCCGATGGCGCGGCTCCGGGAGCTGATGGAAGGACTCGGCTACACCGAGGTCGCCACCCTCCTCCAGAGCGGCAACGCCGTCTTCACGAGCAAGGAGAAGAGCCCAGCGAAGGTCGGCAAGCAGCTCGAGACCGCCATCGCCCAGGAGTTCGGCTTCGAGGTCTCCGTCGTCATCCGGACGAGGGACGAGCTGGAAGCGGTGATCAAGGCGAATCCTCTCCCCGGTGCCGAGGACGCCCCCTCCCACTTCCTCGTGACGTTCCTGTCCGACGTCCCGGATCCGAAGCGGTTCGAGCAGATCGACCCGGCGGCCTACCTGCCGGACGAGTTCCGCCTGGTCGGGCGCGAGATCTACGCCCGGTTCCCGAATGGCATTGGGGAATCGAAGCTGGCTACCGTGCTCGGCGGAACGCGCCTGGGAGTCACCCCGACCGCCCGCAACTGGAACACCCTCACGAAGCTCCTGGAGCTCGCCGACGGCTGAGGTACCGGGGCCGCGCGTTTGATAGGCTCGGGCTTCCATGTCCACCCAGGTACTCCGCGCCGGCCTCCGTTCGTTGCTGCTC
Source organism: Archangium sp. (assembly GCA_035645295.1). Lineage (GTDB taxonomy): Bacteria > Myxococcota > Myxococcia > Myxococcales > Myxococcaceae > Archangium. The sequence goes on from DASQMW010000266.1 coordinate 23,773, forward strand.
GCCACCCTGGTGCTCGCCACGGGATGCGAGCAGACCTCCCCCGCTCCCGGGCCCGGCCCCACGGCCGACGCCGGCTCCCCTCCGGGCAACCCACCGGGAGAGCCCGTCCCGGATGCGGGGAGCTCGGTGAACGCACCGCGCTTCGAGCACTACATCCGCCGCCAACCCTACCCGCGCCTGGTGCTCGAGGTGGATGGCTGGGGTGGCTACACTCCCACGGCTTCGGTGGTGGACCGGCTCGAGAAGGGGCTGCTCGGCATTCTCGACAAGGAGAGCGTGGAGGTCCGCGTCGACCAGGCGTTCGCCGGCAAGGGCGCGGACTACGCCTGGAGCAACGACGAGCTGCTGCGGCTCGCCGAGGAGACGGGAACGCTCGAGGTGCCCGTGGGGACCATCAAGCTGCACGTGCTCCTGGTGGACGGCCACTCCGCCATGGACACCGCGGAGGGCAAGGTGCTGGGGCTGGCCTTTCCGTGGACCCACCTGGTGCTCTTCCGGCGGAGCCTGGACGTGGCGTGTGGCAAGGGGCCCATCCTCACTCCGCCGGCCTGTGTGGAGGCGGAGCTGGGCGTGTGGGTTCACGAGGTGGGGCACCAGCTCGGCCTGGTGGACAACGGGCTGACGATGGTGAGCCCCCACAAGGATGCCGCCCACGGCGCGCACGACACGCATGACGGCTGCATCATGTACTGGGCCTACGAGGGCTCCGGCCTCCTGGACGCGCTCGGCCGGGGCGTGTTCGGCGACGCTCCCAACCTGGGCTTCGACGAGGCCTGCATGGCGGACCTCAACGCGGTGAAGACGCGCCCCTAAGCTTCGTCCCGCGAGTAGAAGCGTCCCTGGAGAAGACACGCCACCCCACGCCGGCTCGCTTCGAAGTGGGGCTCGGGAAGCTGGCGAGGGTCGTACCAGCCCCACCCCGCGCACTTGTCGGGCTCCATGACCGTGGGCTCTCCACGGAACTGGTTCGCATACAGGATGACCGAGATGTGGTGCTTCCCGGTCTGCCTGAAGGTCTCGAGATTGTTGGTGAGGGCGATGACCTTCGGGTCCATCAATTCCAGACCCGTCTCCTCCCTCACCTCCCGGATGGCGCCCTCCTCGAAGGTCTCGCCCGTCTCCAGCAACCCGCCAGGAATGGAGTAGAAGCCCTCCTGCCAGCCTTTGCGCTGGCCCAGGAGGATCCGCTCCCCGCGTTGGATGATGACCCCCAGTCCGACCGACGGATGCTCTGTTTTCTGGCTCATGTGCTCCCCAAAGCACCCGTCTCCGGAGCCGCGTGACGTTCAGTCACACTTGTCGGAGCCGCCCTTCTGAGGCGTGCATCCCCGCGAGCAGGCAGCGGTGGCGGTCAAGATTCCATCCGTACAGGTGTAGAGCGAGTCCGCCGCTCCGCCGGAGAAGCCGTTGTCCGTCGAGGAGCCGCAATAGGTCCCGTTCGTATAACGGAAGACATGGCCGCAGGGGTTGTTATCGGCGCAGTAGCCCAACGCCGAGGTGTAGCGCTGAGACACGCAGTTGGAGCACGTGGACTTGAGGCTGAAGACGCCGTTGCTGCAGCTGTAGACGTTGTCGTAGCTCAGCGGGGACGTGACCTGGGCGCCGCAGCCGAACCAGGCCTGGTGGTCGACGATGGCAAGCCCGCAGTAGTCCCCCTCGCCATCGAAGCAGCCACAGTCGGGCTGGTCCGACGGCGGCGGCGGGCTCGCCACCGGCTCGGGGTGGATCCAGCAGAGCACCTTCGACTTGGAGAACCACGACTTCTTGGCATCCCAGCCGGTGCTGCCGGTGGGCTCGTTCATGTTCTGCTGCATGTAGTGGACGTTGTCGGCGTCCATGCCAGTCACCACCGCGACGTGAGCGATCGCCAGGCCATTGAGCTCACCCGAGAAGACGACCAGATCGCCCGGGAGCGGGGCCTTGCCCGTGGTGTCGCGGTAGCCGGGGCCCCAGACGCTGTACTGGGGCATGGTCGCCGCATGCGGGCACATCGCATCGGCGAGCTCAGTGACGACATTGTCGAGGTTGGGGTGCTGGTAGGCGTCCCGCATGAAGCGATTGCCCAGCTCGTCGCACTGGTAATAGCCACCACCGGAGGGCTGACAGTAGGCGGGAATCCCCTTGAACGTGGCTCCGACGGTCCCCACCGCACCGGGAGCACAGCCATACACGACCAGGTCCGGCGAGCTCAGGGCCGCCGGGCTGCTGCTCGTCGCCATGGGAGGGTTGGAAAGCTCCCGAGGGTCCGTGGAGCATCCGCACAAGAGCGTTGCGATCGCGCAGGCCTGCATTGCAATGAATAGCGGGGAGGGTCGTGACATGGCGTGCTCCTTCATGTGGTGGGTACCACCCGTGACATACGAGCACTCGACCAGGCGCGTGTCATCCGAGAAACACCCGTTACGACGATTGTTCCGGAATTTGTGCATGACGCATCACGGCCACGGCTCCCCCTGCACGGCCCCGGTTTTTTCCTGGAAGGGAGCTCTTCGACATGCGGCCGGTTTCGAGCCAGGATGGGTTCCGGGAGCTTTGGATGAACCCTCTGGATTGGACCGGCCCGCAGTTCCTCATGGCCTATGCGGTCTTCCTCGTGGCGATGTGCCTGGCGGGGCTGCTCTGGCAGCACCTGCTCAATCAGCCGTCGGGGACTCCAGAGCCCCATGAGCTGGACCTGGGGGCCTACGAGGTGGCCGTGCTCGACGACGGGGACACCGCGGTGAAGGCGGCGGTGCTGGCGCTCGTGCACGGCAAGTCGTTGAACTACGAGGAAGGCACGCTGTCGGTGGCCACGGCGCTGCCCGCGAAGGCCGCGCCCCTGGAGCGCGTCATCCATGCCGCGGTGTCCGTGGGCGAGGGAGAATTCCACCAGTTGCGCGAGGCCGCGCGAAGGGAGCTGAAGCAGCTGGAGGAGTCACTCCGGCGCCGGAGTTTCCTCCTCACGCCCGAGCAGAGCGCCCGGGTGCACAACCTCCCCCGCGTGCTCTTCGGCGTGGCGCTGGGCCTGGGAGTGCTGAAGCTCTTCGTGGGTCTGGACCGCGACAAGCCGGTGCTCTTCCTGGTGATGGAGCTCCTCGTGGGCGGGGGGCTCGGCATGCTCGTGCTGGGAAGCGCCCGCCGGCGCACGCCCCGGGGCACCAAGGCGCTGGAGTTGCTCCGGGCGCGGCACGAGCCCCTGCGCACGACGGCCTCCACCGGGGGCACGGGCCAGACGCTGAGCGCCGGCAACCTGGTGCTGGCCGCGAGCCTCTTCGGCCTGGGCACGCTGGCCCTCATGGACGTCCACCCCCTGCGCTCCTACCTCATGCCCGAGAACGGCATGGGGAGCGGCGGCGGCGGTGGCTCCAGCGGCAGCGGTTGCTCCACCAGCAGCAGCTGCTCGGGGGGTGGCAGCAGCTGTGGAGGAGGAGGCGGCTGCGGAGGTTGCGGGGGCGGGGATTGAAGCGTCCCGCGCTTCAGGAGCCCGTGGGAGCAGGGCTCTCCAACTTGTTCCTCAGGATCTGCACCGCCCGGGCCGGATAACGCTCCATCCGGTGCGCGAGCTGCTCCTCCGCGAAGGAGAGGAGTTGCCGGGCACAAAGGCCGGGCTCCAGCAGCAACAGCCGGTGGAGCGTCCGCCCCTGCTCCGGGAACTCCCTTTCGAAGCGGCGGAACGGGTCGAGGTTGTCGAGCTGGCTCTCGCTCCCCCTGGGCAGACAGTGCGCCAGGACTGGCAGCAGATGACCCAGCGCATGCTGCTTGATGAAGGAAGAGCCACTGAGCACCTCGCCGCGCGCGGTGCGTCCCGCGCCGACCAGCAGCGCCGACAGGAAGAGCGCGAAGGAGCGCTCCACGTCGAAGGAGGCGGTCTCGGCGGTGGACTTCGTCTGCAGGTGCCGCAGGCCGGCCTCGAGGTGCGCGCGGTCGAGCAGCACGCGATAATCGTTCACCCTCGCCAGGTGCAGCTCGGCTTCGTCGAAAATCGCGAACTCCAGCAGGTGCCCATCGTCATGGAGCACCTTGAGCCCATGCGCCGTCTCGCGCACCTTCAGGACGATGCGCTCGCTGTCGGGCAACCAGCTCAGGTCCTGACGGAACGACTCCTGTGCACCCGCGACCGTGATCACGAAGAAGTCGTGGTCCGACCACGCGTCTGGCGTACGCCCGCGCTCGGCCATCGAGCCCACCGCGACCAGTCCCAGCACGCGCGCATCGGACTCCAGCCGGGCTCGCAGTCGTTGAGTGAATGAACGGTAGGAATCCAGGTCCATGAGGGGCTCGGGGAAGCGCCGCCCGACGTTACCAGCCCGCCCAACCCGAGGGACACGTCTCCTCACGGCACAGCCCCGCACCACGGGGCCGGGCAGCCAAGCGCATGGGAAGGAGCACTCCGAAACGTCGTGGGGGTGCTTTTCGCGGAAAAGTGCAGGATGCTCACCGGTCGACCCACCTCCCCTCGACCCGAGGTCCGTGCATGAGAAAACCGTTCGCCCTGCTGTCGCTGCTGGCCCTGTCGTCCACGGCCTGTCCCAATGTCGTCGAGCCGCCGGAACCCGGCCCGACGGAGGCCTTCGCATTGGACCCCGTCCCGCAGGGGCAGGGGTTCCAGTTCATCACCCGGGAGACCGAGGTCCCCCAGGGCGTCGAGCAGCAGGATTGCTACTTCTTCAAGGCGGGGGAGTTGGCCGCGGCCAACGGCCTGCCCAACGAGCCGCTCAACCTGCACCGCATCCAGATCTCCCAGCGGGATGGCTCGCACCACATGAACATCTACCGGGTGCGCACCATCGTGGGGCTGGACCCGGCCAATGGCGCCTTCCAGCCCGCCGCCAACGGCTCCGGTCCCTGCTTCAACAGCGCCAACTGGGCGGACTGGCCCTTGCTGGCCAACACCCAGCAGGATGGCACCATCGACTGGACGTATCCGGAGGGGGTGGCCAACGTCATCCAGCCGGATGAATGGCTGATGTTGCAGTCGCACTTCGTCAATGCCTCCACCCAGAAGACGCCGCAGAACTACGGCAAGGTGTGGGTGAACTTCTGGGTGATTCCCAAGGAGCAGGTGAAGCACGAGCTGGGAACCATCTTCGCCACCAAGCAGTCCATCCGCGTCTGCACGAAGAACCCCACGCCCACCTTCGATGGTGTCTGCAATCTCAACAACAAGGCACCCGTGCAGATCATCGGGGCCAACGGCCACTTCCACAGCCGGGGCAAGGAGTTCCGCATCTACGCCTGGGATGGCATGAGCCTCGAGCGGCCCGAGGAGGACCAGCGCTTCTACACCTCGGAGGTGTGGGACGATCCGCCCATGACGCGCTCGCCCGAGCTGGATCTCACGCTGCCCGCGGGCAGTGGCGTCTGGTACACGTGCAACTACGAGTGGACGCCTCCGCCCGTAGGCTGCGCGGCCCTGGATGCGTTCGACAAGGAGAAGTACTCGACCCCCGACCGGCTGCTCGACTGCTGCTACACCTTCGGACCGCAGGTGGATCAGAACGAGCACTGCAATGCCTTCATCTATTACTACCCGAAGCAGGACAACGTGAACTGCTTCTGACAGGGCCGCAATGCGAGTGCATCTCATGAAGTTCGTTCCCGCCGTCCTGCTGTCGCTCTGTCTGGTCATGAGCTGTGACCCGGATGGCAACGACTCCACCCAGGACGCGGGGACCGAGCAGGACGCTGGCACGGGCCAGGACGCTGGCACGAACCAGGACGCTGGCATCATCCCTGACGCGGGGACTATTCCCGATGCGGGCGTGGGTGAAGACGCGGGGACCACCACTCCCGACGCGGGCTCGACTCCCGACGCGGGCACCACTCCCGATGCGGGCACCACTCCCGACGCGGGCACCACTCCCGACGCGGGCACGATCGAGACACCCTGCGGCATCCCCTACTTGGGAGATCCCAATGGAGCGCTCGACTTCACCATCACGGCGCTGGGGCCTGACTGGAGGTCGTCACCCCTCACCACGGGGAGCACCCTCACGGTCATCGAACCCATCCAGGGCGGGCGGGTGTCGTTCGTCGGAGTGCGCGACGTGGTCAACATCGACCCCTGTGGTGTGAGCCTGCTGGGTGCGCTGAGGAATCCCGAGACCGGCAGGGTCGTGCTCGACTCGCGGACCGTCAACCTGCAGCGGAGTCCGGAGGGCAAGGGCTCGAGCACCGACGCGGACGACTCTTCGTTCTCCAACGTGCCGCTGTGCCCCAACCAATGGTCCAACAAGGACATCTACGGCCAGAACTACGAGCTCGTCGTCATCCTCAAGGATCGTCTGGGCAAGAAGTCCCTTCAGAAGACCCTCACCGTCCGCCCCGCCTGCAACGTGCCCGGGGAGGATGCGTTCTGCCGGTGTATCTGCAAGGCGAACTACGTGTTGGGCTCGCCCTGCCCGTAGCGTGAAGGACCCACCGCGCCCCCGGGACTCTTACCTGGGGCGCA
>DASQMW010000267.1:0-99654 GCA_035645295.1 Archangium sp.
TCAACACGATGGTGGACAACCTGAACACCTTCTCCGGCGAAGTGACCCGCGTGGCCCGCGAGGTGGGTACCGAAGGAAAGCTGGGCGGCCAGGCCGAGGTGAAGGGCGTGTCCGGCACCTGGAAGGACCTCACGGACAACGTGAACTCCATGGCGAGCAACCTGACGGATCAGGTGCGCAACATCGCCGAGGTGACTACCGCCGTTGCCCGCGGTGACCTCTCCAAGAAGATCACGGTGGACGTGAAGGGCGAGATCCTGGAGCTCAAGAACACCATCAACACGATGGTGGATCAGCTCTCCTCGTTCGCTTCCGAAGTGACCCGCGTCGCGAAGGAAGTCGGTACGGAAGGAAAGCTCGGCGGCCAGGCGCAGGTGAAGGGCGTCAGCGGCACCTGGAAGGACCTGACGGACAACGTGAACAGCATGGCGAGCAACCTGACCGCTCAGGTGCGCGACATCGCCAAGGTGACCACCGCCGTCGCCATGGGAGATCTCTCCAAGAAGATCACCGTGGACGTGAAGGGGGAAATCCTCGAGCTGAAGCAGACCATCAACACGATGGTGGATCAGCTCTCGTCCTTCGCCTCGGAAGTGACCCGCGTCGCTCGCGAGGTGGGTACCGAGGGTAAGCTGGGTGGCCAGGCGCAGGTGCAGGGCGTCGCCGGCATCTGGAAGGACCTCACGGACAACGTGAACAGCATGGCGAGCAACCTCACCGCCCAGGTGCGAGGCATCGCCACGGTCGTGACCGCGGTCGCCGCCGGTGACCTGAAGCGCAAGCTGGCCCTCGTCGCCAAGGGTGAGATCGCCGCCCTGGCCGACACCATCAACGGGATGATCGACACGCTGGCCACGTTCGCCGACCAGGTGACCACGGTGGCCCGCGAGGTGGGTATCGAGGGTAAGCTGGGTGGCCAGGCCAAGGTGCCCGGCGCCGCCGGTACGTGGAAGGACCTCACGGACAACGTGAACTCGATGGCCGGCTCGCTCACCACCCAGGTGCGCTCGCTCGCCGAGGTCGCCACCGCGGTGGCCAAGGGCGACCTGACCCGCAGCATCTCGGTGGAGGCCCAGGGCGAGATGGCCGCCCTGAAGGACAACATCAACCAGATGATCGCCAACCTGCGTGACACCACGCAGAAGAACACCGAGCAGGACTGGCTGAAGACCAACCTCGCGCGCTTCACCCGCCTGCTGCAGGGCCAGCGCGAGCTGGAGACGGTCTCCAAGCTCATCCTCAAGGAGCTGGCGCCGCTGGTGCAGGCGCAGCACGGCGTGTTCTACCTGATGGACGGCAACGAGAAGGCGCAGGCGCTGCGTCTGCTCTCCGCCTACGCCTACAAGGAGCGCAAGAGCCTCGCCAACTCCTTCAAGATGGGCGAGGGCCTCGTGGGCCAGTGCGCCCTGGAGAAGGACCGCATCCTCCTCACCGACGTGCCGGACGACTACATCCGCATCAACAGCGGACTGGGTGAGGCCAAGCCCCTCAACATCGTCGTCCTCCCCGTCATCTTCGAGGGCCAGGTCAAGGCCGTCATCGAGCTGGCCAGCTTCTACCGGTTCAGCGAGACGCACCTGTCCTTCCTGGATCAGCTCACCGAGTCCATCGGTATCGTGCTCAACACGATCGCCGCCGGCATGCGGACGGAGGAGCTGCTCAAGCAGTCGCAGAGCCTCGCCGACGAGCTCCGCAGCCAGCAGCAGGAGCTCACCGAGACCAACCGCCGCCTGGAGCAGCAGGCCAAGAGCCTCCAGGCCTCCGAGGAGCGCCTCAAGCAGCAGCAGGAAGAGCTGCAGCAGACCAACGAGGAGCTCGAGGAGCGCAGCCGTCTCCTCCAGGTCCAGAACATGGAGGTCGAGCGCAAGAACCGCGAAATCGAGCAGGCCAAGGTGGCCCTCGAGGAGCGCGCCCAGCAGCTCGCCCTCTCCTCGAAGTACAAGAGCGAGTTCCTGGCCAACATGAGCCACGAGCTGCGCACGCCGCTCAACAGCCTCCTCATCCTCTCCAAGCTGCTGGCCGAGAACTCCGAGGGCAACCTCAGCGGCCGTCAGGTGGAGTTCGCCCAGACGATCCACGGCGCCGGAAGCGATCTGCTCAGCCTCATCAACGACATCCTGGACCTCTCGAAGATCGAGTCCGGGACGATGAGCGTGGACGTGGACGAGGTGTCGCTCAACAGCCTGAAGGACTTCGTGGAGCGCACCTTCCGCCAGGTGGCGGTGGACCGGAAGCTGGCCTTCAAGCTGGACTTCGCCCAGGCCCTGCCCACGCACATCCTCACGGATGGGCGCCGGCTGCAGCAGGTGCTCAAGAACCTGCTGGCCAACGCCTTCAAGTTCACCGAGGAAGGCCAGGTCACCCTGGACGTGCGCCCGGCCCGCAGCGGCTGGAGCGTGGATCACCCGGTGCTCAACCAGGGCGGCGCGGTCATGGCCTTCTCGGTCGTCGACACGGGCATCGGCATCCCGGAGAACAAGCAGCGCATCATCTTCGAGGCCTTCCAGCAGGCGGATGGCACCACCAGCCGCAAGTACGGCGGCACCGGCCTGGGTCTGTCCATCAGCCGCGAAATCGCCAAGCTGCTCGGTGGAGAGATCAAGGTGTCCAGCGCCCCGGGCAAGGGCAGCACCTTCACCCTCTTCGTGCCGCAGACGTACGTGCCGGTCACCAGCACCATGCGCTCGCAGCAGCTGGCGGCCGCCAACGCCGCCAACCCCAGCGCGGCGGAGCGGGCGACGGCCGAGGCCCGCCTCAACGCGCTGCGCGCCGAGGTGGAGACCGCGGTGCAGGACGCGGAGCTGGCCCGTGAGGAGGAGGTCGAGGACGACCGGCGCAACATCCAGCCGGGAGACCGGACGCTGCTCATCATCGAGGATGACATCGTCTTCGCCCGCATCGTGCTGACCCTGGCCCGCGAGAAGGGCTTCAAGGGCCTGGTGGCGCTGCGCGGAGACACGGGCCTGGCCATGGCGCGCCAGTACCGGCCGGATGCCATCACCCTGGACATCGGGCTGCCCGTCATCGACGGGTGGAACCTCCTGGACCGCCTCAAGCACGACAGCCGCACCCGCCACATCCCCGTGCACATCATCTCGGCGAGCGAGGAGCAGCGCAGCCGCGGCCTGCGGCTGGGCGCCCTGGCGGTGCTCCAGAAGCCGGCCAACCGCGACGCCCTCGGCGACGCGCTGGCCCGGGTCAAGGGCTTCATCGAGCGGCCGGTGAAGAACCTGCTGGTGGTGGAGGACGATCAGCGCCAGCGCGAGAGCATCGTCACCCTCATTGGCAACGGCGACGTGAAGTCGACGGCGGTGGGCAGCGGCCTGGAAGCCCTCAACGCCATGCAGGATCGCTACTTCGACTGCGTGGTGCTGGACCTGGGCCTGCCGGACATGACGGGCCTGCAGCTCATCGAGGCGATGAAGGCCAAGGGCCACACCCCGCCCATCATCGTCTACACGGGCAAGGAGCTGTCCGAGGAGGAGGAGACGATCCTCAAGCGCGTCACCGACGCCATCATCATCAAGAGCGTCAAGTCGCCCGAGCAGCTCCTGGACGAAACGGCGCTCTTCCTGCACCGCGTCGAGGCCAACCTGCCCGAGAACAAGCGGGCGATGATCAAGCAGGTGCACCAGAGCGATCCGGTGCTGGCCGGCAAGAAGGTGCTCGTGGTGGACGACGATGTGCGCAACATCTTCGCCCTCACCAGCGTGCTGGAGAAGCACAAGATGCAGGTGCTCTACGCGGAGAACGGCCGCAAGGGCATCGACCTCATCCGCGCCACCCCGGACCTCAACGTCGTCCTCATGGACGTCATGATGCCGGAGATGGACGGCTACGAGACCATGCGCGCCATCCGCCAGGTCAACGAGCTGAAGACGCTCCCCATCATCGCGCTCACGGCCAAGGCCATGAAGGGTGACCGGGAGAAGTGCATCGACGCGGGCGCCAGCGACTACATCACCAAGCCGGTGGAGACGGATCAGCTGCTCAGTCTGTTGCGTGTGTGGCTTTTCAAGAACTCCGAGCGTGCACACTCTGGCGGCAATAACGAGTAAGCACGCCGCGTACGGACCGCGGATCGAGTAACAAGGCGATGAAGGAAGCGCTGGCGCGTGAGGCGGTCGAGGGCGAGGACGCCCTCGAGGACATCGAGTTGGATCTGCTCCTCGAGGGCATCATGCGGCGCTACGGCCTCGACTTCCGGGGCTACGCCCGCATGTCCCTGCGGCGGCGGGTGTGGAACATGGTCCACGCCCAGAAGCTGGGGACGCTCTCCGCGCTCCAGGGCAAGGTGCTGCACGACTCCTCCGCCATGGAGGAGCTGCTGCAGCACCTGTCGGTGAACACCACCACCATGTTCCGGGACCCGAGCTTCTTCGCCGCGTTCCGGGAGAAGGTGGTGCCCCACCTCTTCTCGGCGCCCTTCGTGCGCATCTGGCACGCGGGGTGCTCGACGGGTGAGGAAGTGTACTCGCTGGCCATCCTCCTCATGGAGGCAGGCCTGTACGAGCGCAGCCGCATCTACGCCACGGACATGAACGCGTCCGTGGTGGAGAAGGCCAAGTCGGGCATCTTCCCCATGGAGCACATGCGGGAGTACACGGCCAACTACCTGCGGGCCGGGGGCTCGGCGGCCTTCAGCGACTACTACACGGCCAACTACGACCACGCGATCTTCAAGGCCTCGCTGCGCAAGAACATCGTCTTCGCCCAGCACAACCTGGTGAGCGACGGCACCTTCAACGAGTTCAACGTCATCCTCTGCCGCAACGTGCTCATCTACTTCGGCACGGAGCTGCAGGGGCGGGTGTACCGGCTGCTGCACCAGTCGCTGCGGCGCTTCGGCGTGCTCGCCCTCGGACGCGGGGAGACGCTGCGCCACACCGTCATCGAGAACGAGTACGACGAGATCGACATGCAGGAGCGCCTCTACCGCCGCCGCGCCTGAGCCGGGCACTCACTCCACGGCGGGAGGAAGGCGGTAGAGCTCGTAGATGTCGCCGTGCTGGCGCAGGCCCATGGCCTCGCGCTGCACGATGAGGTACCAGCGCTGCTTCTCCGCCTCGCCGCGCAGCTCACGGTACCGGGCCGCCAGGCGGGCCCGCGCCGGGCCGCTCGTGCCGAGCCACACCTTGCGCGTCTCTTCCAGCTCGACGAGCAGGGACTCGAGCCGCGAGGCCACCCGCCGCAGGGCGGAGGCCTTCTCCGATTGAATCTCCACCTCGATGGCGAGCGTGGCTTCCGGGTCCTTGGAACGCAGGGACATGGGGATTGAGCTAATCGCCGTCTCCGGGGCCAGCAAGCGCCGCGCGGCCGTCAGTGGGGCGCGGGAGGAAGCGGCTCGTCGCGCACCTCGGGAGGCAGCTCGTGCTGCACCTTCTTGCGTACCAGCTGCTTGGTGGCGATCTCCTCCTCCTCGGTCCGCTGGCGCCGGCGGACCAGGCCCTGCGACTCGTCCACGAACCAGAAGAGCACCCGGTAGAAGGCGGCGATGACGGTGACGAGGATCGAGGAGAGGAACCAGCTCAGCACACTCCCCAACCAGCCCCCCACCACCACCGGGATGGGATAGGTGCCCGTGAGCGGCACCAGCAGGAAGGCCACGTAGTGGGAGGCGCAGTAGGGACAGGAGACGAGGTACCCGAACCAGGTCTCCTTGCCTCCCAGCCGCTCGCGCAGGGGCGCGAAGATGCGCTCCTTCGTGATCGTCTGGGCCATGCCCATCACCACCGCGGATACGGCGAAGAGTTGGAACAGGTCCGTCATGCCGCAAAAGGTGGCAATGGACCCCGCCAAGTGCCGTAGGACCATCGACCACCCGACCGCGGTACAGGGAGGCGAGCGAGCAGGCCCTGCTCAGCGCGCCCGCCGCTCCTGACGCTCGCGGGTCTCGGCCTGCTTGCGGCGCGAGGCCTCGGCGGCGGTCTCCGGAGGCACCAGCGCGTGCGGCCCGCGGCCGATGAGATCCTCGCGGCCGGCCTGCTGCAACGCCTCGCGGGCCAGGGGCCAGTGCTCGGGGTTCCAGAAGAGCAGCAGCGCCTTCTGCAGCCGCTTCTCGCGCAGGCCCTTCGCCGTGTAGACGGGCTCCATCTTCAGCGGATCCATCCCCGTGTAGTACATGGCCGTGGCCACCGACATGGGCGTGGGGATGAAGTCCTGCACCTGGCGCGGGCGCTTGCCGTTGTGCTTCAGCCACAGCGCCAGCTCCACCATGTCCTCCAGGGCCGAGCCCGGGTGGCCGCTGATGAAGTAGGGGATGTCGTACTGCTCCTTGCCGGCCTCCTCGCTGGCACAGGCGAACATGTGCTGGAAGCGCTCGAAGCTCTCGATGCCGGGCTTCTTCATCTTCTCCAGCACGCGGGGCGACACGTGCTCGGGCGCCACGGAGAGCTGGCCGCCCACGTGGTGCGCGGCGAGCTCCTTCACGTACTCGGGTGAGCGCTCGGCCAGGTCGTAGCGCACGCCGCTGGCGATGAAGACGTGCTTGACGCCCGGCTCCGCGCGCACCTGCTTCATCACGTCGATGAGGGGGCCGTGGTCCGTCTGCAGGTTCTCGCAGACACCGGGGTGCACGCAGGACAGCTTGCGGCAGCGCTTCTCGATGTCCTCGCTCTTGCACTTGAGCTTGTACATGTTGGCCGTGGGGCCACCCAGGTCCGTGATGGTGCCGCGGAAGTCCCCCATGCGCCGCAGGGCCCGCACCTCGCGCAACACGCTCTCGGCGCTGCGGCTCTGGATGACGCGGCCCTCATGCTCGGTGATGGAGCAGAAGGTGCACCCGCCGAAGCAGCCGCGCATCAGCACGATGGAGTGCTTCACCGTCTCGTAGGCGGGGATGCGCTCCTTGTACATGGGGTGCGGCACGCGGTTGAAGTTCAGGTCATACAGCTCGTCCATGGCCACGGACGCGTTGTCGCCCTGGCCCTCGCCGTCCTCCAGGGGCCGCGCCGGAGGGTTGAAGTAGACGGCGCGGTTGCCGTGCCGCTGCGCCAGGGGCCGCCCGTTGCCGGGGTTTGTCTCCATCTGGAAGTCGCGCGACATGCGGGCAAAGGCCAGCTTGTCCGCCACCGCCTCCTCGTAGGAGGGCAGCACCACCACCTTCTGGTCCGCGGCCCGCTTCGCCGGGTCCGCCTCCAGGGCCTTCATCTCCGCGTCGTTGATGATGTACGCGGTGCCGCGCACGTCGCGGAGGTCCTCCACCCGCTCGCCCCGGCGCAGGCGGTCGGCGATCTCCCACACGGGGCGCTCGCCCATGCCGAAGACGAGCAGGTCCGCCTTGGCGTCCATGAGGATGGAGCGGCGCACCTTGTCGCTCCAGTAGTCGTAATGGGCGATGCGGCGCAGCGAGGCCTCGATGCCACCGAGGACGATGGGCACGTCCGGGAAGGCCTCGCGGCAGCGCTGGGCGTAGACGATGGAGGCACGGTCCGGCCGGCAGTTGGTGCGCCCGCCCGGGCTGTACTGGTCCTCGGAGCGGTTCTTCTTCTGCGCGGTGAGCCGGTTGAGCATCGAGTCGAGGTTGCCGGCGGCCACCCCGAAGAAGAGCCGGGGCTTGCCCAGCGCCTTGAAGGGCTCGGCCGAGTGCCAGTCCGGCTGGGAGATGATGCCCACCTTGAAGCCACGGCCCTCGAGGAACCGGGCGATGAGCACCGGGCCGAACGCGGGATGGTCCACGTACGCATCGCCGGAGACGATGATGATGTCGAGCTGCTCCCACCCCCGGGCCTGCATGTCGGCACGGGTGACGGGGAGGAAGGGATGCGCGTAGCGAGTCTGCGTGGCCATGGGGGTACCCATCCCTCCCCTAACCCCTGAGAACGCCTGGATGCAAACGAATGCTCTCCAGGGAGGAGGACGGGTCCCCGCCTGGACGGCCGGCGAGCATCTCCGCGTAGCGGTACGCCAGGGGGAGGGAGATGCCCTCGTCGAAGTCCGGAGGCAGCTTCTCCACTGCCCGGGCACGCTGCCAGGTGGCCGCCAGCAAGGCGAGGAGCACGGTGAGCAGGGCCAGGATGCGTTTGCGCGCCATCGCCGCGGCGAATAGCACAGAATGCCAACGCCCCCATGACGCACCCGCACAAGACGATCGTCTTCGACCTCGACGGCACGCTGGTGGACTCGCTGCCGGACATCATCGCCAGCTTCCAATACGGCTTCACGAGCCTGGGATTGCCAGCGCCCACGGACGCGGAGGTGCGCCCGCTCATCGGCCACCCGCTCGAGGCCATGTACACGCACTTCGCGCCCGCGCACGCGGCCTCGCTGTGCACCGTCTACCGCGAGCACTACGCGCGCAACTTCACCAACCGCTCGCGCCCCTACCCCGGCGTCGTCGAGTTGCTGCGGACGCTCCGGGCGCGGGGCTACCGGCTGGCCATCGCCACCACCAAGCGCACCGACATGGCCCGGCGCTTCGTCGAGGCGCTCGGACTGACGCCCGCGCTGGACTACGTGCAGGGCACCGACGGCTTCCCGCACAAGCCCGCCCCGGACGTCATCCACCGGGCCCTGGCCGCACTGGGCGCCGCCGAGGGCCTGTGGATGGTGGGCGATACCACCCATGACATCCAGGCCGGGAAGGCGGCGGGACTGCGCACCTACGCCGTCACCTGGGGCAACCATGACGCCGGGACGCTCGCCACCGCCGCCCCGGACGAGCTCCAGCCAGACCTCGAACGCCTGCTGGAGCACCTGCCTCCCCTGCCCCGGGCGGCCTAGGGGCTACCGGCCGCCTGCGAGTCGTCCTCGTGCGCGTGGGCCTTCTGCTCCCGGTACTCGCCGATGTGCTCGTAGACGCTCTCCGGGAACTGGAGGTCCTTGTAGACGTTGCAGGCGTCCGGATCGTCCGCGTTGGGGCAGATGGGGAACTCCTGCTGCGCCTGGAACTGGAGCACCTTCTCGCGCCGGGGTGGGCTGTAGTCGCGCCCCTTCACCTGCTCGATGAGCGAGATGGCCTGATGCTCGTCGAAGGCTGGATCCTGCTGGAGCGTGTCGCGCAGCTCGTCCTCGTCGAGGAAGTGCCGCGCCACCATGGCGAAGACGAGCCGGCCGTAGTGGCCGATGTCCTGGCCCGCGTCGAGCGAGTCCAGCAGGTGCGCCATCATCCCGTTCTTCCGGAGCGCCTCGCGTCCGCTGCTGCTCCGGGTCTGCTTGCGTGCACGTGCCATGTCTGAAGTCCTCTCGTGGAAGTCGTCCGAACCGCGCCATCTGAAAGCGCGTTCAGTCCGTTCCCTCGAAAGTAGGCACCCCGCGAAGCGGGGACAGTGGTCCCCGAAGGCCGTCTGGCGGGCAGGCACCCGGGCCGCCGCGAGCACCTCAGCGCGGTGAGGAAGGAGTGAGCGCGGCCTCCTGGGTGCCCGGCCCCTCGGTGGCGGCCTCGTAGGCCGCGGCATAGCCGGGGTGGTTGGTGCCCATGAGCCGGTCCCACACGTTGAAGTAGAGGCCGAAGTTCCAGTTCGTCTTCTGGTGGTGCTGGTGGTGGTGGGTCGTCGTGTTGAAGATCCACCCCAGCGGCGAGCGCAGGAAGCCGCGCGGGTACGCCTCGAAACCGAGGTGTCCCGTGACGTTGATGAGCAGCTGGATGGTCAGGAAGAGGATGAACGCATCGCGGTGCACCGGCAGCGTGAGCGCGATGAGCGGCGCAATCCCCGTCTCGATGATGGCCTCCAGCGGGTGGAAGGCGTAGGCCGCGAGCGGCGAGGGATTGTTCGACAGGTGGTGCACCCGGTGGACGTACTTGAAGATGCGCTTCCAGTGCATGAAGCGGTGCGTCCAGTAGAAGTACGTGTCGTGGAGGATGAGCATCACCGGGATGGACAGGATGAACCACACCGTCCCGTACCGGCCGTCGTTGTAGATGCGGGACACCCCGGCCCGGGCCAGCATGTACATGAGCACGCCCGTGAGCCCGAAGATGCCCAGGCTCACCACCGAGTAGAACACCTCCCTGCGCGCCTGCGCCGTGCTGACGGGCCCCGGGCCGAGCCGCCGTGACAGCGCGCCCTTGGGCGTCCACCGGTGGAAGATCAGGAAGAGCGGGACGGAGAAGAGCACGTAGCGCAGCAGGTTGATGCCGAAGACGAAGAGCGCGACCTCGACAGGCGAGCGCGTGAGCAGGATGGGCATACGGGCCTCCAGACGGCTCGCTAGCCTACTGCTTTCCATTTCCCAGGACGAACGCCCACCGAAGCGCCTTCCCGGAGGGCATGGGGATGCTATGTCCTCACCTCCATGTCCCCTCTCTCCAGCCTGACCCAGTCCCTCAACCGCCTCGCCTCGGCCGAGACCCTGCGCCGCGCGTGGGGCGTGCTGCGCCATGCCCCCGGTGGGGGAGTCCTCATGGGGCAGATCCTCGGCAACCTCGCGCCCTATACCGGCACCATCCGCCCGGAAGTCCTCACCCTGGAGGAGGGCTATGCCCGGGTGCGGATGCGCGACCGGCGCGCCGTGCGCAACCACCTGCGCTCGGTGCATGCCATCGCGTTGATGAACCTGGGCGAGGTGGCCACCGGGGTGGCGATGATGTCCGCCCTGCCCGAGGGCATGCGGGGCATCATCACCCACCTGGAGATGGACTACCTGCGCAAGGCCCGCGGCTCCATCACCGCCGAGTGCCGGGCGCCCATCGCCACCGCGGGCGAGCGCCACGAGTACGACGTCCAGGCCGACCTCACCGATGAGGCCGGCGAGGTGGTGGCCCGGGCCCGTGCTCGCTGGCTGATCGGCCCCGCCACGCACTGACGCCCGCCCCGCCGCGAGCGTTGGTGAAGAGACGAAAGTGGCCAGAGGCCGGGACACCTTGAATCATCCGGGGCATGCTGGCTGCTTACGCCGCCGGCCCGGAGGTTCTCATGGCGTCCCCCGTGTTCGGATTCGCCGATCTGCACTGCCACTTGATGGCGCACCTGGGTTTTGGCGGGCACCTGCTCGCCGGATTCCCGGATGGGAAGATGGAGCAGGCACTCGCCCGCTGTGACATCCATCTCCACGGCAAGTGGGGCATTGGCAACTTCGGCAAGGACTGGCCGCTGGTGCAGGCCTTCATCGAGGACGGCCTGGGCCACGGCCCCTGCGGCCATGGCACCTATGCCGACTGGCCCACCTTCAACACGCGCATCCACCAGCAGCTGTTCGTGGACTGGCTGCAGCGGGCCCATGCCGGAGGGTTGCGGCTGCTGTGCAGCGTGGCCGTCAACAACGAGCTGCTGGCCGAGGAGTCCCACCACCCCGACAAGGACGAGTCCTCCATCGAGAAGCAGATGCGCGAGCTGCGCCGCTTCACCGAGCGGCACGCGGACTGGATGGGGCTGGCCCTGAGCGCCTCGCAGGCCCGCCAGCTCATCACCGCGGGCAAGCTCGCCGTGGTGGCCGGTGTGGAGGTGGACTCCCTGGACAGCCTCCTGGGCGACCGCGAGGCGCTCAACCAGCAGCCCCTCTCGCTGGAGCAGCTCCCCCGCATCCTGCGCTGGCTGAGAGACCTCGGCTTCCGGATGATGACGCCGCTGCACCTGGCCAACAACAGCTTCGGCGGCGCCGCCGTCTACGACGACAAGTTCAACCTGCTCAACCACTTCCTGCGCGGGCGCTTCTTCGACGTGCAGGGCGCTTCCGACGTGGGCTTCCGGCTCGGGCAGGACATGGAGACCCAGACGAAGGCGGCCGTCATGCTCTACGAGTTGACGCGCCGGGCGCACTACCCGAAGGGCTATGCCCTCAACGCCCCGGGCCAGGGCCACGTCAACCAGCTCGGGCTCACCTCCACGGGCCGGGCCTTCCTGCGCGAGGCCATGCGCCAGGGCTTCATCCTCGACGTGGAGCACATGTCCGAGCGCTGCACCAACGAGGTGCTCGACCTGGCCGGGCAGTCCCGCTACCCCGTCGTCGCCTCGCACTGCGCCTTCCGCGAGCAGGGCCTCGAGCCCCACGAGACGAGCCTCAAGGCCAAGCGCGCGAGCGAGTACATGAAGACGCGCGGCCAGGCGCGGCGCATCCTCGAGCTGGGTGGGCTGCTGGCCCCCATCACCAACCAGCACGAGCTGAAGGACTTCCCCGGCGGCACGGTGGACAACGACTGCGCGCGCTCGTCCAAGACGTGGGCCCAGTCCTACCAATACGCCCTCTCCCTGCTGCGCGAGGTGGGCGCTGGCGGCGTGGCGGTGGGCACCGACTTCAACGGCCTCAACCAACAGCCGGGCCCCCGCTACGGGCCCCACGCCGCCTCCGGGCTGAAGGATGACAAGCTCCGGAAGAAGCGGCGCCCCGTGCAGCAGATGCTGCAGCGCAACAAGCCGCCCCTGCCCTACTCGGGCACCATGTACCGCACGGACGTGCCCTTCCTGAAGGCGCGCGCCGGCTCCCGCGAGTTCGACTTCAACACCGACGGGCTGGCCCACGTCGGCCTGCTACCGGACTTCCTCCGGGACCTCGTGCACGTGGGCATGACCGACGCGCAGATGGACCCGCTCTTCTCCTCGGCCGAGGCCTTCCTGCGCATGTGGGAGTCCTGTGAGGCCCAGGGCGCGGCCCTCGTCGCGGGCGAGTTGGTGGACGCGGCGATTCCCAGGTTCAACCCCCCCGCCTGAACCTCGCGCGGCCGGGCCGTTCTGTCTCCTGCGAGTCCATTGGCTCGTGCCCGGGGGTGATATCGCCCCCCGTGAGCCGCCGTTATGAATCGCCGCAACACAAGGAGACTGCCATGGCGGAAAGAGTCGCCACGCTCGTGCTTTCCGGCGGTGGTGCCAAGGGGGCCTTCCAGGTTGGTGCCGAGCGCGTCCTGCGCGAGGAGTTCGGCTTCCGCTGGGAGCGCATCTTCGGGGTGTCCGTCGGAGCCCTCAATGCCGCGCTGCTCGCCCAGCAGGAGTATGCGCGGCTGATGGACCTCTGGCTGAACATCCGGGAGGAGGACATCTACCGGAAGTTCCCCTGGCCCCTCCTGGCCATCCGGCTCGCCGTCCAGCACAAGCTCGGGTTCTACGACGGCTCGCCGCTGCGCAAGCTCATCCAGAAGCACGCCACGGGGCGGCCCTTCCGCATCCCCGCCCATGTCGGCCGGGTCTCGCTCGTGTCGGGAGAGTACGAGCTGGTCTCCAGCGAGGCGCCGGACTTCCTGGACGCGGTGTGGCACAGCGCGACGATGCCCGTCATCTGGGAGGCGATCGGCCCCCTGGCGCACGTGGACGGAGGCCTGCGCAACGTCACCCCCCTCGGGGACGCGCTGGGCTTCAAGCCCACCGAGATCATCGTCATCCCCTGCAGCTCGGCGAGTATCGACACGGCGAAGCCCCCCGCCAACATCCTGGACGTGGCCAAGCGCAGCCTCACCGACATCACCATCAACGAGATCCTGCGCAATGACGTGGACGGGTTCGTCCGCATCAACGACCTCGTGAAGCAGGCGCACGAGGCGAACCTGACGCTCAAGAAGCCGGACGGGACGCCCTACGTCCACTGCCCCATCACCCTGATCGAACCGGCCAAACCCATGGGGGATACCCTCGACTTCGGGAAGGAGACGATCCGGCTGCGCATGCGTCATGGGGAGGACATGGCGCGAGCGGTCATCCAGCGGACCGGGGTGCGCCCATCGCCACCCGCCTCCCTGCCCACGCCCCAGCATCCCTTCCCGGCCTGAACCACGGGCTGGGAATAGAAAAAGCCGCCGGGTGTCGTGGGAGCAACCAGGGAGCCGGGCCGTCATTGGCTCGGCCGCCTTCCCTGCGCCAAGCCCCTCGATTCCCGACCATGACCACTTCCCGAAGGCAGTTCCTCCAGTACTCCCTGGCCGCGGCCGCTCTGACGGCATGCGCCCCGGGCATGCGGGCCGCGTCCGGAGATGGCCGCGCCGTTTCCAAGAAGAAGATCCTCGTCCTCGGTGGCACGGGCTTCCTCGGCCCGGCGTTCGTCACCGCGGCCCAGGCGCGCGGGCACTCGCTGACGCTCTTCAACCGCGGCAAGACCCGGCCAGAGCTCTTCCCGGACGTGGAGAAGCTGCAGGGAGATAGAGATCCCAACAAGGGCGAGGGTCTCAAGGCCCTCGAGGGCCGCTCGTTCGACGCCGTCCTCGACACCTCGGGCTACTACCCGCGCATGGTCGGAGCCTCGGCGGCACTGCTGGCCCCCAACGTCGGACAGTACATCTTCATCTCCAGTGTCTCCGCCTACGCGAAGAACGACACGCCCCACGCGGACGAGACCGCCGCGACCGCCACGCTCGCCGACCCCAACGTCGAGACGATGGGGAAGAACTACGAGAACTACGGCGGGCTGAAGCGCGCGTGCGAGGAGGCCGCGGAGAAGGCCCTGCCGGGCCGCGCCACCATCGTCCGCCCGGGCTACATCGTCGGCCCGGAGGATCGCTCGGACCGCTACACGTACTTCGCCCGGCGCTACGAGCAGGGCGGAGAGATGCTCGCGCCGGGCAGCCCGTCGGATCCGCTGCAGATCATCGACGTGCGCGACCTGGCCGAGTGGCTCGTGCTGCTGGTGGAGCGCAACACCACCGGCGTCTTCAACGCCGTGGGGCCGGAGAAGCCCTGGAACATGGGTGAGATGTTCGCCGCCTGTAAGGACATAACGGGCAAGGACACGAAGCTCATCTGGGTGCCCGGTGAGTTCCTCCTGAAGAACGGCGAGGACGGCGAGGGGGCCCTCCCCATCTGGGCGCCGGCCTTCGGGACCTACGCGGGCATGCACCTGCGCAGCAACACCCGGGCGGTGCAGGCCGGGTTGAAGTTCCGCTCGCCCGTCGTCACCACCCGGGACTCGCTCGAGTGGTTCAAGAGCCAGCCCGAGGAGCGCCGCAACAAGCCGCGCGCCGGGCTCCCCCCCGAGCGCGAGGCGGAGCTGCTCTCGCTCTGGGCAAAGGCCCAACAGGGCACACCGGCTCCGGCGGCCCAGGGCGGCTGAGTGCCATCGCCATCGGGGAGGAGCGGCTTCCTCCCCGTACCGTGCGGGAGTGGACGGCACTACCGCCCTCGGGTCTCCCACGAGCAGGCAGGCAACCCCCACGCGGTCCTTCCGGAGCGGGACAATGCAGGCGAACGCCCGTTGCCGCTCCGCGAGGGAGCATCACCTTTGCGCGAGTCATCTCCTGCAGGAGGCTCAAACGCATGGCGAACACCAGCGATGTCGAGACGCTCAACTCCTTCCTTCGCGGTGAAATCTCGGCGGTGGAGACCTACCGCCAGGCCATCGGACACGTGTCGGATGAGCGGATTCGCAGCCAACTGGAGGACTGCCTGCACGATCACGAGCACCGCGTGGAGTCCATCCGCGAGCGCGTCGAGAAACTCGGAGGCAAGCCCGTGGGAAGCTCCGGTATCTGGGGCGCCTTCGCGAAGCTGGTGCAGGGCGGCGCGGATCTCCTCGGTGAGAAGACGGCCATCCAGGCGCTAGAGGAAGGTGAGGACCACGGCCTCGCGGACTACCAGCGCGACATGGACAAGACGCACGGCGAGGCCCGCCGCTTCGTCCGCATGGAGCTGCTGCCCGCGCAGAAGCGCACCCACGAGCGGCTGAGCCGTCTCAAGAAGACCCTGCACTGACAGGAGGACGGCGTGGACGGGACAGCGCCACCCACGCCACCGCCACCACGGTGAGCACCGAGAGGAGCGCCGCCGGACGCGCTCCTCGCGAGGAGCCGAAGCGCAGCACCACCTCGCCCGGGCCCGCGCGCAGCTTCATCAGCCGCGCGCCTTCGACGAGCGCCAGCTCGAGCGGCACCACCTGGCCCTCGCGCGTGGCCTCCCATTCGGGGGCCCAACCCATCCACAACAGCACCTCGGTGGACTCGGGTCCGGCGAGGCGCAAGCGCACCGCCTCGTCCTCCCAGGACAGCACCTCCGCGGCCGCGCCGGGCGTCGAGGTGCTCACCCGAGGCAGCGGCCGCACCTTGCGCACCTCAAAGCGGCCCCACCGCGCGAGCACCGGCAGCCCGGCCAGCGGCCCACTCGCGGGCGCATCCATCAGCACCGCCGTCACGCCCAGGTGGCCCAGCATGCGTGGGTCCTGGGTGCTGAACTTGCCACCGAAGACGGTGGCCGGCGTGTAGCCCACCTTGAAGAAGGGGCGCTCCAGCCACGGCACCGCCAGCAGCAAGCAGTGGCGGTGATCGGAGGGGTTGTAGAGCGCCACCCGGCCCTGCCCCATGCGCGGGCGGCTCTCCCGCAGCAGCCGTGCCAGCCCGGCCTCTTCTCCGGCCGTGTAGCACTGGAACTGCACCGGCGCCTCCGACGTACCGCCCGGGGGATCTCCCCCCCGGAAACGCCACACCCCAAAGCCCGCGCACAGCAGCAGCCCCAGCGTCCCCGCCACCCACCGGCGGCGCTCGCGCAGCGCGGCCACCAGCTCCCTCACGGACAGGACCGCGAGCCCCCACAGGAACAGTCGCCCCACCGCCCGGAAGCGCACCACCTGCACGCCCTCGATGGCCCGGTGCTTCTCCAGACCCAGGAGCCGGTACGGCCCTTCCGTCGTCAGCAGCAACGCGCCCCAGGTGGCGAGCACCAGCCAGCGCCCGCGCGTGCCTCCCTTCCACCACGCCACCCCCGAGCCCACCACGGCCAGCGGCCCCACCCAGCCCGGCAGCCCCGGCACCAGCTCGCCGCCACACACCCCACTCCACAGCTTCGCCAGGGGCTGCGGCATCGCGCCCACGTGCTCGGCCTGCTGGCCCCGGAGGAGGAAGGGAAGGAGCCACCACGCCGCAAGCCCCAGGCCCACGGCGGACACGGCCAGCCACCGCCGCGGCGCGTGGAGTCCACCGCCCGCCTCCCTCCAGAAGACGGCCACCTGCAGCGCGGCCAGCGGGAAGAAGAGGACGAGCGCGAAGGGATGGGCCAGCAGCGCCAGGCCCAGCAGGACTCCGAGGACGAGGACCTCGCGGCGTCCGCCTCGCACCAGACAGTCCGGCAGCCGCGCGAACGCCGCCAGCACCAGGGCCACGGACCCCCCGAAGGGCCAGACCCCCATGTCGAGGTACCAGTGCCGGCCTCCCGCGTACGTCCCGCCCCGGTCCACGAAGAGACAAAGGCCCAGGGCCACCAGCGCCCAGAAGGGTCCGAGCACCGGACGCAGGAGCACGAAGAGCGCCAGGGCGAAGCCCCCGAGGAACAGCCCCAGGACGACGCAGTAACTCCCATCCCACCCCAGGAGGCCGCCGGTGAGCAGGTGGAGGGCGGCGACGCAGAAGTTGGCGAGCGGTGGATAGAAGGCGTTGGCGGGGTGTCCCGCGAACTGGAAATCACTCCAGCCCACCAGCCGCCCGGAGCGCAGCAGGAGCTCGGCCTCCACCGCGTTGGCCAGGTGCACGTTGTGGTCGGCCGAGTGCGGCGGACTCCCCCACCACACCGAGGGCCACGCCAGCGTCCCGAGCAGCACCGCGAGGAGCGGAGCCCACCGGCCCAGATCCTTCACGCCCATATCCATCCCATGGGCCATGTACACTACACCCGATGGAGAACCCGCTGCCCAGGGTCTGCCCCCGCTGTGGTGAGCCCCGCATCCTCGCGCCAGAGTGCCCGAGGTGCGGCGTCCTCTACGCCAAGGCGGAGGCCCGTGCCACACAGCTCGCCGCGCAGGCCGCCCCTGCTGCCCCGGCCCCCGCGCCTGCCCTGGCCCCGGCGGAGACCCCGGCCCCCTTCCCTCCCACGGGCACGTTCTGGAATGGGGACGTGGAGGACGCGCGGAGCGAGCTGCGGGTCCGCCTGTTCGCCCTCCCCGTTGCGTTGGCCGTGGCCTGGCTGCTCGTGAATTCCCCCATGTGGGGCAGCCTGCTGCGCATCTTCCTCTCCATGTGGATCCACGAGCTGGGCCACGCCGTCACCGCCTGGTTCTGCGGCTTTCCCTCCATGCCCGGCCCCTGGGTCACCCGCACCGGCGACGAGCGCTCCACCGTCGTCTTCCTGGTGATCGCCACCGTGCTCGGAGGGATGATCCTCCGCGGCTACCTCACCCGGAGCCGGCTGTGGATGATCGCGGGCGCCACGGGGCTCGTCCTCCAGTTCGTGGGCACGCAGGTGCTGTCCCCCTGGCAGGGCCACATGCTCGTCTCGTTCGGAGGCGATGCGGGATGCCTCGTGCTCGGCAGCCTCCTCATGACGACCGTCTACGCCCCCAGGGACTCCGCCCTCCGCCGGGGCTCGCTGCACTGGGGCTACCTGGCCATCGGCGCCGCGGCCTTCATGGATTCCTTCTCGGAATGGTGGGCCGCCCGGACCGACTTCGCGCGGATTCCCTTCGGCGAGATGGAGAACGTCGGGCTCAGTGACGCCTCCAAGCTCGTCGACGTCTACGGCTGGGGAGAGCTCGAGCTCATCCGGCGCTACACCTGGCTGGGACTGGCCTGCCTGGCGGCGCTCGCCGTCCTCTATGCCGTGGGACTGAACCGCACCCGCGCCGGGTTGCGCGCGGGCGAGCGGTAACCGGGCCTCAGGAGCCGCGGGAGCGGGCCTGGGTGCCACCGTCTCCCTTGGCCAGCGCCTGGATGGACTGGATGCGCCGCTCCGCTTCCTGGGCATCCAGGAAGATGTGCAACATGTCGCGGATGGTCGGCAGCGCCCGCGTCAGCGACGCGGTGGTGAGCAGCTGAGGGTCCACCCCGGCCTTGCGGCACGCGCGCGTCATGGTGGAGGCGGCGATGACGGGAGACAGGCCACAGCGCGCCACCAGTGCCTCGAAGAGAGAGCCCGGCATCGCACCGGCGGACGGCGCGGGAGCAGGGGCCGGCGCCGCGGCCGAGGCCGGAATCACGGGATGGTGGGCGCCAGACGGGGTGCGCGGAAGGGCAGGGAACGAGCCCGACGGGTTCCGCGGCATGGGCGCAGGAGGAGCAAGAGCCGCCTGCTCGGACTCCGCCCGGCGCCGCAGCTCGGTGCGCACCTGCGCGCGCAGCACCTCGATGTCCTCCGTCTTGGAGCAGAAGGCATCCACCTTCACCGACAGCGCCTCGGAGATGAGCTTCGCGTCGAAGCCGGCCGTCAGCCCCACCACGGCCACCAGGGCCGTGCCCGGCAGCGTCCTCACCGCGCGCACCCACTCGGGCCCGTCCAGCCCCGGCATCTCCAGATCCAACAAGATGCAGTCCACCGGCTGGGCTTCCAGCAGCCGCATGGCGTCATCACCGGACTCGGCGATGATGACGTCATGGCCGTCCTTGCGCAGCGCATCCGAGGCGCGGTGCCGGAAGTCGATGCGGCCATCCACCACCATCACCCGCCGGCGCCTGCCGGCCGACACCAGCCGCGGCGTGCCATCCTGCTCGGGCACCTGCGTCAGCTCGTGGGCCCGCCGCACCACGTACGCCGGATCATACGGCTTGCCCACGTAGTCATTGGCACCGTGAGACAGGCCCTTGAGCCGCTGCACCACCGCGGCCTCGGTGGACAACATCAACACGGGCAGGTGCGACGTCCGAGGCGCGCGGCGCAGCTCCTCCAGCAACTCCACGCCCTCGCCATCCGGCAGCACCATGTCCAGGATGAGCAGGTCGAATTCACCCTCGCTCAGCGCTTTGCGGGCGGCCGCGAGGCTCTCGCACAAGGTGGTGCCAAAGCCAGCGGCGCTCAACACCCCGCGCATGTCCGCGCGGACCGTCGCGCTGTCGTCCACGATGAGCACACGTGCCTTCATGCCGTTCCTTCCCTGGCTCCTGCTCGGGCGAGCGCCGTCAACAGGGGGGGAATCTCCGTCAGCTCCGTCACATGCTGAGCGGCCCCCAGCCGAATGGCCTCGCGCGGCATGCCGAATACCACGCAGGAGGATTCATCCTCCACCACCGTGGCGGCTCCCGCGCGCCTGAGCGCCGCCAACCCCTCCGCCCCGTCCCGTCCCATGCCCGTCAACAGGCAGCCGATGGCGGCCGCCCCCACTTCCCGGGCCACGGACTCGAAAAGCTCGTCCACCGAGGGCCGGCACGAGTGCCGCTCCGGCCCGTCCACCAGCCGCAACCGGCCACTGCGCACCACCAGGTGCCGGTTGCCCGGCGCCATCCGCACCGTCACCCGGCCCGGCATCGGCAGCGCCTCCCCATCCACCGCATTGCGCACCATCAAACCGCTCTGCCCCTCCAGCCACTCGGCCATGGCGGTGTCGAAGTGTTCAGTAATATGCAACACCAGCAGCACCGGCAGGGGGAAAGCCGCGGGCAGCGAGCGGAGGATGTGGCGCACGGCCGCCGGCCCTCCCGTCGAGGCTCCCATCACCAGCAGGCGCGGGGGCACGAGGGGCGCCGGCACCATTTGCTGCGGTGCGTGAGGCGTCTCCTGCCGCAGCCGGGCCCGGACATGGGTGATGACGCGCACGCGCGAGGCCACCCTCACCCGCGACAGCAGCATCTGCATCCATTTGGAGTCCAGCAGGCCCGAGGGCTTGTCCACCGCGTCCACCGCTCCCGCGGCCAGCGCATCCATGGTGCGCAGGCCCTCGGTGCGATTTTCAGCCGCCGAGAGGACGACGATGGGGGTGGGACAGTGGGCCATGATGAGCTCGGTGGCCCGCAGCCCGTCCACCTTGGGCATCACCAGGTCCATCGTCACCACGTCCGGGCGCAGGCGCTGGCACTGCTCGAAGGCCTGCTGGCCATCGGCCGCCTCGCCCACCACCTCGCACGAGGTATCCAGCGCGAAGCCATCCACCAGCCGGCGGCGCACTGTCAGCGAGTCATCTACGACGAGAACCCGCAGACGGTTCATGCCGGCCTCCGTCCGGTGGCGATCAACCGGGCCACCGTGTCCAGGTAGCTGTGCTGCTGGAACTCGCCCTTGACGATGTAGGCGGACACCCCCGCCTCCTTGCCGCGCCGCTTGTCCTCGTCCGTGGCCAGCGAGGACACCATGAGGATGGGCAGCCCCTGCAGGGCGGGCATGGAGCGGATGCGCCGGGCGACATCCAACCCCGTCATCCCCGGCATCTCCACGTCGACGATGAGCAGGGCGTGGCCGCCGCGCTGAATCTTCTCCAGGCCCTCCTCGCCGGAGGCGGCCAGCTCCACCTGGTAGCCGGCGGCCTCGAGGATGCTCTTCTCCAGCATGCGGGTGGTGACGGAGTCGTCCACCACGAGGATGAGGTGCTTCTGCGATGGGCGCGCCTTGGGGACGCCGCCCGAGGAGCCCTGGTGCACCAGACGCACCAGGCCGGCCGCGTCCAGCAGCAGCAGGGGCACGCCCTGCTCGTCGAAGCTCGCCCCCGCCACCAGCGGCAGGGAGGGCACACTGGAGGGCAGCGGGCGGCTCACCCGGCGGGAGATGCCCAGCAGCCGCTCCACGCCCACCGCGGCCCGGCCCGCGGAGCCTGCGTTGAGCACCAGCACGGACCAGGCGCGGGGCCGCTGCGCGCCCGGGTTCCCCATCGCATCCAGCAGGGGGAGGAAGGGCAACACCTCGCCGCCGAAGGAGATGGCGGCTCGGGCCCCCGTCCAGGTGACGGCCTCGGCGGGCAGGTGGAGGGCGCCGCTCAGCGACTCCAGGGGGACGAGCATGCGCTGCCCGCCCGCCTCCACGCCCAACACCTCCAACGAGGCCAGCGTGAGGGGCACCTCGAGCGTGATGCAGGTGCCCAGTCCCGGCCGGGAGGAGATCTGCACGTCGCCCTTGAAGCGGCGCACCATGTCGCGCACCACGTCCAGCCCCACGCCGCGGCCGGACACATCGGTGACGGCGCGAGCGGTGCTGAAACCGGACTGGAAGAGCAGCTCCAGCAGCCCCTGCTCGTCCAGCGCGTCCACTTCGGAGGGGGAGACCACGCCCCGCTCCAACGCCACCTGACGCACCCGCCCCAGGTCCACGCCGCGCCCGTCGTCCTCGCACACGAAGGAGACGCGCCCACCGCGCCGTTGCACCTTCAGCGAGAAGCGGCCCGTGGGAGACTTGCCCACCGCCCGGCGCTCGTCGGGCGTCTCCAGCCCATGGTCCACCGCGTTGCGCACCACGTGCACCAGCGCCTGGCGCACCGCCGCCAGCACGTGCCCATCAATCTGGGTGTCCCCGCCCTCGGTGTGCATCTCCACCTGGCGCCCCAGCGAGGCGGCCGCGTCGCGCGCGGCCAGCTCCAGCGGTCCGAAGAGCGTCTGCGTCGGGACGAGCCGCAGGGTGTTGGCCCCGTCGCGCAGGCGTCCCAGCTCCGACTCCACCTGTCCCAGGCCGCCACCCAGCTGCCGCCCCGCCTTCACCAGCGAGGAGCGCAGGCTCTCGGTCACGGACAACACGCGCGACAGCCAGCGGGCACGCTCCGCGGGCGAGCCACTGGAGGCCACCGGCGCGGTGAGCTGCTCGATGAGGGTGTCCGCACCGTGGTGCGCCTGCGCCAGCGACTCCACCACGCCGCGCAGGCCACCGAGCTGCACCACCGCCTCGGACAGGCCCTCCAGCAGCGTGTCCAGGCGCGCCAGCTCCACGCGCACCACCTCGGAGGACGGGCCGCCCTCGGGCGCCCCCACCGCCGCGGCCACGGCCGCCACCGCCTCCTCGGCCTGGGCCGTCTCGGCGGACACGGGCGGCGGTGCATCCAGCGCGTCCAGGGCCTCCGCCATCTGCCCCACCAGGCGCAGGAACTCGTGCACGCTGTCGACGGGCAGGGCCTGGCCGCTGCTGCGGTAGGGCGTCAGCGCGTCTTCCACCGCGTGCGCCATCTCCGCCAGGGGCGCCTGCCCCACCACCCGCGCGGCCCCCTTCAGGGTATGCGCATAGCGGAAGAGCTCCGGCACGAGCTGGGCGCTGTCCTCACCGTCGGCCAGGGTGAACAGGCCCTGCGTGAGCTGCTCGATGAGCTCCCGGGCCTCGATACGGAAATAACGGTAGGGGTCGTTGTCCAGGCTCATGCGGAGGCGCGGGCGTCGATGATGGCATGGAGCTGCTTGGAAAGCTGGATGAGCCGGGTGGCCGTCTGCAGCGTCTGCGCGGAGCTGGACTCCGACTGACGCGCCGTCTGCGCCACCTCGAGGATGGCGGTGTTCACCTGCTCCACCGCCGTCGTCTGCTGCTGGGTGCTCAGCTCGATTTCCCGCGCCACGTCCAGATTGGCGCGGACCAGCTCGGTGATGCGCCGGAAGCTGCCGGCCACATCGGTGAATTGCTTCGTGCTGCTCAACACCGCCTTGGAGCCGTCCTCGGTGGCCATGATGGTGGTGTTGGAGGCGGCGCGGATCTCATCGATGAGCACGCGGATGTCCTTGGTGGCCCCACCCACGCGGTCCGCCAGCTTGCGGATTTCATCGGCCACCACGGCGAACCGCCTGCCGTGCTCCCCCGCCCCGGCGCTCTCGATGGTGGCGTTGATGGCGAGGATGTTCGTCTGCTCGGCCAGGTCGTTGATGATGTCCACGATGCCGCCAATCTCCTGCGAGCGCTTGCCCAGCTCCAGCATGTGATTGACGATGGCCTCCACCTGGCGGCTCACCACGTCGATGGCCTCCTGGGCATGCAGCACCGTGTCGTTGCCATGACGGGCGGCACCGGCCGTCTCGTCCGCCACGCGCGCCACCTGCTGCGCGCTGCCGGCGATCTGCCGCGAGGTGGCCAGCAGCTCCTTGACGGTGGTGGAGATCTCCGTGGTGGAGGAGGCCTGCTCCCGCGCGCCCGTGGCCTGCTGCGAGGCCGCCGACTGGAGCTCGGCCGAGGAGCCCTGCACCTGCTCGATGGCCGAGCCGATCTGCCTCTTCAGCCCGGTGCCGACCAGGGTGGTCGCCAGCATCACCAGGAAGATCGCCACGCCGCTGCCCCACTTGAACAGCCCCTCGAACGAATCCGAGTCCCGCTTCAACTGCTCATCGCGCTCCCGGAGCAGCCGCAGCTCGTGCTCGCGCATCTCCGCCACCACGCGCCGCAGGTCGTCCATCAGCGCCTTGCCTTCACCGGTGTGGATGACGGCCAGGGCGGCCTCGAAGCCCCGGGTGCGGCGCAGCTCGACGTTGGCCTGCAGGCTGGCCAGCTTCTGCGCGACGAGGAACTGCACCGCCTCCAGCTGCCGGGTCTGCACGGGGTTGTCGGCGAGGAGTCCGCGCACACGCCCCAGCTCCGTGTCGATGCGGCCCTGCGCCTCGCGGTAGGGCTCGAGGTAGGACTCGTCACCGGTGAGGACGTAGCCGCGGTGTCCCGTCTCCGCGTCCTTCGCGGTGGACAGGACGCGCTCCAGGCCGTTGATGACCTCGTGGGAGTGCTCCACGGCGACGGCGGCGCCCGTGAACTGCCGGATGCTCCTGACCGCCAGGGTGGCGAAGAGGCAGATCAGCGCCACCACCATGCCGACGAGGGCGGTGAACTGCAGGCGCAGCGTCCAATTGGAGACCATCTTCATCATCTTCCCTGTTGAGGACCGGAGGCGTCCTCCAGCAACTTTCTCACGAGGGAATCCACGTCGAGCACGGGCAGCGGGGGGGCGTCCGGCAGGAGAACGCTGGTGCCCAGCAAGGGATGACCGGAGGAACCACCGCCCGAGCGCATCTGCTCCGAGGTCGCGCGCATCTGCCCCTCGAAGCCGGCCGCGGCCAGCCCCACACGCCTGCTCCCACCGGCCAGCAGCAGCCAGCGGGGAGGCTCACCGGATTGAAGACCCAACAGCGCCGTCAAGTCGTGCACGGCGATGAGCTGCCCCCGGAGCCCCGCCAGGCCCAACACCGAGGCCGGAGCGCCCGGCAGGCGCACCAGCCGGGGCATGAGGTGGAGACCGGAGAGGTGGCCCAGCCGCACGGCCAGGGGGGCGCCGCCCACGCGCAGCCGCAGCAGCGCCTCGCCGGGATCCTGCCGGGGAGGGGGCGGGCGGGTGAAGGAGGAGTCGAAGCCGTCACGCAGCTCGTCCAGCCGCAGTGCCGTCCGGGTGCGAGGCAGGCTCATGAGACCTCCGTACAGGCCTGCAGCTCTTGCAGGCCCACTTGCATCAATCCGTGGCGGCCAAAGCCACCACCGAAGAGTGACAGGTGCAGGGGCTTCTCCTGGGGCAGCAACGACACGGCCATGCGCAGGGCCACGCGGGCCTCGACCATGTCCCCGGCCCGGCGCGCCAGGGAGCCCGCGCGCAGGTGGGCCAGCGCGAAGGTGGGCTCGGCACGCACGGACGCGGCGTAACGGCCTCGGGCACCGGCCTCGTCCCCGCCCTGCTCCAGACACAGCCCCAACAGGTAATAAGCCGGGGCCTCGGTG
Source organism: Archangium sp. (assembly GCA_035645295.1). GTDB lineage: Bacteria > Myxococcota > Myxococcia > Myxococcales > Myxococcaceae > Archangium. The sequence goes on from DASQMW010000267.1 coordinate 25,131, forward strand.
GCGCTCGCCGTGACGAGCTGCCGGCCCAGCTGCTCGGCCTGGGACAGGCGTCCGGCGTGCAGGTGCAGCACCGCGCGCAGCAGCAGCGCCTTGGGGCTCGAGCTCTGGGGCAGCGACTCCAGGAGCGCCCAGGCATCCGTGTAGCGCTCCGCCTCGAGCAGCTGCAGCACCCCTTCCAGCCCGTCCGGTACCGGCGGCGGCGTGGGAGCGCGCGCGGCCACCTTCTGGGCGGCCTCGGGCGCGGGACCGGCCCGGGCCACGAAGGCGGTGGGCGGCGCGGGAGGCTTCAGGCGGTAATAGAAGGCATCACCGCCGCGCAGCAGCTCGAACTCCTCGGAGATGCCACGCAGCGTCTCGCTAGGCCCCATGAAGAGGTAGCCACCGGGAACCAGGGCCTGGGCCATGCGGGCGATGATCTTCCGGATGACGTCCTGAGGGAAGTAGAGGATGACGTTGCGGCAGAGGATGGCGTGGAAGGAGCCCGGGGCCCAGAAGGCGGAGGCCTCCTCCAGGAGGTTGCGCTCCTCGAAGATGACCTGGTCGCGCACGTGGGGCTGGAGGGCAAAGCCCTCGGGCGTGCGCTGGAACCACTGCTGGCGCATGGCGCTCGGCACGGCGCGCAGCGACCAGGGGGAGTAGCAGGCGCGGCGGGCGTGGGCGATGGCCCGGGGGTTCACGTCGATGCCGAGGATCCGCAGGCGGGAGGAGTCCACCCGGCCGCGCTCGCGGGCGAGCAGGGCGATGGAATAGGGCTCCTCCCCGGTGGAGCAGCCGGCGCACAGCACGCGGATGGTGGACGTCTGGCGCGCGAAGGTGGGCAGCACCTGATCCACCAGCGTCTCCAGCTGGGTGGGATGGCGCAGGAAGTACGTCTCCCCCACGGTGAGCCGCTCGGCGAGCGTCTTCCACTCCGCCTGGGAAGAGGGAGCGGCCAGCTGCTCCAGGTAACGCTCCACGCCCCCGGCGGCGCGCTCCGCGAGCAGCGTCTCCAGCTCGCCCCACTGGGCCTGCTCATAGTGCAGGCCCAGGCGCTGCTCCACGAGCGCGACGAAGCGGACGAGCGGAGTGCGGGCGGGCGTGGCGATCACGCCCCCCCCTGTCCGGAGGAATTCTCCAGGCGGCGCCAGAGCTCCTCGGGCAGCAGGCGGGACGTCCCCAGCAGGGCCAACAGGCGCCCGTCGAACGAGCCCAGGTGCTGGAGGTGGCCGCTGGCGGTGGCGCGCAGCAGCGGGGGCACCGAGTCCAGGCCGCTCTCCTCCATCCAGCGCAAGCCGTGCACCTCATCCACGTCGAGCGCCATGCGCCCCTCGGGCACCCGCAGCGAGACGAACCGGCGGCCAGCGCCGCCCTCACCCTCGGTCACGGCCCCGCCCAGCAGCGACGCCAGGCTCACCACCGGCGCTGGGGTGCCACGCACCAGGGACACACCCCGCACGAAGACGGGGGCCGCGGATACCGGGGCAACCGGCAGCGGCCTCATCGTCTCCTCGACTTCCTCGAGCGGCAGCGCACACATCCACTCCTGCGCCCTCACGACGAGGAAGCAGCGAGACCCCTGCCTGGGCATGACTCCCCCTTCGGGTTCGAACTCCACGCAAATCATGCACCTTCAGCGTATGTCAAGGCGAGGACCAAGCGCGTCCGGCGGGCCTCCTGGACGGTGCGCCCCCCGAGCCAGGAAGGGGAGCAGGCTGGCGGCGGACGACGCACCCGGACATACCCCCCGGCACACCTGCGCGCAAAGACAGCCAAAGCATTACACACGCCGCGCCACCTACAGTGTGCTCGCCGGACGCCTCATCTTGAACCCAGACAGGAATTTGGCATCACCGCGAAAAGCGTTTCGCAGCTCAATGGAATCTTGCAAGCCCTTCCGTGAAAAGTACGTGTCCCCTCGTAACAAGCCTCGACATTCTCGTCTTCTTCCGGTTAATTGAGAATTGCGGTGTACGCGTGGTCGGACAAGGGTTTACACCCGCCTTCCTCGAACCAGACAGTGTTTGGATAGTGATCGAAGCCGCACGGCGCGGGTCGATTTGTCATTGCCGCGGGCAGTCACAACACGCAGAGTCGTACCCCCAACTCACAGGTAGTCATTGCCACCAGGCCCGCGACGAACGGGCCACCGAGTCGGACCACGGGAACGGAGTCGACGAGCATGATTCGGATCGGGCGAAGGCAGTTCACAGCCGGATTGGGAGCCTCGCTGCTGGCCTCCCCCCTGTTGCGATTCCTCAGCGGGGAGGCCCACGCGGCGACGCCGGTGGCCAAACGGCTCATCGTCTTCTTCACCCCCAATGGCACGGTGCACCGCTTCTGGCGGCCGAGCGGGACGGAGACGTCCTTCACCTTCCCCGCCGGCAGCATGCTGGAGCCGCTCAACGAGCACCTCGCCAACCTGCTCGTCTGCGAGGGCCTCAACTTCGTGGACGTGGACAACCACGAGGCGGGCATGGCCCACATGCTCACCGGCGGAGGCACGGCGCAGAGCACCACCGGGGGCCTGTCCGTCGACCAGTACGTCGCGAGCAAGATTGGCGAGGGCTCGCGCTTCAAGTCCCTGGAGTTCGGGGTGCAGACGAGCCTGTGGGGCGCGGCGCGCTCGACGCGCATGGCGTACTCGGCCCCCGGCGTCTTCGTCTCCCCCGAGGACAACCCGCGCAGCGCCTTCCAGCGCCTCTTCGGTGCGCTCGGGGGTGACACGAGCACCGCCGACAAGACGCTGCGCCGCCGCAAGAGCATGCTCGACCTGGTGCGCGGTGAGCTGAATGACTTGTCGCAGCGGGTGGGCGCGGAGGAGAAGCGCAAGCTGGAGCAGCACCTCGAGGCGCTGCGCCAGACGGAGAAGGGGCTGACCGAGCCCGTGGCCCTGCCCGGGTGCCCCTCCGCCACGGCTCCCATCGCCATGGATGCCATGGCCAACGCCAACTTCCCCGCCGTGGGCAAGGCCCAGATGGACCTGATGGTGAGCGCGCTCACCTGCGGTATGACGCGCGTGGCCTCCCTGCAGTGGTCCCACACCGTCGCGCCCCAGGTCTTCACCTGGTTGGGTGTCGGCGAGGCCCACCACGAGCTGTCGCACAAGGACGACTCCAACACCGCGGGGCTCTCGCAGCTCGTCAAGTGCGAGCGCTGGTTCGCCGAGCAGTTCGCCTACCTCCTGCAGTCCCTCAAGTCCCGCCCCGACCTGGAGACCGGGGGCAACATGCTCGACTCCACCCTGGTGGTGTGGGCCAAGGAGCTCGGCGACAGCCGCATGCACGACTGCCGCTCCGTCCCCTTCATCGTCGCCGGAGGCGCGCAGAGCTATTTCCGCTTCGGGCGCTACCTGCGCTACAGCAGCGTCCCCCACCAGAAGCTGCTCACCTCCGTCTGTCACGCCCTGGGCGTCCCCCTCGACACCTTCGGTGATGCCAACCGGTCCAACGGCCCGCTCGACGGGCTCGTCTGACAGCATCCCCCCTCCCCCTGACAATTTCCCCTCGCGATTAGGAGGCAGATCCGTGCTCACCTCCCGGCACCTCGCTGCCCTTGGCGCCCTCTTTTTCTCCGCGGCCTTTCTTCCGGCCTGCACGTCCGACTCCGGGTGCCCCGACGACCTGGAGTTCTTCCGCACCCGGATGTGGGAGCCGGTGATGTCCGCGCAGTGCGTCGCCTGCCACAAGTCCGATGGAGTGGCGGGGAGCACGCGCATGGTGCTCCTGCCCCCGGGAGCACCGGGTGCGGTGGAATCCAACTTCATGACGGTGCGGGCGTTGGCGCGCGAGAAGGTCAACGGCCAACCCCTGCTGCTGCTCAAGCCCTCGGGCATGCACCCGGAGGGACACGCGGGCGGCACGGTCGTGGAACAGGGCACCACGCGCTACGACAACTTCCAGCGCTTCGCGGACCGCATCAACGGCGCTCCGGGCGCCTGCGAAGCCTCCGCGCTGGTGGCGTGTGAGCCGGGCAAGACCGACCCCAGCGGCAAACGCCGGCTGCGCCTGCTCACCCGCTTCGAGTACGACAATACCCTGCGCGACCTGCTCTACCTCGACTCCCAGTGGGGCCAATCCCTGCCCGCGGAAGAGGTGGTGCACGGCTTCGACAACAACGCGGACGAGCGCGCGGTGGGCCAGTTGCTGACGGACAAGCTCCTCTCCGCGGCCGAGCAGGCGGCCGTGGCGGCCGTGGCGAATCTCGCCCGGCACGTCTCGTGCGCTCCGGGGGACGAGTGCGCGAAGCAGTTCATCCAGGACTTCGGCCTGCGTGCCTTCCGCCGCCCGCTGACGGACGGGGAGAAGACGCGCTACCAGTCGCTCTACACGGCCGTGGCGGCGGAAGACGGGTACACCGAGGGCATCGAGGCCATCATCGCCGCCATGCTCCAGTCCCCGAACTTCCTCTACCGCACGGAGCTGGGACAGCACCTGGGCGATGGGCGGTACGTGCTGACCGACTACGAGGTGGCCTCGGAGCTGTCCTATCTCTTCTGGGGCTCCATGCCGGATGAGGAGCTCTTCGCCAAGGCGAAGGCGGGCGCCCTGAGCAAGCCGGAGCAGCGCTCCACCGAGGCGCGCCGGATGCTGGCGTCTCCCCGGAGCCGGCCCATGCTCGACCACTTCGTGAGCCAGTGGCTGGACCTGGGACACATCAACCAGGCGCAGAAGGACGCCGCCGCCTTCGAGGACTTCAGCCCGGCCATCCGCGCGGCGATGAAGGCCGAGACGACGGAGCTGTTCGACTATGTCGTCCGCGACAGCAGCGGCCGGCTGCCCGAGCTCTTCACCTCCGACTACACGTTCGCCACCGACGCGCTCGCCTCGTTCTACCGCCTGCCGTCCGGGCCGGTGGCGTCCTCGACGCCGCCCGCCAGCGGCCTGCGCATGTGGGAGCTGAGGAGCACGGGCCGCGGCGGCATCCTCACCCACGGCAGCATCCTGGCCAGCCAGGCCACGCCGCAGACCTCCTCGCCCATCCGCCGCGGCAAGCTCGTCCGTGAGCGCCTGCTGTGCCAGCCGCTCCCCCCGCCTCCTCCGGGCCTGAGCGTGCAGCTGTCTCCCGTGAGTGAGGGGTTGCCCAACCGTCAGCGCTTCCAGGAGCACTCGACCAGCCCGGCCTGCTCGTCCTGCCACCAGCTGATGGACCCCATCGGCTTCGGCTTCGAGCAGTTCGACAGCGTCGGCCGTTTCGAGCCCACGCTGGCCAACGGGGAGCCGGTGGATGCGAGTGGCGAGGTGCGCTCCTCGTCAGCCACCAACGGGACCTTCACTGGCGTGGATGGGCTCCAGCAGAAGCTGGCGGAGAGCCCGGACGTGCACTCCTGCTTCTCCATGCAGTGGCTGCGCTTTGGCTACGGCGTCTCCGGAGATAACGACTCTTGCGCGGCCAACGAGCTCTCCGAGGCCTTCCGCAAGCAGCAACTGAGCATCCCGGAGCTGCTCATCTCGCTGACGCAGCTGCCTCGCTTCACCGTGCGCATTGGAGAATCGATGGGCCCGGGCAACCCGGGTCCGGGCAGTGGCGGCGGTGGGGGGATCCCCACTTCCGGCAACGCCCAGGTCTCCGTGTCCGTCCAGGACGACTGGGGGAGTGGCTACTGCCACAACGTCAAGGTGACCAACCCCGGGACGGCTCCGCTCGTCTGGCGCGTGACCATCGATATCGACGGCACCCTCAATCACGCCTGGAGCTCCACCTTCACCCACTCGGGCGCCCAGACCACCTTCATCGGTTTGCACTGGAATGACGAGCTGGCTCCGGGAGAGAGCACCAGCTTCGGTTATTGCGCGACCCGGTAGACCCCACGCTTGAACCTCGCGCCTCCTGACGCTAGGGAGGCGCGAGCCTCATGTCCCTCCCGCGCCCCCCCATCAAGCGAGGCCGTGCCGCCCTCCTGCTGTTCGCCCTCCTGCTCGCCGCGGGCATGGGGGCTGGCCAGGCGTGGCTGCGCGGAGAGGCGGCCCGCAGCCATGTGCTGGCCCGGGTGAAGCCCGCGCTGGAGTCCCGGCTGGGGCCCGTGCACATCGGCGACGACTTCCACATCGGGTGGACTGGCACGGTGACGCTGGGGCCGGTGGAGCTTCCAGGTACGCGGCCGGAGGGCCCTCCGGTGGTGCGCATCTCGCGCGTCACCGTCCACCTCCGGAGGCTGTCCCTGTTGTCGGGCCACGTCGAGGCGAGCCGCGTGGTCCTCGCGGGTGTCCAGGTGGAGGCCGGACCCCGGGGGCAGGAGGTACGGGCGCTCGTCGAGCGGGTGCGCGAGGTGCGCCAGAAACGGCGTCCGTCCTCGCCCTCAGCGGAAGGTGCTTCCCGCGAGATCCCCGAGCTGGAGCTGAAGGACGTGCACCTGGCCTTCGAGCGCCATGGCCGGGTGGAGTGGGGACCGTTGTCGGCACGGGTGAGAAGAGAGGGCCCGGCGGAAGCGTCCCGGTGGGAGGCGGCGGCCGAGCTGCCCGGCGGTGGAAGCGCGGTGCTGTCCGTCCAGCACGGGGCGCCGGGCTTCTCGGGGACGCTCCAGGGGCGGGGTATCCCGGCGGGCCCATTGCTGTCGCTCGCGGAGCCTCCGTGGCGCCTGGAAGGGGGCACGCTGGAGGGGGAGGTACGGGTGGACGCCACGGGCGCCACCTTCTCCGGGGCGCTGACGGGGCTCACCGTGAGCAGCCCCCAGCTCGCTCCCGAGGCAGTGGGGCCGCTCTCCTTGTCGGCCGAGGGCCGGGCGAATTGGGACGTGGAGCGGAGGCACGTGAAGCTCGAGTCCCTGCGGCTGACGGTGGGTGAGCAGCGTGCGGCACAAGTCGAGGTGCATGGCGAGGCCACCTGGAGCGGAGTGCCCCATTTCTCGGTGCAAGCGGAGCTGCGGCCGCTTTCTTTCGAGCAGGCCATGGTGGCCCTGCCCCCAGCCCTGGTGCCCGGTACCGAGCTGGCGCGGCTGGAGGGCCATTTCCAAGCCTCGCTGGCCCTCTCGGGTCCGATGCACCAGCGCCGGGACTGGGAGGTGAAGGCGAAACTGGACCTGTCGGAGCTGAAGCAATCCGCCCGGGCGGGGCCCCTGGGCTGGCTGCGTGAGCCTTTCGAGTACCGGCCCTTGACGGCCGAGGGCCGCGGGCGGGAGCTGCACATTGGCCCGAACAACCCCGCCTACCTGCCACTGGCCGAGCTCCCACGTCCGCTGGTGCGGGCGGTGTTACGCAGCGAGGATGCGGCCTTCTGGACGCACCGGGGTTTCGACTTCGACTCGCTCCGGAACATCCTGTTCGCACCCGCGGACGACAAGGTGCGCGGCGGCTCCACCCTCACCCAGCAGCTCGCCAAGAATCTCTTCCTGTCCCGGGAGAAGACCTACGCACGCAAGGTGAAGGAAGCGTTTCTCACACTGGGGCTGGAAGCCTCGGTGTCCAAGGAGCGGCTGCTCGAGGTGTATTTCAACATCATCGAGTGGGGCCCCGGTCTCTACGGCATTGGCGAAGCGGCACGGCACTACTTCGGCAAGGACGCGCGAGAGCTGAGCATCCGCGAGTCGGCCTTCCTGGCCACCATCATCCCCAACCCGGTGCGCTATCACGTGTATTGCAGCCGGGGGACACTCTCCGAAATCTGGACGAAGCACGTGAACGAGTTGCTGGGGGTGCTGTACGAGGGAGGCGACCTTACCGAGACGGAGTACCAGGAGGCCCTCTCCGCGCCGCTCGTCTTCACGGGCCACCCCAGCGCCCAGCACCCCTCTGACGAGGAGACGCCGACCCGCGCCATCAATCCCGGACGGGACTGACGCGGGCGCTGCCCCAGCTCGTTTCACTTCTCACCGGTGAGAAGTGGAATGCACCCGCCCCGTTTCACTTCTCACCGGTGAGAAGTGGAACCCGAGGGGCCGAGAGAAAAGGACCCAGCAGTCTCCTACTGCGGATGCACCCTCCGAGAGCCGGGACTCCCATGCCACGCCCTGGCGCGTAACCGGGCGAATACACAGGCAGGCCCTCTGGCCTTCGGGTTGCTTGACACCCCGTAGCCGCACTCGCGCGGTTCCACCTCATTGGGGGAGCAGTCATGGAACAGATGAACGGAAGCAACACCCTGCCCGAGCTGACGCTCGAGCAGGTGCGGGACTCCATCCTCGGCTATCTGGAGCAGGGCAACGCCGGTCACTACGCTATCGGCCGCCTCTACAACTACACCGTGGACAACAAGCTGGCGGAGAAGAACCAGTACGACAACGCCCAGCAGTACTTCAGCCAGCACATCAAAACGCTCTCGCAGTCGACGCTGAGCCGGTACGGCGCCGTGGCCCGCGAGTTCACCGAGGAGGCGTGCAGGAAGTACGGCGTCACCAACCTGAACACCCTGCGCACCTACGCCGTAGCGGCCGACATCCAGCCCTCGAGCGGTGATCCGGGGGTGACGCCCATCGATGTCCCGCAGGAGGACGGGCGCGTGGTGCAGAAGCCCTTCGCCGAGTGCACCATGGAGGAGCTGAGGCTGGCCGTGAAGAGCAAGCGCAAGCCGTCCCGGGCGACCATGCCCGCCACGGACGCGGCCCGCGTCGAGTTCATGCGGGAGAGCCTCTCGCGCCACTTCGCCCAGGGCACTCGCGTGCAGTTCAAGACGACCCTCAAGGGAGGTAAGACCCTCCTCACCATTCAGGGCGTGCCGCTGGAGGAGGTGGAGCGGCTCATGGAGGCGCTCCTGGATGGCCTCATGCCCCCCGTGCGCGCGGTGGGCTGAGCACCGGGGCACGGGGCAGCCAGGTCCACTGCCCCGTGCCTCCCGACGCATAGGTGACGGTGGGCGGGGCGAACGCCGCCGGCTCGACACCCGGAGCAGCGAATCCCGCCCAGCAGGGAGTCACCCGGGTATTCTGGGCCCATGTCCAACAGCCTGCTGGTCGTCCACGTGCACGTCCACGTCAAGCCCGAGTCGGTTGAAGCCTTTCGCGAGGCCACCCTGGCCAACGCGAGGGAGAGCGTGAAGGAACCCGGCATCTCCCGCTTCGACGTCGTCCAGGACACCGAGGACCCGACGCGGTTCGTGCTCGTCGAGGTCTACAAGACGCCCCAGGCGCCAGCCGCCCACAAGGAGACGGCCCACTATCTGAAGTGGCGGGACACCGTGGCGCCCATGATGGCCGAGCCGCGCACCTCCCGGAAGTACGTCAACAGCTTCCCCGACGACGCGGGGTGGTGAGATGGGCATGCCGGGTTTCGAGTTCGCCACCGCCACACGCATCGTCTTCGGAGCGGGCCGGCTGGCCGAGCTTCCCGAAGCGGTGAAGGCCCTGGGCGGGAACAAGGTGCTGCTGGTCACGGGCCGTGACCCCACGCGCGCCGGGCCCCTGCGCGAGGGGCTCGGCCGGATGGGCCTCTCCAGCGTGACGTTCACGGTGGAGGGAGAGCCCACCGTGGAGCGGGTGCGCGAGGGGACCGCCGCCGCGCTCGCCGGGCAGTGCGATGCGGTGGTGGCGTTCGGTGGGGGCAGTGCGCTGGACGCGGGCAAGGCCATCGCCGCGCTGGCCGCCAACGGGGGAGACCCGCTCGACTACCTGGAAGTGGTGGGCCGGGGACAAGCGCTGACAAAGCCCTCGCTCCCCCTGGTGGCCATTCCCACCACCGCGGGCACCGGCTCCGAGGTAACGCGCAACGCGGTGCTGGGGGTGAAGGACGCCCAGGTGAAGGCGAGCCTCCGCAGTCCCCTCATGTTGCCCCGGCTCGCCCTCGTGGATCCGGAGTTGCTGGTGGGCGCGCCCCCCGCGGTCCTCGCTTCCAGCGGGCTGGACGCGCTCTCCCAGCTCCTCGAGCCCTTCCTCTCGGCCCGGGCCAACCCGCTCACCGACGCGCTGGCTCGCGAGGGCATGGGCCGCTCGGCACGTTCGCTGCGCCGCGCGGTGTTGGAAGGCCCCGACGCGGCGGCGCGGGAGGACCTGGCGCTCGCGAGCCTCTTCGGTGGGCTGTGCCTGGCCAACGCGGGCCTGGGCGCGGTGCATGGCTTCGCGGCCCCGGTGGGAGGCATGTTCGACGCGCCCCATGGCGCGGTGTGCGCGGCGCTGCTCCCCGCCACGCTGGAGGTCAACCTGAGCGCGCTCCGGGCCCGTGCTCCGTCGCACCCGGCGCTTCCTCGCTTCCAGGAGGTGGCGGTACTCCTCACCGGTCGCGCGGATGCCCGGGCCGAGGACGGCATCTCCTGGGTGAGGGAGCTGTGCCAGGCACTGGGCGTGCCGGGCCTCGGGCGCTATGGCCTCACGGAGGCCGACGTGCCGCGGCTCGTCGGCCGGGCCAAGGCAGCCAGCAGCATGAAGGCCAACCCCCTGCCCCTCACGGACGAAGAACTCACGGAGATTGCCCTTCGCTCCCGGTGAGCACCCGCGACCCCCATGACCAACAGGATCAGCCGGATCACCTCCTACGTTGAAAAGCGCAAGCTCGGCTTCGGTGTCGCGCGCCTCATCATGATGAGCGGGGTAAACGTCCGCAGCATCGGTCCGAATGATCCAGACCCGCCGGACGCCCTGCTGCGGCTGGAACAGGCACTGCCCCAATTGCTGTCGGCCCAGGAACTGGAGGAGCTCCAGGAGCTTCTCACGGAGGCATGAAGATGACGGTCTCGATTGGAGTCGGAATCGGAGATGCCGTGGATGCGGAGAAGGCCGTCCAGTCCGCGGTGGAGCAGGCACACGCGCAGCTCGGAGGAGCGCCCGCCCAGGCGGCCTACATCACCGCGACGGTGGACTACGAGGCCGCGCGCGTCCACACCGCCTTCCGGGAGGCGCTGGCCGGCGTCCCACTGCACGGGGTGACCACGTCCCTGGGCGTGCTCACCTCGGCCGGTGTCCGCAACGAGGGCCATGGCGCGGTGGCGGTGATGCTGGTGGGCGGCGCACCGGGGATGGCCTTCGTGGCCTCCTCCACCGAGGCGGACGGACGGCGGGCCGGTGAGGCGGCGGCGCGGGAGCTGGTGCGCAAGGCGGGAAGGAAGATGCCGCGAATGATTCTCTTCAACGCCTCTCCCGGCGTGGAGGAGGCGATGCTGGAGGGCATCGCGAGCGTGTGCCCGGACGTGCCATGCCAGGGAGGCAGCGCCGCGGACCATGCCATCGCCGGACAGTGGAGCGTCTTCACGCACGAAGGCCCCGTGCCCGCGGGCGTGTCGCTGCTCGGCCTCTTCGGCGAGGTACGGGTGGGAACGGCGTTGTCCACGCCCTACTTCCCCACGGGCGTAGCGGCCCGGGCCACGGGAGCGGAGGGCCGTACCCTGCTGACGCTGGATGGCCAACCCGCCGCGCAGGTGCTGGGACGCTGGATGGAGGGCACCATCGACGACCAGGTGCGCGCGGGCGGCAACATCCTCGCGCAGACGGCGCTGCGGCCCATCGCCGTCCGCCGTAGCGTGAGCCACCGGGACCACTACGTGACGGTGCACCCGGCCCACGTCCACGCGGACCGGGGAGCGGTGGACGTCTTCGCCCGTATCGAGCCCCAGGACGAGGTGTGCTTGATGACCGGTACCGCCGAGGGACTGGTGAACGACGTGGCCCACCTCATCGACATGGCGCTGGCGCAGGGTGGATTGAACTCGCGGGAGGTGAAGGGCGCGGCGCTCATCTTCTGCGCCGGGTGCGCGGGTGCACTCGGGCCGCGCGTGGACGAGGGCCTGCGGACGTTCTCACGGCTGTTGCCGGGCGTCCCCCTGCTGGGCCTGTGCACCTTCGGCGAGCAGGGCCACATCCCGGGCCTGGGCAACGTGCACCAGGACCTGTCGCTCAGCCTGACGCTGTTCGCGGATCCGCGGCCCTGAGCCCCCACCGGACCTGCTTCGGCTCGCGCGTCAAGCCCCCTCGCCGGTCCGCTGAAGGCACCCGAATTCGAGGACTCCGTAAACCTCCGCCCCGGGTGCCACACGGCCCGTCACATGGGTGCACTGCTCGTTGCACACCCAACAAGCGGGGAGCCATCCGCGCTATACCTGCGCCGTGCCCTCCGCCTGCTGGCGGACGACAGGAGCGCGTCGGACATCATGGCCCGTTGGTCTCCCGTGCATTCCCTGCTGACGCTGGTGGCGCTCGCCACGAGCGCCTGTGTCTGGACTCCGCCCGAGGAGCCCGAGGCCCCTCCTCAGGAGGAGAAGGCCCCCGCCCCCCCGGAGCCCACGGCGTGCCTGACGGCGCCCATCGTGACGAACGGGAGCCGCAACCGGATGCGGGTGGCGCTCACCTTCGACGCCTGCTCCACGCGCCACAACGAGTATGACGAGCGCGTCATCCGCACCCTGGTGGAGACCGGGACGCCGGCCACCCTCTTCATCGGCGGCGGCTGGGCGCTGGCCAACCCGGGTCGCCTCGAGGAGCTCGCGCAGTACCCGGACTTCGAGTTCGGCAACCACACCTTCTCCCATCCGCACATGCCCCAGGTGAAGGACGACGGGAAGGTGCTGGAGGAGCTGCAGCGCACGCAGCAGGTCGTCTATGACCTGACGGGCCACATCCCCAAGTACTTCCGCCCGCCCTTTGGCGAGGTGGACAGGCGTGTCGCCTGGCTCGCGTCCAAGGCGGCGCTCGTCACCCTCAACTACGATCTGCCCTCGGGGGACCCGGACACGAACATCACCGCGAGCCAGTTGGTGAGCTGGGTGGTGCGCAAGGCGAGCCCCGGGGGCATCGTGGTGCTGCACATGAACCACAAGCGCTTCGCCACCGCCGCGGCGCTGCCGGGCATCATCAAGGGGCTGCGCAAGCGCGGCTTCGAGCTCGTCACGGTGGGCACACTGCTCGAGGACAACACCTGGCCCACGTGCCAGCCCTCCGAGGAGCCCGAGCGTCCCGTGGTGGCGGAAGTCATCCCCTGACGCGCGGCTTCCAGAAGATGAGCTCGGCGACCCCTGGGACGGCGAAGTCCGGGAGCTGGCCCACCTGGCGGTACCCATGGCGCTGGTAGAAGCGCTGCGCCCCCTCGTTGAAGTCGGAGGTGAGCAGGAAGTAGCCCCCGGACGGCTCTCCACAGCCGGCCTCGTACGCCGCGAGCAGTTGCGCGCCAAGCCCCGAGCCATGGCGGTCCTCCCGGATGGCGAGCGTCCGCAGGTAGGCCCCCGTGCCGAAGGTGCCCCGGGTGAGGAACCAGCACACGCCCACCGGACCGCTCTCGTCGGTGGCCATGAGCAGGCCCTCGCCCCGCTCCAGCGCACCCCGGAAGCGGGCCGCCAGGGCCGGAGCCTCCAGGCCATAGGCCTTGAAGAGGGGGAGCGGCGCCAGCGCGGCGGCCAGTGCCGGAAGGTCCTCTGGAGTCGCGGGGCGGATGACTGCGGGCATCGGGTCCTCTCGGGTTGCGGGGGCCCCGGGAGATTGGACCGGAGCGCCGTGCCGTACAACAGGACTCGGGCTCAACCCGTGGCGAGCGCCTCGGCGAGCCGGGGGAGCACCTCGCCCGCACGGGCCTCCACCCGCACGTCCACCAACTCCCCTCCCCGGCACTCGCCCATGTTGACGAGGCCGATGGGCATGTGGCGATCCGCGGCACGCTGGAGGAAACGGAAGCCCGAGTAGATGGCCAGGGAGGAGCCCACCACCAGCAGCGCGTCCCCCTCCTCCAGCAGCGAGAACGCGGCCTCCACGGTGGGAGGTGGGACGTTGTCACCGAAGAAGACCACGTCTGGTTTCAGTGTCCCGCCGCAACGGGTGCAAACCGCCACCTGGAAGTCCCGCACCGCCTCCACGGGCAGCTCGGCGTCCCCATCGGGCCGCAGCTCGGCGGTCCGCTCCGCGAAGCCGGGGTTGAGCGCCATGAGGCGCTCCTGCACCTCCACCCGGGGCTCGATGGACTCACAGTCCAGGCACCGCACCCGGGCGAGCGCCCCATGGAGTTCGATGACCCGCTGGCTCCCCGCGGCATGGTGCAGGCGGTCCACGTTCTGGGTGATGAGACCCAGCACATGGCCCTCACGCTCCAGGGTGGCCAACGCCTGGTGGGCAGCGTTGGGCCGAGCCGACGAGAAACGCGGCCAGCCGAGCAGGCTCCGGGCCCAGTAGCGCGTGCGCACCTCGGGTTTGGTGAGGAACTCGCGATGCTGGATGGGGTTGCGGGCACGGGCGCGTGTGCCGGGACCCCGGTAGTCCGGGATGCCCGACTCCGTGCTGCACCCGGCACCCGTGAGCACCACGAGCCGGCGGCCCCGCAGCAGCGCGGCCAGGGCGTCCATGCCCTCGGTTTCAGTGGAGATGGACGGTTGTTCCAGGGGGGCGGTCATTCGGGAGGAATCTATAACGCCCCTTCCGCGCGCTCGCCGGACTCCCGTCTGGAGAGCAGGCGTCCGGGCCACCTACGGCTGCTCCGGCTCCTCCTCCAGCACCACGGGCTTTGGCCGCCGGACGAGGTACAGCACGCCAATGCCCGTGACGATGCCACCCGCGATGAGGGGCGCGCGGACATCCGCCCCAGGGCCCAGGACGCGGCCGACGATCATCCCCAGGCAGAGCAGCATGCCGACGGCGGGGACGGCCACGGGCACCTCGAAGGCCCCCCTGCGCTCGCCCGGGCGGCGCTTCAGGACCACCAGGGCCCCATTCACCACCACGAAGGCCCCCAGCAGCAGCAGCGACGTGGCGTCGGCGAGCTGGCGGATGTCGCCCAACAGCGCCAGGGCCAGCACGCATCCCAACAGGAAGAGGATGGCGACGTGGGGGGTGCGGCGGCCGGCGTGGACCCGGCCCAGGCGCGCCGGCAGCAGTCCCTGGCGGGACATGCCGTACAGCAGCCGGGAGCCCATGACGAAGTTGAGCAGGGCCGTGTTGGCCACCGCGAAGATGCAGATGGCCGTGAAGAGCGTGGGCGGAATGGCAGGAGCGGCCTTGCGCACCACGTCCACCAAGGCGGCCTGGGACTGGCCCAGCTCGCGGTAGGGCAGCACCGACACGGCGGAGATCGCCACCAGCACGTAGAGGCACGTGGCGATGAGCAGGGCCAGCAGCAGCCCCAGCGGAAGGGTGGTGCGAGGCTGCTTCACCTCCTCGGCGACGTTGAGGATGTCCTCGAAGCCGATGAACGAGAAGAACGTCAGCACCGCGCCCTGGAGCAACAGTCCCGCGGAGAGGCTGGCCTCCACGCCGCCCTGCCCCACCGCGGAGGGAACCTCGAGGTAGTCGACCGAGCCCCAATACCGGATGCTCACGCCAATGACGATCAGCAGCCCGGTGAGCTCGACGGCCGTACAGACGAAGTTCATCCACGTGCTCTCGCGGATGCCCCGGAAGACGACGAGCGAGAGCAGCACCAGGAACCCGGCGGCCAACACCCCCGTTGGCAAGTGCAGGCCCAGGGACTGCAGGTACCCGGCGATGACACGCGAGCCCGTGGCCATGGACGTCAAACCGGAGGCCGCCACGCCCAGGCCGACGATGAACGGCACGGCCGGTACCCGGAAAGCGCGCTGGACGACATAGGGAGCGCCCGCCGCACGGGGGTAACGCGAGCCGATGTTGGCGTAGCTCAGCCCCGTCAGCAGGGCGACGAACATCGCCATGACGAACGCCAGCCAGACGGCGTTCCCCATGAGGCCCGCGGCCTTGCCCATCAGCCCGTAGATTCCCGCCCCGAGCATGTCCCCCACGCCATAAACCGTCAGCGCCCCAAGTCCCATGGTCCGGGCCAGGGCCGGCTGCGCGGAGGAAGTGTGTTCGCTAGCGGCCATGGGAGGGCGTCTTACTCACGGTGCTCTTCCCAATTCGAGTCACTTCCCGGTCCAGCTGTCAGGAAGCCGCCAGCTCACCTCCGGTGGGCACGGTGTTCCTCCCGGCATGCTGGCATCATGAACGGCATGAGGAAGGTGCTCTGGTTCGCCGGTTACGTCTGGGCACTCCCAGTGACGATACTGGGCCTGATGCTCGCCATGCTGTTCGCCCGCCTCGAGTCGGTGGACGAGGAAGGAATCCTTCATTTCGTCGTCCAACCGGGCGGGCCTCTCGCCTGGTACATGCGCCGCTTCAACATCGCCGCCTTCACCATTGGCGCCGTGGTCACCTACTCGAGCGCGGATGGCCCCAGGCTGATCCGCCTGATGCGCCACGAGCGCGCGCACGTCATGCAGACCCTCGTCCTCGGCCCGCTGTTCCTACCCCTCTACACGCTCGCCTCGCTCTGGCAGCTCACGCGCGGAGGCCACCCCTACCGCGACAACTGGTTCGAGGTCCAGGCGCGCGCGGCGGAAATCCCCGGCTACCGCACGCTGCGACTCGTGCGCTAGCCACGCCCGGGTGTGCCAGAAGGGGCGGCCCCCCACCCATCGAAGTCAGCCCCGTGCGCGTCCGCCAGCTCGTCGTTGGCCTCCGACTCGGCCGAGATGGCATCCAGGTCCAACGGCAGGCGTTTGACCATCACCAGGGTCCCCTCCTCCGGGGGAGCCTCCGCCGGGCGGGTGTAGCCGCGCTCCCGCAGGGCACGGGCCACGGCCGCCAGTGCTTCGCCGGAGCCGAAGAAGACGAACTCGAGGGCATGCTCCTGGCTGGGATCGCTCCCCGCCTCCACGAGCTGCTCCACGGTGCGTTGATCCGCCAACCAGCGCCACGTCGCCTCGTCCGGGCGGATGCAGGCATCGAAGTACTCCCACCCCTCGTGCTCGCGGATCCGCACCGGGTGGTAATCCGGGCACTCCCCCTTCCAGGCCTCGACCACCGGCAGGAAGGCGTCCCGCGCCTCCAGCTGGAAGACCCACTCGCGGGTGCCCTGGTGCGTCAGCCGCGCGACCAGCCGGCACTCGACGCCCGCCGACTCCAGCGCCGCGCAGAGCGCGTCCTCCAGGACGTTGAGCCGGTCCGACTCCGGCGGAACCGGGCCGCCGTTCGGGTTGGGGTGGTGGATGCTCACGGCGACCCGGGCACAGTGCCGCAAGGTCCCCGTCAGGTCCTCCCGTGCGGCGTCCTCGTCGAAGGACACGAACAGCGGTCCGCGCCCGGTTTGAGCAACGTAGATGTTCCAGGCGTCGTGAACGACCCGGGCCGGTGGTGCGCTCATCCCAGCAACTCCCCGCGAAAGTGAGGCCTCTCCTCAAGAACCGGAGGGCGGAGCGGATTCATGCCCGAGCGGCCCGGGGAATGCGACAGGGACGGTGAAGAGAAAGGTGCTGCCCCGGCCCGGTTCGCTCTCCACGCGCATCTTCCCGCCATGCGCCTCGATGAGGCCCCGGGCGATGGACAACCCGAGGCCCGCCCCCCGGCGATCCTTCCGGTCCCCCTGCCAGAAGCGCTCGAAGATGCGCGTGAGCGCCTCCGGGGCGATTCCCGGCCCGGTATCACGCACGAAGAAGCAGATGTGCCCGTCCTCCACCCGGGCGCCCACGCTCACCTGTCCTCCGGGCGGGGTGAACTTCAGCGCGTTGCCCAGCAGGTTGGAGAAGACCTGCAGGAGCCGGTCCCGGTCCGCGAGCACGGGCGGAAGCGCTCCGGGCACCTCGAGCTCCAAGTGGATCTCCCCCGCCTGCGCCTGAGGGCGGACCGCCTCGAGGGCCGCGTGCAGGAGGGCCTCGGTGGGCTGCGGGCCCGGGCTGATGGACAACCGGCCGGCCTCCATCCGGGCCACATCCAGCAGATCATCGATCAGCCGGTTCATCCGCCTGGCGGAGGAGACGATCATCTCCAGCACCTCCGCGTCTCTCCGCTCGGCGCCCTCGCCGGCCGCGGCGCTCCGGGCCCATCGTCGCTGCAACGCCTGGGTGCTGAGGACGATGGAGTTCAACGGGCTGCGCAAGTCATGGGCCACGATGCCCAGCACTTCGTCGCGTGCCCGGGTGGCGTGGCGGGCGGTCTGGTACAGCCGGGCGTTCTCGACCGCCAGGCTGGCGAGCCGGCCCAACCGCTGGGCGAACTCCAGGTCCGCCGGGGTGTAGCTGCGCCTGGACTCGGAGGCGATGAACAGCAGCGCGCCCAGGAGCCGCTCCTTCGTCCCGAGGGGCACACCCATGAGCGAGCGCGGAGCCAGTTGTTGGAGCAGCGCGAGGTGCTCGGCGCCTTGCGCGCTGGCGGCGACCTGCTCCGCCGTGATGTGGGGGATGAGCACGGACTCCTGGAGCACCAGCACCGGGCGCGCGAGGAAGGGATGGTGCATGTCGAGCGGAATGCCCTGGAGCGCCGCCGCCAGTTCCTGCTTGCCGGGATGGCGGTGGGCCACCGCCGAGCGGCGCACCTGCTCGCCCTCCACGAGGTAGACGATGCACCAGTCCGCCAGCGACTGCACCGCGAGCTGGGCGACGCTGGAAAGCGTCCGCTCGGAGTCGAGCGAGGAAGAGAGGAGCTCCCCGGCCCTCACCAGGAAGTGCTGCTCCTCCTCCACCCGCTTCTGCTCGGAGATGTCCCGGAGGATGACCGTCAGGATGTGCTTGCCGTCCAGGTCGAGCTTGGAGATGGCCGCCTCGGCGGGAAACTCCTCGCCATTCTTCCGCAGGCCGAAGATGGGCAGGCGCTCGCCCATGCGCCGGGACTCCACCGGGCCCGCGGCGAAGGCCTGGACGAACTGGCCGTGGCGGACCCGGAAGCGCTCCGGGAGGAGCATGTCGACAGGCTGCCCCACCACCTCGGGCGCGCCGTAGCCGAAAATGGCCTCCGCACCGGAGTTGAAGAGGGTGATGCGCTGGGCCTCGTCGATGGAGATGATGGCGTCCGCGGCGATGGTGATGATGCCCGCGAAGCGGGCCTCCGAAGCCGCTCGCTCCGCCGCGTTCCGCTCCGCTTCCGCCTGCGCCGCGTGCCTCCGGCGGAACTCGCGCACGGAGAGCACCGCCTGCGCCACCAGGATGGCCACGGCGAAGGGAACCGCCAGCAGGTACACGCGCACCGCGCTCCCCATCACCTCACGCGTGTGGTTCTGCGCGGCCGCCATCTCGTCCCGCTCGTACCGCAGCAAGTCCTGGATGCGGCTGTCCAGCGCCTCGCGTCCGGCCTGCAGCTCTCCGGAGATACGTGGCAGCAGCCGCTCGAGGGGGACGCCTCGCTGGCGCTGTTCCAGCAACTCATCGGAGAGAGAACGGATTCGCGCCTCGGCCCGTCCGCTCTCCTCCAGCAGCTTCCGCTCCACCAGCTCCCGGCTCTGCTCGCTCATGTGCCGCAGCGTTTGAGTGAACTGCTCGCGCGAGGCCGCGAGTGCCTCCAGAGCCTGTGCACTCGGGGAGATCAACTCGGCGCGGACCAGCCGGCCCATGAGCTGACTCTCCGCGTTGAGGCGCTCGGCATCCAGGGCCTGCCCGGTGGCGAAGGCATGGCGCCGCAAGATGGACTGCTCGTGCCGCACCATCTGGAGCACCCCCAGGAGGGAGCCCACCGCGATCAACACGGGGACGAGCACCATCGCGGCCGCGGTGGACAGGAAACGGAGCATGTCGCGGCCTGGGCGGCCCCCCCCCTCAGCCCCGCCCGGACGACAAGCCCGTGCACGGTGCCCGTCCCTGGATAGCGCGAAGTGGCGGGCTCCTCCATGCGACGCCAGGACGGCGCGAGTGATGAGTAGATGACAACTCATTCACGGCCCACCGCGTCACTGGAGAGATGACGCGGCCTGTCATTGCTTGACGCTTCAGGCAACCAGCGCCCCCCCGCGAATTCGTCTCAACCAGTTCGAATTGGTCAAACTTTCTGTTATATCGGTGATGCCGGCGAATAAGCCGTGCTCCTGTTTCACCCCCAAATCACGATTCCAGGAGTCCTCAATGTTCTCTCGTCTCAACGGGCAGGGTATGTCCCTCGCCGTGACGCTCACGGCCAGCCTCGTGCTGGGCGGCGACGCGCTCGCGAGCACCATCAACCAGAACACGTCGTGGACCATCAACCGCGGCGCCCCCTCGACGTACCGCGTCGTGGCGTACGGCGATTCCATCTTCGCCGGCTACAACGGTGGCCTTTGGAGCGTGGCCAAGCGCGCGGCGCCCGCCGTCGAGGGCGAGTACCTGGCCCAGAGCTTCGGCTCCAACATCGAGGTCGTCCGCCGCACCAAGTCCGGCGCGAAGGCCGACGACATCTACAACAACAAGATCGTCGCCGAGCGCTCGTACATGCAGACGGCCAACACCCGCGTGGTGATGTTCGAGATGTGCGGCAACGACTACCTGCAGGCGCGCTCTGCCTTCACGGACCAGACGGGCACCTGCAGCTACGCCGGGCTGGACACCGCCCTGGCCAACTGCACCACGTACACGCAGCGGGCCATGCAGGCCATCAACACGTACGCGACGGCGGCCAAGGCCAAGATCGTCATGAACATCTACTACCCGGGCTTCGACGCGGACAACGTGCTCACCAACTGCACGGACTCCACCACGGGCACCCGGATCAACAAGCGCGCCAAGTTCCTGCCCTACCTGGCCAAGAGCAACTGGCGCACCTGCAACCTGGCGGCGCAGAACGGCTTCCAGTGCGCGGACGCGTTCGCCGAGTACATGGGCGCGGACTACGACTCCAACGGTGACGGGCAGATCGACCGCGAGGCCCTGCGCTACGTCCACGGTGAGACCGAGGCCGCCTACGTGGCCCGCATCACCGGCACGCTGGCCGGCACGCTGCGCGACGCCAACACGCACTTCGTCAGCTCGGGCACCAGCTACGACTACATCCAGTCGGACAACACCCACCCGACCTTCTACGGCGGCACGATGAGCACGGGCTCCACCTCGAGCGCCCCGACGTTCACCGACGCGCAGGTGGTGGGCGGCAAGAACCCCGAGTGGAACAAGTCGGGCCACGAGCGCGCGGGCTGGCTGATGTCGCTGATCGACCCCGCCACGCCGTAATCGAAGGGAGCACCCGGGCGGGGAGTCACCTCCCCGTCTGGCCTCCCCGCCCTCTCCCCTCCAGGAGGGGGCCGGGTCGAGGCCCTGAAGCCCCCCCTCCCCCGCTTCTGGACTGCTCGCGGACCATGCGCTCCCGGCGTTCACGAGGTAGGGTGCCCGGCATGAATCGGATGATGGAGCTTCGGACGCGCTGGACCCTCGTCACCGGCGCCTCTTCCGGACTGGGCGTGGAGATTGCCCGGTCCATCGCGAGGGACCAGGGCGGCAACGTGCTGGTGGTGGCCCGGCGGAAGGATCGGCTGGAGGCGCTGTGCGAGGAGCTGCGCTCGCGCTACGGCGTGCAGGCCGCCTTCATCGTGGCCGACCTGTCGCGGCCCGAAGACGTGGAGCGCGTCTTCACCGAGGCCACGCACGAGCGGGAAATCCACGGCGTCGTCCTCAACGCCGGCGTGGCGTACTGGGGAGATGCCCTGAAGCTGGAGTGGAACGAGTTCCAGTCCATGCTGAACACCAACGTCACCAGCCTGGTGCGCCTCTCCACCCTCTTCGCGCGCTACCTCGTCGAGCGGGGAATCCAGGGCGGCCTGATGTTCGTCTCCAGCGTGGCGGGCTTCATTCCGGTGCCGTACCAGGCGGCCTACAGCGGCACCAAGGCCTTCGTCACCAGCTATGGCCAGGCGCTGACGCAGGAGCTGCGGCCCAAGGGCGTGTCCGTCACCGTCTTCGCTCCAGGTGGCATCTCCACGGAGATGCTCGACAGGACGGGCCTCTCCAACCGCTTCAAGTCGGGGGACCTGGGGGTGATGAGCGCCCCGGACTGCGCCGCGCACGCGGTGCGGGCCTTCATCCACCGCAAGGAGCTCTACGTCCCCGGGCTGATCAACCAGACGCTGACGTTCGCCGCGAGGCTGCTCCCCCGCGGCTTCCTCGCCCAGCGCACGGCCGCCATGTACCGGCCCGAGCCCTGAGCCCTACTGCTGCCGGGCCAGCTCCTCATGGATGGCCCGGAGCAGCGCCTCGTCGGAGAGGCCTTTCTCCCAGTCGCCGGGCAGCTCGACGCGCACCGACTTCGCGCCCCCGCTCGGCGTGCAGACGACGTGGAAGCGGTTGCGGGAGCCGTCCACCCGGGCGGCCTCCGTCTTCTCCGCGTCCTTGCCCAGTCCCGCGAAGGCCTGGATGCACGACCAGGTGATTCCCTCCGAGTCCGTGACTTCCCGAGGCATGCCGCTGTTCTCCCTTCCTGGCGCCACCGGGCGCCTCACGCGTGACGGGGCCGGCGCCAGAAGGGCGGACGCCAGGGGGCCCGCTTCTGGAGCTGCTCCGCCACATCTCCCTTCAGGGGAAGACCGAGGCGCTCGCGCCGGAGAAGGAGCAGCTCGCGGATGACGATCTGACAGGTGCCCACGATGGGCACCGCCAGGAAGGTGCCGAGCACCCCCGCCAGCTCGGCGAAGAGGATGATGCCGAGCAGCGTCACCAGCGGGTTGAGCTCCACGGTGCGCTTGTAGATGACGGGCGCCAGCAGGTGGTTCTCGAACTGCTGGTAGAGCGTGACGTAGAAGCCCACCGCCAGGAAGGCCCAGAGCCCGCCCGAGGCGTACGCCACCACCGCGATCAGCAGACCGGCCGCGCTGGCGCCCAGCAGGGGGATGAGACTGCCCAGGCCGGAGAGGATGCCGAGCGGCAGGAAGTAGGGCACGCCGAGGATGGCCAGGAAGACGGTGGCGCAGATGGCGTTCACCACGCCGATGAGGGCCAGCCCGCTCAGGTACCCCCCCACCGCCTGGTACACCTTGTTCAGCACCCGCTCGTAGCGCTGGCGGTGGGCCGGGAGGGACTCGGCGAGCACGCCCCGCACCACCCGGCCGCCGTAGACCAGCATGAAGACGACGAGGAAGAGCACGGTGACGAAGGCGCCCACGCCCGCTAGTAGCCCCCCCAGCACGCGCAGGGCCGGATCCACCGCCTGCTGGAGGAGTCCGGAGTCGTTCTTTCCGAGCGCCCCCAGCCGTTGCTCCAGGCCCACCCGCGCGTCGAGCCACTGGAACACGCGGGTCTGGTGCATGCGCTCGTTGAGCTCTGGCAGGCGCTCCACCAGGTCGCGCACCTGGACCACCGTGGCGGGGACGATGAGGAAGCCCACCCCCACGAGCGCGCCCAGGACGAGAAGCATCACCGTGGCGATCGCCAGCGGCCGCTTCAGACCCCACTTCTCCAGCCGGTCCACCCCGTGGTTGAAGGCCACCGCCAGGAGGATGGCCGTCACGGTGAGGGTGAGGGTGACGATGCCGTGGATGAAGAGGTAGATGGCGGCCAGCACCCCCACCACGGTGGCGCAGATGGTGAGCACCGTCTTCACCGTCACCTGGGAGCGTGGCACCACCACCGGCTCCCGGTCGTTCACGGGCTCGACTGGCGAACGGATGGGCCTCTCTGATTCCACACTCAACGCATCACCCTCCCTGGCGATACAAGCCTCCAGGAAAGCTGGGGCTCCTCTGGCCGAAACGGCAACGCACCCTCCGTGAGGAGACTCAGCCGCCCGCCTGCCCGGCTCCCCGGCTCATTTCGAGCGAAACAGGAGCACCCGGCTAGAATGCCGCCGCCCATGCGTGCCAATCGATGGACCGATGAGACTCTCGAAGGCTTCCGGCAGCGGGGAGACCCGCTCGCCGACGAGACCGTGAAGAACCTGTTCCAGCAAGGACAGGTGGAGACCGCCAACGTCCTGCTGAAGCAGCTCATCCGCAACGATCAGCTCGTCCCCGATGAGCTCCCGGAGATGCTGCGGGAGTACCTGCTGCGCACGGCCCGGCTCCCGGACTGGGCGGACCCGGACCTGGTGCGTCAGGGCGAGGCGCTGTTCGGCCGGTATGGGCCGCAGGCCGTCGTCTCCCTCTTCTGCGGAGCCCTGCCGGCGAGCTACGCGGCGGCCAAGGGTGTCCAGGTCATCCACCTCACCGCCCGGCTGGCAACGGACCCCTTCCGCCGCATCATGGAGACGGCGCAGATGCTGATCGACGTGCTGGCGCCGGACGGGCTGGCACCGGGCGGCAGCGGCATCCGCAGCGCCCAGAAGGTGCGCCTGATGCACGCGGCGGTGCGCCACCTCCTGCTGCAGAGCGGCGAGTGGAACCCCGAGTGGGGCCACCCCATCAACCAGGAGGACCTGGCGGGAACCCTGGTCGACTTCTCGTACGCGGTCATCGTGGGCCTCGAGAAGCTGGGCTGCACGCTCTCCAGGCAAGAGCAGAACGCCTACATCCACTGCTGGAAGGTGGTGGGGCACATGATGGGGCTGGAGGCGGCCGTGCTCCCGGACGACATGGAGGACTGCGCGGCGCTCGCCGAGGTCATCCAGCGGCGCCACTTCCGCGCGAGCCCCGAGGGGCAGGAACTGACACGCGCGCTCATCCAGATGGCCGAGCACGTCACGCCGGGAGATCTCTTCGATGGGATCGCGGCCTCGCTCATGCGCCACATCCTGGGCGAGGAGATTGCCGACATGCTGAAGGTGCCGCCCGCGGACTGGACGCGGCATCTGATCGGCCCGCTGTCGATGCTCAACAGGGCCACGGACGAGCTGGGAGACCACTCCCGGGTGGTGGCGAAGATCTCGGAGTTGTTCGGCCGCAAGCTGGTGGAGGGGATGGTGTGGATGAACCGCGGGGCCGGACGGCCGCCCTTCCGCATCCCCAGCGCGCTGCGCGAGTCGTGGAACGTGCAGGGCCGGTAGACGCGGGAGGATGCGCCCGTGAGGGACAGGGCCGCGCGCCCATCGTCCAGGCCGCGCGCAAGCGGGTCCTCCACGAGCACTGAGCCCGGCCGTCCTCCCGGCCACGCCCCTCCTGGGCCTCCGCGGGAAAAATGCGCCTCGCGGACAAATGCAACTTGATTGCTTTTACATGGTAATGGCACATTGCCGCGTGTTCATCGAACACCGGCAGTCCCCTACCCCCCAGAGGAGTCACACCATGAAGAACCTGTTCAGCAAGAGCCTGTTCGCCTCCAGCGTGGCACTGCTGCTCAGCGGCTGCGGTGGCATCGAGGCCGAGCCCGCGCAGACGGAGCTGGAGCAGCGGCAGGACACGCTGCTCGCGGCCTGCGCGGAGCCCGAGGCCACGGAGCTGATCGAGGTGGCCGAGCACGCCTGCGTGCACGGTGACTTCGGGCCCTTCGAGGCCGTGGCGGCCGCGCCGCTGGGCACCTACCCGTTCGTGGACGTCAGCGTGCCGCACATCGCCTACAACATCACCCTGCCGGCCGATGCCTCCGCCGGGGGCTGGGGCGGCGCGGTCAACTTCATGCCCGAGGAGTCCGGCGAGTACGCCTTCCTGCTGTCGCGCCAGCGCGGCCTGCGCATCTTCAACGGCACCACCGAGGTGGCGCGCGAGTGCCGCGTCCAGGTGCCCGAGGAGGCCTGCGGCAGCCTGCGCACCGCCGTCGTCGCGGAGCTCGAGGCCGGCGTGGAGTACCGCCTGGAGTTCAAGGCCCCCGCGCAGCGCAACGCCCAGTTCACCCTCGTCATCGAGGAAGCGGGCCACGAGCACGTGGAGTAGCCTACTCCTGTATCCCAGTTGCATTTTCCATGATGATACGGCAAGGAAGGAGGCATGCGTCTCCGCCTCCGATTCCCTGCCCTGGCCGCCTGTGCGGTGGTGATTGCCGCCTGCGGCCGTTCCCCAGAGCCAGACCCCGAGCCTCCTGGCGAGCAGCCCCAGGAGCAGGCGGATCCGTGCGCGCCCAACGGCCACATCCACCGTGAGCCCACGGGAGACTGGTGCCACTGCGACCGCGGCCACCTGGCGTCCGAGCAGGGCCTGTCGTGCCTGCCGGACCCTGATTACGTGCCGAGAGACGGCTTCGAGTTCGGCGACAACGGCGAGCACGCATGCTGGCACGTCACCAACGGCCCCTTCGCCACGGTGACGGCGGCCGTGGACCGGCTGCCCCGCGTGGACTCCTTCCACACGCACTACACCGTGAAGCTGCGCCCCGAGGGCGGGCAGTACGTGGGCACCTTCAATTTCAAGGCCTACGCCACGGGTGACTTCATCGCCTACCTGAGCGACGCCAGCGTTCCCCTCGCCGTGCGCGAGGGCACGAAGGTCCTCGAGGTGGCCGCCACCTCGCCCATCCCCGAGGCGCTCCGTGACGGCGTCTGTCAGGGGGGCCTGGTGCACATGGTGGGCTACGAGCTGACGGACAAGGTCCAGTACACCGTCACGTTCGGCCCCACCCCGCTGCCCGAGCTGGGCCTCGTCATCGAGCACCTGCCGTAGCCGCTCCGGAAACGGCATCGAGACTGTTGCAACTCAATTGCACATGCGTCATCAGTGCGGGTGCCGGGGAGCACGTGGTGCGGGCGCATGGCGCCGCGCTGCTCCCGGTTCACATCGAAAGGGTTCAACCATGAAGATGACGATGCGGAATGTCTGCGGTGCGCTCGTGGGCCTGTCGCTGGCGGCCTGTGGCCCCGCCCTCGAGGAGGAGCAGGTCACCTCGGAGCAGGAGTCCACGCTGGAGGCCGGCTGCACGGCCCTTGGCTCCAGCATCACCTCGCACTCCTGCGTGCACTCGAACAACGTGGCGGACCACCTGGCGGTGACCGCGACGAGCGGCCTCACCGCGGGGACTCCCAGCATCAACACCGCGCACAAGCAGTACGACGTGACGCTGCCGGCCGGCGCCACGGGCACGGTGAAGTTCCGCCCGGCCACCGCGGGCTCCTGGGCCTTCTACCGGACGCAGGCCAACACCCTCACCGTGAAGAATGGCGCCACCACGCTGACCCCGGCGCTCAGCCACACCGTGTCCGTCTCGGGCTGCGGGCTGCTGACGGTGGCCGTGTATGACCTGGCCAGCACGACCACGGACTACCAGGTGGACCTGGGCACGGCCTCGGGCAACCTGGTGGGCGTGGTGGCCGAGCGCGCGGAGGACTACCGGGTCCGCTACTACCAGGACGCGGACAACGACACCTGGGGCAACAGCACCGTCTCCGTGCTCACCGCGTGCGTGCCGCCGTCCGGCTACATCACCCAGCGTTACGACTGCAACGACGCCAATGCCAGCATCAACCCTGGGGCCACGGAAATCACCGGCAACAGCGTGGACGAGAACTGCAACGGCTCGACGTTGAACTAGTCCCCTCGAGGACAGAAGCGGGCGTGTGCCCGCGAGCCGGGGCGGTCTCCATTCCGAGGCCGCCCCGGTGCCATTTCCACCCCAAGCGTGAGGAACCCCGAATGATGCGACTCATCCCTGGCACCGCCCTGCTCACCGCCTGCGCCCTGGCCCTGACGGCCTGCGGCGACGGCCCGCCCCCGCCGGGAGCGGACACCCAGGCTCCCACGGTGACGGCCACCTCCCCCGCCGAGAGCGAGCAGGCCGTGCTCCCTGGCGCCACCTCCGAGGTGTCCATCACCTTCAGCGAGCCCATGAAGCCGGAGGCCGGGACGCTGGTGCCCTCGGGCGGGCTGAAGCTCGGCGCCCCCACCTGGACGGGCAACACGCTGAAGGTGCCCGTCACCGGGCTCGGCCATGACGATGCGCACACCCTGGAACTGAAGGGCTTCCAGGACGTGGCCGGCAACGCGCTGGACGGCACGGTGCTGCTGGGCGATGGCAAGCTGGACTTCCGCACCGGCTCGGACCGGCCCCGCGCGGCCGTCGCCTCCGCGAGCGTGGCGGAGGGCGCCCAGGGCGTGTACCCGGTGGAGATGTTCCATGACGCCGCGGCGAGCCGTCCGGGCGTGTACTTCCGCAAGGTGCTCACCGTGACGTTCAGCGAGGCCATGGACCCGGCCTTCGCCCAGGTGACGCTGGTGAACCGCACCGACACCACGCTTCCGCCGCGCTCCCTGACGGGCCAGTGGTCGCCCGATGGCCTCACGCTCACCCTCCCCCTCACCGCGCCCG
This sequence comes from Archangium sp., assembly GCA_035645295.1. GTDB lineage: Bacteria > Myxococcota > Myxococcia > Myxococcales > Myxococcaceae > Archangium. The sequence continues at coordinate 52,776 of DASQMW010000267.1, forward strand.
AGGAAGGAGGGCCCCCGCTGGAGGAGGAGTCCACGTACGCGCTGGACCTGAGCACGCTGCGGGGTGCCGCCGCGGGCAACCGGCTCGATGCCAGCGCATTCCTGGGTGACGGCAAGCTGGACTTCACGACGGGCAAGCGCAGTGGAGATCTCGAGCACTCCTGCACCCACTCGCTCGTGGGCACCGCGGAGCGCGTCGAGGCCGCGCCGAATCAGCCCCCGTTCGGCTTCCCGCCGCCGACGGACGTGGGCCACACGCGCTACCGGTTGACGCTCCCCGAGGCCGGCGCGGGCTCCCACGCGGGTTACACGGAGCTCGTCTCCAAGCCGGACCAGGACGAGCTCATCGTGCTGTACCTCGACCGGAACCTTTCGGTAAGCGTCTGGGACGAGCTGGACGCGGTGGACGTGCCCGTGGAGGTCAGCCCCACCGCCTCGGTGTGCCCCGGCATCACCCACCAGGCCCGCTTCACCGTCACGCAGGGCGACAAGTTCTACTACCTGCGCTTCGGCACCACCGCCCACCCGGCGCTCGAGTTCATCCTCGAGCGGTACGCGAAGTAGCCCTCACTCCCAGGTGGCGCTGAAGGCGGTGTGCCGCCGCACGTTGACGAGCAGCGCGCGGTGCACCTGGCTCTCCGGGGGCACCGCCACCGCCGCACCGCCCGGGGGTACCTCCAGGCGCTCGAAGAGGGCGCCCTCGAACCAGCGGTGGGGCTGGAGTTCCACGACGAAGAGGCCCTCGTCGTCCAGCTCCACCTCGGTGGGGACGAATTCCACCCGCTGCAGCTCCACGGGCGGGGGAAAGTCCAGGGCGGCGCGGAAGGCCAGGGTGCGCCCGTCGCGCGAGGCCGTGCCCTCCATCAACACCGAGCGGCCCTCGAGCGGCGCCGCCTCCGCGCCCAGCGCGCGGGACGGAGGCTGGAGCAACAGCGAGAAGGAGCGCGCCACGCCGGCGATGCCCGGGGAGCGGCCGAGCACCCGCGTGCCGCCGCCTTCGCCCAGCAGGTCATACACCACCTCGCGGTCCCACTCGCCCAGCACCCGGCCGCCGGCGAAGAAGGACTCATGCGCGTGCGCGGTGGGGGCGAGCACGTCGAGGGCGCGGCGCCACCAGCGTCCGGTGGGGCTCTTCTGGAGGGGCGAGGGGTTCTCGAAGAGGTAGATGGGGCCGAGCACCATGCGCGCGGAGGTGAGCGCCACGCGCCAGCCGGTGTCGGTGGTGAAGTGGCCCGGCAACGTCTCGCCGGGGGCCCGGGCGGTGCGCAGGCCCATGCGGAAGATGATGGCGCGGCCGCCGGTGCCGGACAGCCCGCAGGCGGAGCCCCCGCCGAGCAGCGCGGTCCCGAGCAGCGTGGTGAAGGCACGGCGGGTGGTGCGGAAGGGAGTCGTCATGGCAGCTCCTCGTCCTGGAGGTCCAGGTAGAGGGTGAAGGTTGCTCGGAAGGTGCGCGGGGCGCCCGCGGCGAAGTGGCGCGTGGCCATCAGCGAGGCGGGCGCATCCGGGCCGCGGAAGTTGGACACGTAGTTGAACTCGGCCTCGCGCCAGCGCGCGTCGAGCAGGTTCTCCACGGACAGGCCCAGCTCCATCCACTTCCACCGGGCGCGGGCCGCGGCGTCGAAGAGGAAGATGGGCTCGCTGTAGCGGTCGAGCGGCAGCGGCTTGGGGCCGATGGCGCTGTGCCCCAGGGCGAGGTTCCACCCCACCGGCTGTCCGGACACGGTGAGGTCTCCGCGCACGGAGGCATCCAACCGGCCGAGCAGGTGGGGGATGTACGGCATCACCGTGCCCTCCCACACCTTCCACTGGGGGGCACCGGGAGCCGGGAGCGTGGCACGGGCCCAGGCGGCGCTGGCCTGGATGTCCACCCGCTGCTCCAGGGTGAAGCGCGCGGTGGCGAAGGCGCCCAGGCGTTGCGAGGGGCCCACGGGCTGGTTGCGGCCGGCCGTCTCGTCGAAGACGAGATCCTGGGAGACGCGGGTGGCGAAGAGGGCTCCGCGCGCCTCCAGCGCATAGGGGCGCCCCTCGCCCTCGAGCCGCCAGCCCAGGCCGGTCTCCGCCGCCGTGACACGGGCATAGGGGGCGAGCTCCGCGTCGGACAGCGCCGCCGCGTCACTGGAGCGTGCGCCCAGGCCCGCGCTGGTGAGCCAGGTGAGACGGGGCGTCAGCCGCACCTCGGCGGTGATGCGGGGGCTGGCGAAGAAGCCATAGGCCTCGATGGACTCCTCGGGGATGCGCTCGCCCTGCCGGTCGGAAGCGGGACGGTTCTGGTCCTCCACGCCGAAGAGGAAGGTGTCCAGGCGCAGGCCGCCGCGCAGGGTGAGCCAGGAGAGCGGGGCCAGGCGCAGGGAGGCATAGGCGCCCAGGTTGGTGGTGCGCACCTGGTTGTCGAAGAGGGTGGCGTAGGGCGCGCCGCCGTGGTCGCGCAGGCGGCGGGCGCGGGTGAGCACATCATCGAAGCGCGCGAGGTAGCCCAGCTCCAGCGGCTGCGGCTGGCCGAGGAAGGTGAGGCCCGGCGAGTAGCGCCCGCGCAGGCCCACGGTGGTGCCGCGGTAGTACTGCTCGGTGTTGTCGCCGCGCGGGTCCTCCCCCACGGGAGGCACGTCGTTGAGGAAACCCGTGTAGTTGTCGCGCAGGCGCATCTGCCGCACCACGACGAAGCCCTGCTGGACGAAGCGCCCGCCCCGGCGGAGCCGTGACTGCAGCTCGGCGGAGACGATGTGGCGCTGCGCGGCCCCGCCCTGGTTCGGATCATGGAGGCAGAAGAACTGGGAGTCCGCGCCGGGGGCACAGGGCATGCGGCCGTCCACCACGTCCGTCTCCCGGACGACGCCCGCCGAGGAGAAGCGCGCGGCGTAACTGGTGCCAAAGAGGCGCAGGCGCGTCTCCTCGCCGACGCGGAACTCGACTTGAGCCATGGCGCCCGCGTTGGCGTAGGCGCGGTTGGGACCGAAACCATGGCCCTGGCGCAGCAGCAGGCCCACGAAGTTGGCCTCGCTGGACTCGGGAGGCCCCCACACCAGCGACAGGCGGCGCGAGGCGAAGCTCCCGTAGCTGGCGGAAGCGGTGAGGCCGCGCCGCTTCAAGCCGAGCTGGTACTCCACGGAGCCAGCCACGCCGAAGTCGCCCTGAGCGGGATCATAGGGCCCCTCGGTGATGCGCAGCGAGTCCACGAGCTCGGGGATGATGAAATAGGTGTCGGCGTAACCATGGCCGTGGGCATGGGACACCTCGTTGAGGGGGACGCCATTGAGGCGGAACTCGACGTCCTTGCCCTCACCAGCGTCGAAACCCCGGATGAAGATGGTCTCCGCGTGCCCCTCGCCGCCGTGATTGGCGAGCATGACGCCGGGAGCGAGCAACATGAGCTCCGTGGCGGAGTTGCGAGGCACATCGGCGAGCTGGCCGATGGGGATGTGAAAATCCCCGACGGCGGCGGGAGGAGGAGGAGCGGCCTGGCCCCGAACGGTGGTGGCGAACGAAGGAGCCTCCTTCGCCGGAGACTTCTCACTGGAAGTCCCCTCCCCCGAGTCCCCCACCCCCTCGTTGGCACTCCTCTCCCTCTCCCCCCGGGAGAGGGTCGGGGTGAGGGTATCCGTCCCCTGGGTAGGGTCCACGGGAGGCGCGAACGTCACAGGAACATCCGCCTGGACCTCGATGGGCAGCTCACCGCGCCGGGCGGGCTGGAAGCGCCAGCGCAAAGCGGCGGCCATGGCCGCACGATCGAAAACCCCTCCGGCCGACTCACGCACATCCACGCGGGACACCTCGCCGGCCTCGTCAATAGTGAGGCGCAGCAGCACGGTGACGGGAGCGGCCAGGGCGGGCGCGTCCGCGGGCATGACGGGAGGGGCGGCCTCCAGGGGGACGGGAGGGGACACGGGGGCTTCGGCCGTGGCGCTCAGCAGGAGGAGCACCAGACTGGAAATCCACATCACGGGTGAAGACCTCGTTCGGGGTTGGCCGGAGGGATACACCATCCCCGGCTTGACTCGCAACCATGTTGCAACTACTTCCCTGATACATGAGTTTCCAGAGATCGAAATCCAGGCTGTGGTGCGCGGTGCTCGTGGGGGTGGCGCTGGCGGGGACGTCCTGCGAGCCGGTGGCGGAGGGGGATGTCCGGGTGACGATGAGTGGGGGGGATGGGACGCAGCGGGGCTATCCGAGCCACCTCTTCCAGGACGGCTGGTCGGTGCAGTTCACGAAGTACCTGGTGTCGCTGGGGGACTTCACGCTCACGTCGGCGGCGGGAGAGCAGCGGGTGTCGGGCGAGCACGTGCTGGTGGACGTGCAGAAGGGAGACATTCCGCTCACGGAGCTGAAGGGTCTGACCGCGGGGCGCTGGAGCGTGGGCTTCCGGGTAGGCCCGCCGAGGGAGGACACGAAGCTGCCGGACGGCAGCGTCTCGGACGAGGACCTGGCGATGATGCGCGAGCGCGGCTACAGCTACTGGGTGGAGGGGGTGGCGGTGAAGGGAGGCGTGGGCGTCTACACGTTCCGCATGGGCTTCCCGGTGAGCGCGCACATGGTGGACTGCGTGAACGGGGTGGACGGGACGCTGGGGCTCGTGGTGCCGGAGAGCTCGGTGGCGGAGGCCGAGGTCACCATCCACGCCGAGCACATGTTCTATGACCGGCTCGGCACGCACCGGGGGGTGGAGCTGCGCTTCGACGCCTTCGCGGCCACGGCGGACGCGGACAAGGTCATCACCCCCGAGGGCCTGGCCGGGCAGCGGCTGTTGGACCTCCGAGGACTGGACGGAGGCGAGCTGAAGGACGCCCAGGGCAGGCCGGTCGTCTACGAGCCGGGCGCCTACACGGTGCGGACGCTCCAGGAGTTCGTCACCCAGAGCATCGTGGATCAGGCGCACCTCAACGGAGGGGGCGTCTGCACCGTCGCCCACTGAGGAGGCGCCGAGTGACCTTCCGACATGTGCCCGGGTGCGCTAAGCGTTCATCCTGGGGGAATGGGAGTGGAGGGACTCACGGTGAAGCGTCTGTTCGTCACGGGTGGCACGGGGTTCATCGGCACGCGGTTCGTCTCGCTGGCGCTGGAGGCGGGTTACCGGGTGCGGGTGCTCACCCGGAATGCGCGGGCCGCCGGGCAGTGGAAGCACGAGGGCGTCAGCGTGGTGCAGGGGGACCTGCTCACCCCGGGGCCGTGGCAGGAGGCGGCGGCGGCGAGTGACGAGGTGGTGCACCTTGCGCAGCCGCTCACCTTCGGGGCCCGGGTGACGCACCAGCGGGCCCTGGCCTACCGGGAGCAGCGGCTGCGCATGGACTCGATGCTGCTGGAGTCGCTGAAGCCGGGCAGCGTGCGGCGCGTGCTCTACGTGGGGGGCACCAGCTACTACGGGGACCAGGGCCCCCAGTTGGTGACGGAGGACGCCACGCCGAGGCCCACGGGATGGGGCCCGTACATCGCGCCCGCCATCGAGTCACTGCCCCGGTACCTGGAGCGCGGGCTGCCGCTGGTGGAGGCCTATCCCGGCTCGGTGTACGGGCTGGGCTCCTGGTTCGTGGAGTACGCGCTGGAGCCGCTGAGGGCGGGCAGGCGCATCTTCGGCCTGAAGGAGGCCGTCACGAAACACATGTCCCCCATCCACGTGGAGGACTGCGCCCGGGCGCTGCTGCACCTGCTGGAGCACGGCGAGGTGGGCCGGCGCTACTTCTTGGTGGATGATCAGCCGGCGACCTTTGGGGAGCTGACGCGGATAGCCGCCGAGGCCCTGGGCGTCTCCTACCGGAAGAGTTTCCTGCCGCAGTGGCTGTGCCGCCTGTTGCTGGGCCCGGTGGTGACGGACTCCCTGACGAGCGAGGCGCGGCTGTCCAACGCGCGCCTGCACGGCACGGGCTTCCAGTTCCACTACCCCACCCTCCGCGAGGGCGTGCCCGTGCTGGTGCGGCAGTGGCTGGAGACGCGCGGCCGGAACTGAGTCAGACGCGCGAGTCGCCCTCGTGCACGGCCCGGCCGCCCGCGAGCAGCTTGGAGATGTGCAGGAGCCGCTCCGTGCCCAGCCTCATGAGGGCGGCGCGGATGCCGGGCTGGCCGGAGAGGTACTGCTCGAAGGGCTCGCGTCCCAGCCGGAGCACGTGGCAGGGCGTCTGCGCGCGCACCGTGGCGGTGGCCGGCTGGCCGAGCAGCAGGGAGATTTCTCCGAAGACATCGCCCTCGCGCAGCGGGGGGAAGGCGGTCTCCTGCCCATCGGGGCGGCGGAACAGCGGCGTGCACTGGCCGCTGAGCAGCAGGTACAGGGCGTCGCCCCGCTGGCCCTGCTCGATGAGGACGCGGCCCGCCTCCACCGTGCTCAGCTCGAAGATGTGGGACAGCGCCTCGCGCTGCACGGGGGGCAGCGCGGAGAAGACGGGATGGCTGCGCAGAACGTTGGCCAGCAGCCGCTCGCGGTAGAAGGCCCGCACCGTGTCGCCGACGGAGGCGTACTTGAAGGCGATGCGCTCCATGCGCGTCCGGTGGAGCTCGAGCGCCAGGACGTGCTGGACGGCCACGACGCTCGCCAGCCGGGGGCTCTCGGAGACGAGGGCGATCTCCCCGAAGAACTCCCCCTCCCCCAGCGAGGACAGCGTGCGCGGCTCGCCCCCGTCCATCTTGCGCACCACGTTCACCTTCCCCTCGACGAGAACGAAGGAGGAGCGGCCCGTCTCGCCCTCGGTGATGAGGGGCTGTCCGGGCGCGAAGGAGCGCGGCTCCAGCACGCTCACCAGGGCCATGAAGGGCTCGCGGCCGAGCTCCGAGAAGAGGGGCACCCGCGGCAGGGCAGCGGCGCCCGGAGTGGGAGCGGAGGCGCCCGGGGCCGCGGGTTTCGCGTAGAGGTCCGCGAGCAGCTGCGGGGTGCGCGTGTGGGCCGGCTCGAGCTGGAGGAGGACCCGGCACACCGCGATGGCGCGCAGCGGCTGGCCCTGTCTGGCGAACTCGGTGGCCAGGGCCTCGGCGGTGGCGAGGGCCTCGGGAGTACGGCCGAGCGCCTGGAGCTGTTCGAGCCGGACGTGGAGGGGGTCGGACATGGCCCCCTCTGTATGCCACAGGCCCTCGGCCCGTGCAGTAGTGAGGGCTTGGGCTACACCACCGCGCGGCGCATGGCGCTACTCGATCCCCTGGGGTCCGGAGCCCGTGACCTCTCTGAAGTAGAGCCCCGTGGCGCCAGTGCGCTCGAGGGCCGCCTTCACGTCCTCGGCGACGATGAGGGCCACCCTCCACCCCCAGGGACGGAATACCCTGGCATCGGCGACTTTGAGGGGGTCGATGCGCATGCCGTACACATCCCGGTACTGCCCGACCTTCTCGGGCCGCCCATCCTCCGGTTGCCAGTACAGCACTTCCGTACAGGCCTCATCGTCGATGCACTTCACGAGGCGCGTGACATTGACCAGGAAGTAGGGCTCCGGTCGCGACTCCACTTCCACGGGGAAAAGTTGGACGTCGTCAGGAGCCAGCCCGGTCAGGACTCGGGCCACCTTTTCGGTGACCACAGGGAAGCCCCCCGTGTCCACAGTCGAGAAGTCGAGTGGCTTGCCAGGATGGTAGACAGGGACTCGAAGGCGGCCGTCAAAGCGAATGGGCTCTCCGCTCATGAACTGCCGCGCGCGCACTTCTTTCCCCTGCGCATCAAGAGGATCTCCCAACAGCCAACGGTCCGGGCTCTCCATCTCATCCTTCAGCTCGAAGTACCTCTGCGTCATGCCGCCTTCCTCGCCTCAGGGAGTCCGGGTGACCAGCTTGTTGAGCTCGGAGCCTACCTTCTCGAGCTCTCTGGCCAGTGTCTCCAATTCCCGCGTGAGAGCATCCCGGCACTGCGCCGTGGTTTCGCAGTCCTCCACTGCCGCCTTGAGCCGCTGATGGATTCGCTCATGGTACGCCCTCGGATGGGGTCCCTTGTGTCCCGGAATGTGGACCTTGTTGGCCGGGTCCTCCATGGACATGCCGGCCTTGTCGAAGAACCGCCTGAGCCTCGGAGTCCAGGGCCCACCGCGTAGAGAGGACTTCTCGTTCTCCACGGTGGCGATGTGGTGGAGTTGGCCCTCCTCCAGCGTCTGCATGGCGAGCAGGGCACCCGAGCCAGCGGGCAGCGTGAGAACGAGTCTGCCCTCCACCACGGACACCGACGTCGCTTCGGCCGCCGCCGTGGGCAGGTGGAAGCGGCCCGTGGTGGCGGCGTTCTGCACCGCCTGGGAGAAACCCGGTAGCCCGCCTCCCGTCATACCCTCCTGGCCCCGGGCGCTCGCCTTCCACGTCGCCAGGACGAGGAGCACGCGCAGGGTGTTGGGCCCGAGCACTTGGGAGTACCGCCCGCTCGCGCCATGGAGCTCGTGGAACGTTCTGGCCGCCTCCGCCTCGTCCCAGAGCTGCCGGGTGGCGGAAATCAATCCCCACAGTTCCTGGCCCAGGTAGCCCCAAAGGAAGAGGGTCATCGCCAGGACGAGGCCCTTGGAAAAGGGCTCGGGCGCCATGAGCGCCACCAGATAGAGGGACAGGCCGGTGAGCAGGGCCGTCATCGCGTGGGCGGAGACATCCCGAAGGACGCCCGTGGCGGCCTGTACCGCCGGGGTGAGGGAAAGGCCGAGGGCCAGCGCGAACCGGTCGTGGTGGCCGAGGGTGGTGTCGCGCGGACCGTCTCCCAGGAGCCCGAAGCAGTCACCCGGAGAGCCGCGCCGCTCGCACAGCCGCGCGTAGCCCCCTTCGACGCTGGTGTCCCCCGCATCACAGGGAAGCCAGGAGAGCCGCGCCAGCCGGCCGGCCCACGGTTTCGCGGGACGGGTTGCCAGCCGCAGCGGCACCTGCAGGACGAATTGGGTGAGGGCCTGACGCAACTCCGTGTCCGATACCTGGACGGGAGCGAAGTCATTGCTGGGAGTGAGGGTGACGAACTCCCTGGGGGCCGGTGGCGGCGTGAGCGGGTTGTGGCGGTAACCGAAGAAGAGGCTGCCCCGTGGGGCGCCCGTGGTGCAGGCGGACTGGAGGACGAGGACGAGGAGAAACCAGCCGCCCAGCAGGGGTCGCAGCCGTGCGCCAGGTGGGCGCGGTCCAACAAGATGGGTGGACACGGCAGACCTCCACAAGCGACGCGGAAGGCGCGAGCCGCCGCTCCTGGATCAAACGGAGATGCGGGTGTGCTCGTCAATCCCGCGGGGAGGTGGAGGGCTCAAGGACTCAATGGGTACTGGCTCGCTCCGGCTTACTGCCCGAGCGACTGGGGCGGCGGCTTGGCGCTGAAAATGGGCAGGTAGCACTTGCCCTGGTGCTCGTAGAGCTCATCCGGGCATGGCGCTTTCAGCTCATGAGGCACCCAGCAGGCCCCCATGAGTTCCACCTCGACGTAGCGAGTGCATGGGGGGCGCTTCTGCCCCTTGAAGGGCTCACGAGGCAACGGCCGGGCAAACACGAGTTCCCCCTGGGGCGAGGTGTCCGCGAGCCAGCCACTCTTGAACGGCTCAGGCACCCCATTGCCCGTTGGCTCCTCATGGGACACGGACGCAGGCGCGGCTCCCGCCAAGGAGTCAGGGCCGCCTGGCGGCGCGGAGTCCATGCGCACCTGGACGAAAACCAGGGCGCACACCGTGGCCACGCCCGCCAGCGCCAGTCCCAGGCGCCGCCAGGGACGAGGCTCGTCGTAGGAGGGAAAGGCAGCGGCCATCCGGCCCATGCCCTCGCGCACATCCTCGAACAGGCATATGAGCGCCTCCACCGAGTGCTTGTCGGGAGCCACGGCCCAGCGCGAGTCCTCCGCCTCCAGGGCCACGTAGCCGGGCTCGGCCGAGGAGACACACCGCACCCGCCAGTCGCCCGGCGGCGGCGCGCCGTCTCCTTCGGCGGGCTTGAACACCAGGGCCGTCGTGCCGCTCGTCTCGTGCGTGGCCCGGTAGAGATCTCCCTGGCGTTGCTCATCCTGCGGCAGCTGCTCGCGCAGTTGGTACGGCCCCAGCGTCTCCCATTCCTCCTGGCTCCCCTCCGGCTCTTTCTTCACGCGTGCACCTCGCTGTCGAGGCCCGGCACGCTCCTGCGTACCGGGCCGTGCCCCTACTCCAGAGGGTAACCGATGGCGTCAGGTTGGCCTACTCCATAAGTGCTGCGTCCCATGGACCGCGCGACTCGCGCCGGCTCGATGCGTCTACGTACCGGGAGTGGAAGCAATGACCGGACCCGCCGGGCGTACACTGGAAGGCCCGCCGAGGAGATCGCCATGGACTCCCCCCCCGACATGAAGCACACCCGCCCCAGGTGGAAGCTGTACCTGCTGGATATCGCCGCGCTGGGCGTGCTCTTCATGGGCCGCGCCAGCTTCGCGGACCACTACCACGTGCCCTCCGGCTCCATGGAGCCGACGCTCGCCATCAAGGACCACCTGGCGGTGGACAAGCGGGCCTACGGGCTGCGCATTCCCCTCACCCACACCTGGCTCACCGAGTCGGAGCCCCTGCGCGGGGACGTCGTCGTCTTCGACTCGCCCATTGACGGCAAGGTGATGGTGAAGCGGCTGGTGGGGGTGCCGGGGGACCGCATCGCTTTCGACGGCGAGGCGCTCGTGCTCAACGGCCAGCGCGTGGCCCAGGAGCAGACGGAGGACGGCGCGCGGCTGGAGCTGCTGCCGGGAGCGAAACACGCGCTGCACCCCGAGCCGGACCAGGGACCGGGGATGGACGAGCTGGAGATTCCGCCGCGGCACTACCTGGTGCTGGGGGACCACCGGGGCAACTCGGCGGACAGCCGCGTCTGGGGACTGCTGCCGCGTGAGAACCTGCTGGGCCGCGTGGTGGCGGTGCTCTACAGCTCGCGCGAGGGGCTCTCCGGGAGCGAGCGCTGGTGGATTCCGATGAGCACGGACGAGGGCACCGGCGTGGACCCCCGCCTCACGCGTTAGCGGCCCGCGGTTGAACGCCGTCAACGCCCCGTTCGTGCGCATCGCCGGCTCGGGTGCGCCAGCGGAAGCTTGTTAGACTGCATGGGGCCGCCGACCATGACTACTCGCCACGCGCCTCGCGCCCTGCTCACCGGGCTTCTGCTCGCTTCGTCCGTCAGCGCGGCTGCCTCCTCCCCCTCCTTCCACGAGCAGGTCGACGCCTATGCCCGTGGCCTCTCCTTCTCCGTGGACTGGGTGTCCAGCGCCCAGCTCGACGAGGATCCCGAGTTGGAGCACCTGGCCCGGCTGTGCATTCCCTCGGAGGAAAACAGCTCCGTGCTGTACGTGCTGGAGCAGGCGCCGGGCGTTCTCTGGACCGTCAGCCCGGACTCCGAGAGGCGCCCGTGCCCCTCCTCTCCGCCGGAGAAGCATCCACTGCCCACCCGGCTGGGGCTGTCGATGGACGATTACCGGACGTGGTCGAGCGCCACCGTGGCCTTCCGCGAGGAAAGGCCCGTCGTGCTCGAGTCCTCCGAGGGCAGTGCCCTCATCCTGGGCGAGAGCCACGGCGGTGCCTCCGAGAAGGAGGACTGGGAGTCGCTGACCTTTGGCAGCACGTCCGAGTACACGGAGACCACCGAATCCGGCGACACCCATCACCAGAAGACGTCGTTCACGGGTGCCCTCCTGCCTGTGCTCGCCTCGCCCGGGATGGCCGCCACGCTCCCGCCCACGCACAACCAGGTGACCCACGGCGCGAAGCACTGGAGGAATGCGAAGGACGCCTCCTTCCGCGTGGCCGCGCTCGCCCAGGGCCCGGACGCTGTCCGCCTGCGCATCCAGGTGCGCGAGGACGTCACCGTGCCCGCCACCTCCGGGATGAGCGACCGGGACCTGCTCGGCACGGACCATCTGGAGCTCTGGTGGGCCGCCCGTGATGGCCAGGGCGTCTCGACACGCCAGCTCGCGGTGGCACGCACCGGAGAGGGCACCCTGCTCGCGCGCTGGCTCCACCCCGCGGGCCTCACCGAGCCCCTGCCCACCGTGGCGCTCGACGGCGACACCTTCGTCGTGGACCTGCCACTCTCCAGCCTCGGCGTGACCCGGCCGGAGGAGTCCTGGCAGGCTCCCTTCACCGTGGTCTTCTCGGACTCGGACGTGCCCGGGGCCGGGCAGCAGACGTTGGTGGCCACCAGCACCCTGCGCTGGAATGAGCCCGAGACCTTCGGGCGGCTCGTCTCCTTCCCGGGCCATACCCGGTATCCCCCGGTCGAGCAGTCCCGGTGGGAACGCGCCAACATCGACCCCCCGCGCCGCCTCGAGCTCACGGACGCGGGCCCGCCCGTCATCCCCGAGCAGGCGCCCTCCCCGGCGCAGCCAGCGTCCCCCACGGCCCAGGAGTTCCCCACCCCGCCCGAGCAGCCCCGGTGGGTCCAGAAGACCGGGCAGTTCCTCCCCTACCTCCTCATGGGAGCCCTCTTCGTGGCGCTCGTGGCCGCGACTTCCCGTCACGACACGAGCCGGGTCCTCCTGGTGCTCGGCGGGCTCATCGCCTCGCTGGCCTTCTCCATCCCCTTCTCCCTGTCCTTCTACAAGCCCCCCGACGCGCTCTCGGGGATCGTCATCATCATCCCGCTGTTCGCCTTGACGAACCTGGTGCTCCTCCCTGTCTCGGGGGTGCTCACCTGGAAGCTGTCGCGCACGCCCGGCCGGAACCGCGTCTGGTTCGCCTCCGCCCTGGCCAGCAGCTACCTGCTGAGCGTGAGCGCCATGTTGAACAGGTAGCGAGGGGAGTACGCGCGCCCGGCACGCCCGTGAGGACGAGACCGCCGTCGCGCACCGGACGTGACGGGCGAGCATGGAGAAAGGCCCTCGCCCACGCTGGAGACGGCGCTTCCCGCACGTGGGGGGGAGGACCACCTTCCCTGGAGAACAGACCTGCCTGCAGGAGGGCCAGGTAATGAAACATCCCGCGTCGCCGAGAGTCGTCACCCTCGTAGGACCCCAGGGCGTGGGAAAGACGACCCTGTTCGAATCCCTGTTGAAGTCCACGGGGGCCGAAGAGCCCAGGACAGTGGGAAGCGCCGGTGCGGCCACCGGACGGAGCATGACGCTCGAGCTGTCGGTGGCCCACACGCGCTTCCTCGGAGAGGAGTGGACCTTCATCGACGCCCCGGGCGCCACCGAGTTCACCCAGGAGGCACGCCACGCCCTCATGGTGAGCGACGCGGCCGTGGTGGTGTGTGACGCCTCGCCCGAGCGCGCCGCGGCCCTCGCGCCCCTCTTCCACTTCCTGGATGCGCGGCGCATCCCCCACCTGCTCTTCCTCAACGTGCTCGAGGAGGGAGGCGCCCCGGTGCGGGAGGTGCTCGAAGCGCTCCAGACCGTCTCCTCCCGGCCGCTGGTGATGCGGGAGATTCCTCTGCGCGAGGGCGGGCACCTGGTGGGCGTGGTGGACCTGGTGAGCGAGCGCGCGTGGGGCCTGGGCAAGGAGGGCAAGCCCGCGCTCCTCTCGCTGCCGGACTCGGACAAACCGCGCGAGGAGACGGCGCGGCGCGAGCTCATCGAGCGGCTGGCGGACCTGGACGACGCCCTGCTCGCGCAGCTCCTCGAGGACGTGATTCCCCCACCGCGAGCCCTCTACGAGCAGTTGGAGCGGGCGCTGCGCGAGGACCGGCTGGTGCCCGTCTTCCTGGGCTCGGCGGAGCAGGGCCTGGGCCTGGAGCGGCTGCTCAAGGGCCTGCGGCACGAGGCCCCCACGGTGGACGAGACGCGCACGCGCCTGGGCATCCCCGGTGAAATCCCCCTGCTGGTGCAGGCCTTCAAGACGCACCACCAGCCGCACGTGGGCAAGCTGTCGATGGTGCGCATCTGGCGGGGCGAGCTGCATGAGGGAGACACGCTGGCCGGCAGCCGGGTGGGTGGCGTGCAGCGGGTGCATGGAGCGAAGCAGACGCCCGCCGGGACGGCCCGTGAGGGCGAGGTGGTGACGGTGTCCCGGGTGGATGCGTTGCGCACGGGCGACCTGGCCGATACCGAGGGCCTCCTCACGCCCAGGGACTGGCCCCAGGCACCGCCGCCCGTGCACCAGGTCGCCATCGTCGCGGAGAAGCGCACGGATGACGTGAAGCTGACGAGTGCCCTGTCCCGGCTGGTGGAGGAGGACCCTTCCCTGTCGGTGGACCAGGAGGCGGACACGCAGATGCTCCTGCTCGGGGGACAGGGGGAGCTGCACCTGCGGCTGGCCCTCGAGCACCTGCGCACACGCATGCGTGTCCCCGTGTCGACGCGCCCACTGCCCATCCCCTACCGGGAGACGGTCCGCAAGACAGGCTCGCACCATGCGCGCTTCAAGCGGCAGTCCGGCGGACACGGGCAGTTCGGCGACGTGGTGGTGGACGTGAAGCCCCTGCCGCACGGAGAGGGCTTCCGCTTCACCTCGGCGGTGGTGGGCGGCGCCGTCCCCAAGCAGTACATCCCCGCGGTGGAGGAAGGCGTGAGGGACGGCCTGAGACGCGGGCCGCTCGGCTTCCCCGTGGTGGACGTGGAGGTCACCCTCACCGGTGGCACCTACCACTCGGTGGACAGCTCGGATCAGGCCTTCCGCACCACCGGGCGCCTGGCCATGGTGGAGATCCTCCCCAAGCTGGAGCCGGTGCTGCTCGAGCCCATCCTCCAGGTGGACATCCACGTGCCCAACGAGGCGATTCCCCGGGCGCAGCGGCTCGTCACCAGCCACCGGGGGCAGATCCTCGGCTTCAACACGCACCCGGAGATACCGGGCTGGGAGGTGCTCACCGCCTATGTGCCCCAGGCGGAGATGCAGGGCTTCATCGTGGAGCTGCGCTCGGCCTCCTCCGGCCTGGGCCGCTTCGTGACGCGGCATGACCACTACTCGGAGCTGGTGGGCAAGCAGGCCGAGCGCGTGGTGAGCCACCAGCAGCAGCCCGCGGCGGAGCGCTGAGGCGCTCAGGGGGCGGGGGGGGAGAGCTCCCGCAGCCCCTCGGCGATGGCGGCGGCGATGTTGCCCATCAAGTCCTGCCGCGCGTTGACGACATAGAGGTGCGGGGTGAGGGCCCACACCTCGCGCACCACGCGCCGGGGGGGTGGAGGCGGCTGGGTGCTCAGCTCGGCCTGGAGCAACGGCAGCACCTTGTCGGACAGGCGCAGCGCGGTGTCCATGACGAAGATGGCCAGGTGGGGGCGTAGCACGCGCACGCGCCGGAAGAAGGCGCCCACCTCGTCGGAGGCCAGGTGCTTGGGCGGCGAGGACTTCATCTCCAGGTAGAGGAGCCGGCCCTCCGCCGCGGCCACCACGTCCAGGTCTCCCCCCACCTCGGGCGCGTGGAACTTCACCCCCACGGCCACGTCGAAGCCGAGCCGCCGGCGCAGCTCGCGCGCCACGTACCACTCCAGCGTACCGCCGAAGTTGTGGGCCGGGTAGCGCAGGCGGTAGCGCCCGCCGTCCTCGCGCTCGGCGAGCCCGAGCTCCACCAACTCCTCGGCTGTCTTCGTGGCCTGCGCGGCCTCCACGTAGCGCGTGGCCTCGGTGGGCGAGAAGCTGCCGCGCCGCAGGATGGCGCCCCGGAGGAAGAGGCGGAAGGCGTAGTGGCTGAGGTGCTCCGCCAGCCGCTCGGCCACCTCGCCCTCGAGGTCCGCCGGAAAGGGGAGATCCAACGGGGCCACGGTGGGCTGGAAGCCCCGGCGCACGAGCATGGCCAGGGCCTCACTCCCGGAGGGCAGCAACAACCTCGGCGCGGCGGGCGTGCCCACGGCGTACAGCTCCAGGTCCCGTGCCGTGGGCCGATTCCCGGAAGGTGGCGGCGGCTGCGTCATACCCTCCCCCTGGCCGCCGGACGGGCGCGGCCCCGTTCACTGCCGTGTCACAGGTCGCAATCGACGTCGTTGTAGGTGTTGAAGGGCACGCCCGCGACAATCATCACGTCACTGTTGCCACACGGCGGCGTGCTCAGCTTCGCGTCCTTGGTGGCGACGTGCCAGGTGTCCAGGCCACCCGTCTCGTTGTCGAGGTTGCCCACCGCGAACGCATCGATGTTGCAGCCGGGGCACGCCCCCGAGAGGCCCGGGGACTTCGGCGCGTCGCCGTCGCCCGAGGCCCAGCTGAAGCTGACCGGCATGGGGGCCGGCGTGGCGGTGGGGACCTTGAACTTCCCCTGGTCCACGGTGATGCAGTTGGCGGACTCGGGAAGGGTGACGCCCTCCAGCTTGCGCTCCTCACACGTGCGAGTGGGCGCGAAGTAGTAGGCGTAACGGTTGCCGCGCTCCGGCGAGAAGCCGACGGCCCCGTGGGCCTCCGCGTACATGCCCTTCTCCTGCAGGAAGGAGCGCTGGGTGGTGAACCAGGTGCGCAGGTTGGACTTGGCCTCCGCCTGCTTCGCGCGGGACTGGAACTTGAGGAAGTTCGGTATGGCCACCGCGGCGAGGATGCCAATGATGGCCACGACGATCATCAGCTCGATGAGCGAGAAACCACGCCTGGACATGGCGAACGACGGACAGCGCATGACGAACCTTGATGACAGCGGGAGGCGTCCGCGACGCTAACACTGACCGGACCCGATGAGCAGCGGAGCGCCTGCCCACCCCTCGGCCAGACGGCCAGGAATCCCGTGATGCTAGGATGATGCCCTCGGGGGGCCAACGGTCCACCCCACCCCAGGGGGCACATGAAATCCAGCATCATTCCGTGGGTGCGCTGCGCCGTGGCGTTGCTCGCTCTGTCACCGGCGCTCGCGGCGCCGCCTACCACTCCAGCGCCTCTCGACGCTTCCGGCATCGCCGCCCACCTCGAGTCGGAGCTGACGGCGGCCCAGCAGGCCATCGAAAGCCATGGCGCCCGGATGGAGTCCGCCCTGGCCCCCTCCCTCCACGGGGATACGCTCGCCCGGGAAGCCCAAGCACTCCACGCCGCGCTCCCGAGGTTCATCCGTGAGAACCCGCACCTCTTCGAGGAGCTTATCGGAGATCTCGAGGCGCTGGGCGGGCAGCGGGACTTGAAGACGTTCCAGACGTCCGGGCAGGGAGTCACCCAGGTGCTGAAGGCCCACCTGAACCAGGGGATCGTCCGGTTCGGCAATCGCGTGGGCGCCCCACCCGCCCTCGTCGTCTCCGGCGGGGTGAGCCTGGGCTCATACCAGGCGGGCTTCCTCTACTACTACACCCTGTTCCTCCACGACCGCGCCGAGGTGCTGCGCGCGATAGGGCCCGAGCACCGGGCCTCGCTGCGGAAGTTCGGGCTCGCGCTGCCGGAGGATCCTCCCAGCGGCTTCACCATCGTCACCGGCGCGTCGGCGGGCTCGGTGAATGCCCTGCTCTCGGCGTACGCGGGCTGCCGCGCGCCGGAGCGGACTCCCAGCAAGAGCCTCTTCTTCCAGACCTGGAACACGCTCGCCCTGGAGACGCTGCTCCAGCCGGGGAGCGTGGGCACCGACCATACCTTCTCGTCCAAGCCCGTCATGGAGGCCATCGAGCGCCTCAAGAGCCTGGACCCCAGTGGCTGGCAGCGCTGCCGGTTCTCCCTGGGCGCGACGACCACCCGGCTCCAGGCGCGGGAGATCGATCTCGAGGAGGCCGGTGCCATCCGGAGCCGCTCGGGAGAGCCGCTGCGACTGGCGCGCTTCACCGAGAAGTTCCTGCTCACCGCCCAGGGGGGCGCGCAGCAGGCCCCCGCGTTCTGCCCCTTCCCGGGGTGCGATGGGCAACCGCCGCCCGGCCCCACCTTCTATCCCCGGCTGGCGCAGCCGGAGGGGGGGCCCATTCCCGTGGACAACGTCTTCAACATGGTGGCCGCCTCGGGAGCATTTCCCACCGCCTTCGAGCCCCGCGTCATCCCCCACCGCTACTTCGACACCCGGACGCGCAAGTGGGTGGAGGACACCACGTCCCGGTTCGCCGATGGCGGCATCTACAACAACAACCCGCTGGACCTGGCGCTGCGAATGTCCCAGTGGGAGCTGGCCGGGCTTCGGGAGAGCCACCGCTTCCTCTACTTCGATCCCAACGCGGTGGATTGGAAGTGGGCGCCCGAGCAGACGCAGCCCTTCGCGGGCCCCGGGCTGCTGGCCACCTACGAGGATCTGCTGGCGGGCTTCGCGGGCACGGCGATGAGCGCCCAGCTCATGGACACACTGGAGGCGGAGCCGCAGGTGCGCGAGCGCATCGACGTGCCGATCCGCCATGCCCCGCTGGCGGGAGAGTACCTGCTCGCCATGAGCGCCTTCCTCGACGAGGACTTCCGCACCTTCGACTTCCACCGGGGGATGGTGGATGCGTGGCACTTCGTGTCGAAGGAGTCGGACACCCGCATCCTGTTCGAGGAGCTGGCCCACGCGAACCCCGAGGCGCCCCCCACGACGGTGCGCGTGGACTCACCCCTCTTCGACTGCTTCCTCGCCTTCGAGCAGTCCGATGCCGACGAGCCGGCGGCGCTGCCCGCGTGCGGCCAGCTCCCGGCGGAGGAGAGCCAGAACGTCCTGACGCTCATGGCCGTCTCGCGGAAGATGAGGAAGGATCCGACGCTGTCGCTGAGCAACAACTTCGAGCGCTTCACGGAGGGCCTCGCGGCCCGGGGCTATGTGTTCCGCTCGGGCCTGTTGAAGGGGCAGACGGCCTCCGCGCTCCAGGGCAAGTTCCGTCAGGTCTTCGGGGATGCGGTGACCGAGCTCACGCACCAGCAGCCGCGCTCGCAGCAGCTGGGGTTCGAGGTGGGAACCAAGCTCGCCCTGGACAGTGCCATCGCGTACCAGCCGGTTCCGTTCTACTCGCTGGTGGGCATCACCTCCGGCGGCTTGGAGCTGGCCGTCTCGCCCTCGCTGATGCATTGGAAGGAGAAGGAGCTGCGGCTGCGCACGGGCGTGCGTGCGTCCTACGGAGAATCGGTGCGGTTCTCCGGAGGCGTGAGCCCTGCGGACTTCGACACGGCGGCGTACGTGAGCGGCGCCTTCGGCTTCGGCCCGCCGCCCATCCGGTTCGAAGCGAGCCTGGGCCTGCTGACCGAGGCCTCCTACCTGCCGGACACGAGCAAGTGGGTGGCGGTGCGCTTCGCGTTGGAGGGCTCGGTGATGGTGGTGGCCGCCGAGCACCTGGAGATCAGCCTGCGCCCGCGGCTCTACCTGGACCGGGGCCGTGCGGACTCGCCGCTGTATGTGCCCACCACCGGGGGAGCCGACGCGCCCCAGAAGTTCGAGGCGATGGGGCTGCTGCTCGGCGCGGGCTGGCGGTTCTAAGCCATCCCAACTAATTCCGTTCAGGGGGTAGGCTGCGGGACTGGTGAGCCGCATACGCCGGAAGAAACCTGAGCAGGTGGTGCGGCTGACGGCCGGGAGCGTCGCTTGCTGACGGGGCTGGTTCGCAGCGGCGGTCAGCGGGGGGGTGGCGCTGCGCGCCGCCGCCCTGCTTCTGTCGGCCCAAGGGCAATGCGGTGCGTGAGCGCTCCCCTGGATAACATCTATGTCCGGGGGCTCAGGCAGGCCTGTACCCAAGGGGACTGCGCGGCCTCTCCTCCGGCCTGGCGCACCACTCGGCCGGCCCCCGTCAGCAACCCTCCTCTGGATGCGTGATTCCGGGAAGGCAATATCGATTGCTCCGTCCCCCGGGTTACCGACTCGGACGTGGAGTGAGTCAACGCGGCCTTTTGGCTATGCTCAGAGTCAGTAGGGGGATACTCGTATCGGACGTTCGACCCATATCCCTGTTCGGAGGAGACCCTTTCTTGAACACAACGACGATTGAAGTCAAACTCCAAACCAGCTTCCTATTCAGGGCCGAAATCTTATCGGAGATCTACCATAGCATCAAGAAAGGATTCATAGAAGCAGGCCTGCCCAAGCCTGATGGCGTTGTGGACTTGCCTGCAATCAGCGATCGGATTCGCTATATCTACAATCAGGACGGGCTCAGCCCGTCGACACCTAATACATTCACGACCAAGTCACGGTACGAACTTCCTTTTGGGCAGACCGTCACCACCAAAGAACTGGGTGGACAACGCCCGATCTTATTCCTGCTGGAGTCTCCTCATACGGCCGAAGTCAAACACAAGCAGCCAGCGTCCGGCAGTAGTGGCGAGGCCATTCAGGACTATCTTGCAGGATTACACCAGTTGTTTCAGACGGTGGTGCAGCAGCCAGTGGAACTGAATGCTGCTCGATTGATCGTGGCAAACCCATGCCGACACCCTGCTTCATGTCTCGCTGAGACAACGCATTGGCCGGATTGGCGAGATCATGTATTTGATCGAATGATGGCACGGTATGACACACAAGCAGACTTTCTGAACCGACTGCAATGTTACAACCCACGACTGATCATCAACGCGTGTACCGGCGGGAATGGTCACATGACCACCCAGTGGACTGGTGAGGATAAGTTGCAGGCGATCGTTGAGACACCCAAGCCCAAGGGAATCGTTCGCCAGTTATTGAACATGAAATATGGCAATAAAGCCAAGTACCATTACCACAAATTCGACCCGGCTACAGGGCAGTTCCCACGAGAGAAGACACCCACCCAGGTCGCTGCACCTGTCGTGGACATCGTGGAGTTGCACCATCCGGCGCAGTGGCTTCGTGCGGTAGACAATTACCAAAAGCAAAATCGTTTCAAGAAACCCTAGACATCCCCGCCCACATGGACGCGCTGAAGCGGACCTACTAGCGCTTCTCGGAAATTGGCGGGCGCTCCACCCCCTGAGGCTCGGCACGGCTCGCAGTGGCCGTGCTCAAGGTTCCGCCTTCTGGCTCACTGGCAATGTCGAGAATGTGACGCTCCCGAGGGTAATGGTGCGCGGCCCTTGCGCTTCCCACAGCTTGAGGCGGCGGGGCAGCCGAGCTGCTCCGGTGCCCTCTCGATGCCTACCACTTACACAGGGGGCGGCGGTCAGGACAGACCGTGCTTCTGCTTGAGTGCATCGAAAGCGGTGGTGGAGATGATGTTGGCGCTGCGTAGTTCCGTCATTACCGCTTTGAACTCGAAGCTGTT
The DNA here is from genome assembly GCA_035645295.1 of Archangium sp. GTDB lineage: Bacteria > Myxococcota > Myxococcia > Myxococcales > Myxococcaceae > Archangium. Next base: position 73,629 of record DASQMW010000267.1, read on the forward strand.
TGTGACCTCTGGGTTCTCCTTCACCTTACTCATAAGATCGTCAAGGTGTTGTGGCGAGAAGTGGGATTCCAGTGGGCGAATGAGATTCCTCGCAAGGGCGTTGGCTGTGTTCCAGGAATCGGCCGCAGCATAGAAGTCGATCGCCAAGAGGACGAACTCCTGACGCGGATGTTGCCCGACTAGGGCGGCGAGACCTTGTGGGCCCACCCTTGTGAGCTTCTCACGGACGACTGCTCCAAGGCCAGGTGTGTCCAGGTTGAGCACGAACACGTTCGGAAACTTGGCAGGGTCGAGAGACCCTATACACGTCGTGAGCTTGTCCTGCACGTCGGCCGGTAGCAGCGGCCAAGTGTCTTCGACGAGCGCGATGAAGAATAGCGCCCGGGGGAGGTCCGCATCCTTGAGTCGCCGAATGATGGTTATCGCTTTCCCCGTTAGGACTGGCTCTACGATTGCGCGATGCATAGCCCTTACTGCGTTTAGGGCAGATGCACGTCTCCGCCACTCCTCAAAGGACGAAGGGGATCACTCAAGCTCCCTGCCACTAAGGCCTTGGTGAATTCATTAACGAGCGTTTCTTTCGGGCGCTTCAGTGGGCCCGAGGAAAGGTACTCTCGCGCCTTTACCGAGTCTGCGGGGAAGTAGGCCGAACTGACATCATCAATCAACCGCTGAAGTGCAGCCTTACCTTGGACGGGCTCCCTCATGAGGAGGTACTGAACCGCGCTTCGGACATGGAGACGCGCGAGTTCCGCAGGGGGCGAATAGGGCTCTTCAAGCGAGTTTAGGGACGGGTGCGCACAGCGATTGCGATCACTCTGAAGCCTTGCAAGATCGGCGTGCTCGTTAGGGGTGAGGAGCGCGAAGGTGTCCTTCGCGAGGTCAAGCGCTCGCTTCTCGAACTCCAAGGATGCTTGGATGTCATGCTGCTCAACGATTCTTTCGAGCTTGGCGGTCTCTACTTTTGCCGCGCTATCTCCCGCTGATGCGAGTTCTCGAAGCTTTGCGATGATGTCGTAGACGACGGCAATCCAAGTTGTGACAATGCACGCGCGGAATGCGCCAGCTCGATAGGAAGCAACGGCTTCCGCAATGTGCGCTTTGGCTTGAGCGTCACGGCAACGCACGATCAGTTCATCGAAATCCGCAAGACGGGTCTGGTCCATGGACACGGGACACTACGCTTGCCGATGGAGTCTTGGATACTCCCGCGATGCCCCCATCCTAACGCCCCGGGAAGGTGTCAAAGGACGCGTACCAACAACTTGCCCCCTACGAATCGTCTGACACCTTGGCGGGCTCTTGGGCTCTCGTCAGCGGCCCTTCCTCTGCCTCTCTGCTATTGGAGGCGGCGGGAATCGAAGCCGCGTTCCTCCGACCCCTCACCCTGAGCATCTCCCGGGGAGCGGAGACATCATTCACATCCCAGAAGGGGATGAGCGGACTTAATCAGCGCACGGGCCACGGTGTGTCCACGCCAATCGGCCGAGCTCCACCGCTGGAAGGAGCCGGAGTCCTCGGGGCGCTCGGCGCTCTTCTCCGGCACCAGCGTCTCGCGCTTGAGCACCTGGAAGGAGGACTTCAGCCGGCCCTCCACCAGGGCCTCGCGGGCCACCAGCACGCGCGAGCCATCCGGGGAGAAGCCCGCGAGTTCCACGTAGCCGAGCACGGGCTCGGTGGCCGCGGGAGCCACCGCGTCCAACACCCACGCCCCACCCTCCTAGTGGAAGACCCACAGCTCGGTTCCAGCTTTCGAGCATCTGCACCGCCACCGTTACCGCCGAGCCCTGGGCCGAGCGCCGCACGGAGCCCGGCCACACCAGCCCGTAGGTGCAGCGCTCGGACAGCACCGCCTTGGGGTCCTTCGCATCCACCAAGCGCATGCAGGTCTCTCCCGGCTGCCCCTGCGTCAGCTCGAGTACGGGCCCGGAGCCCGGCCTCTCCACGGCGGGCTCCACCGCATGGCACGAGGCCCCTACCCGTACCGCGGCGGCCGCGTAGGCCAGCTTGTCCTCCTCGGCCAGTTCCGCCTTCAGCACGCGCGCCAGCGCCTCCACACCATCTTCTTCAACACCTCGCCGCGCTTTGGCTCGGTCAGAGGGTGGGGCCCCAGTGAGCCTCCACCGGCGGCACCTGTGCGTGGCCGTGCGGACTCACCGCGTGGCTGGGGCGACCCACCGGCGCGGCCGATAAAACCTTTTCCGGGGCCGTTCGTAGAAGGCCCCATGCTCAAGCACTCGCTCCTGTGTCTCGGCCTGATGGCGCTGCCCGGCACCGCCGCCGCGGAGTCCACCGTTCCCTCCAAATCCGCCCCTCCGCAGGCCCGTCCCGCCGTGGCTCCCGGGACGCTCGAGGCGGCCATCTCCGCCCCCCGGGTGCAGATCGCCCTGCTCCTGGACACAAGCAGCAGCATGGACGGCCTCATCGAGCAGACGAAACGCCAGCTCTGGACGGTGGTGAATGCCTTCCAGAAGGCCCAGCGCGACGGGCAGCAGGCCCGGCTGGAGCTCGCCCTCTACGAGTACGGTAACGACACCCTCTCCGCCGAGGGCGGCTACATCCGCCAGGTGGTGCCGCTCACCACGGACCTGGACCGGGTGTCCGAGCAGCTCTTCGCCCTGAAGACCAACGGTGGCAGCGAGTTCTGCGGCCAGGCCATCCAGAAGGCCACGCAGCAGCTCGAGTGGAGCAAGTCGAAGAAGGACCTCAAGCTCATCTACATCGCGGGCAACGAGCCCTTCTCGCAGGGGCCGGTGGCGTTCCGCACCGCCATCTCCGCGGCGAAGGAGCACGGCATCATGGTGAACACCATCCACTGCGGCCCTTCGGAGGCCGGGGCGCACGGGGGCTGGGCGGAGGCGGCGCGGTTCGCGGGCGGGCAGCCCTTCAACATCGACCAGAACCAGGCGGTGGCCATGGTCGCCGCCCCCCAGGACGAGGAGATCGCGAAGCTGGGCGTCGAGCTGAACAAGACCTACCTGAGCTACGGCCGCTCCGGCCTGGAGGCCAAGAAGCGCCAGGCGGCCCAGGACGCCAACGCCAGCGGCAACGCCGTCAGCGCCACCACGCGCGCCATGTCCAAGGCGTCACGGCTCTACGACAACTCGAGCTGGGACCTGGTGGACGGGACGAAGCAGGGCAAGGTGAAGCTGGAGGCGCTCAAGGACGAGGAGCTGCCCGAGGAGCTGCGGGGCAAGAGCGCCGAGGAGCGCAAGGCCCTGCTGGAGACCAAGGAGAAGGAGCGCACGCAGTTGCAGGCGCGCATCCAGCAGCTCAGCCAGGAGCGGCAGAAGTACCTCGCCGGCAAGCAGAAGGAGCTGGCCACGGAGGGCAAGAACACGCTCGACAAGGCCATCCTCGACTCGGTCCAGACCCAGGCCAAGGCCCTGAGCTTCACACTGGAGTGAGGGCGGGTGATATGACGCGTGGCGTCGAGCGGGAGGGGTGTGCCAAGCTGCGCGCCCCGCCCGTCTCGTACGACTGAAAGGAAGCGTCTTGAGTCCGTCGCGCCCCCTGGAGTTTGCCCGTAGTACGGAGAAAGAGCCCCATCTCGAGCGAGCCCGCGCCATCCTGCGCGCCCACCCCGAGATCAAGGATCTGTGCGGCCCCACTCCCATTACGGCCCTGTTCGTCCTGCTGCTGGTGGGCGGTCAGGTGGCCATCGCCTGGGCGCTGCGTGACTCGCCCTGGTGGGCGCTGTTGGCCACGGCCTGGCTGGTGGGCGCCTTCATCGACCACGGCCTGTGGGTGCTCATCCACGAGTGCACCCACAACCTCGTCTTCCGCAGCCCGCGCCTCAACGCCGTGCTGCAGCTCTTCACCAACCTGCCCATCCTCTTCCCCGCGGCGGCCTCGTTCCGCAAGTACCACCTCATCCATCACCGCTTTCAGGGTGACCCGGAGCTGGACGCGGACCTCGCCACCCCCTTCGAGGCGAAGCTGATCGGCAACTCCTTCTGGGGCAAGGCGTTCTGGGAGCTCAACTTCTGGGCCTTCCAGGCCATGCGCGTGTCGCGGCTCAAGCGCATCCCGCTCGTCGATGGCTGGTACATCGCCAACTTCGCCATCCAGCTCGCCTTCATCGCGGGCGTCTGGGCGCTGCTGGGGCCTCGCGCGCTCGTCTACATGTTCCTGGCGTCCATCTTCGCCATCGGCCTGCATCCGCTGGGCGCGCGGTGGATCCAGGAGCACTTCCTCGTCAAGGAGCCCCAGGAGACGTACTCGTATTACGGGCCGCTCAACTGGGTGGCCTTCAACGTGGGCTACCACAACGAGCACCACGACGTGATGCGCGTGCCGTGGACGCGCCTGCCGAAGGTGCGCCAGCTGGCCCCCGAGTTCTACGACACGCTGCACTACCACACGTCGTGGACGGCCCTCTGGCTGAAGTTCCTCTTCGATCCCTCGCTGTCGCTCTACAGCCGCATGACGCGCACCGGTGGCTCGGGAGACGGCACGGTGCGGGCCGAGGACTCCGCCAAGGCGGCCTGAGCAGAACGGGAGCCGGGTGCCCGCGCGGGCCCGGCTCAACCCAACGCGGCGAGGGGGGATTCGGCGTAGCGCGTGAGCAGATCCCTCGGCGTGCCGAAGACGCCGATCGCCCCGGCGGACCGGAGCTCCTCATCCGTGAAGCCGCCGCACACCAACCCGACGCACCGCATTCCCAGACGCACGGCGCCCTCGACATCGTAGGGCAGTGCCGCGATGGCCAGCGTGTCGTCGGTACCATCGAGTCCCAGCAGCCGGACCGCCTCCGCGGGAATCTCCTCGTGCAACCGGTTGCGGTCCACCTCCGCGTCCGTGGTGCGCGCGTCGATGAGATCCTCCACCCCGAGCAGCTCGATGTAGTGCTCCAGCTCGTCGGGGTCCGCGGTGGAGGCCAGGGCGATGCGCCACCCCTCCTCGCGCAGGTGCCGCAGCAGCTCGGGGGCCCCGAGGAAGGGCCTCACCTTCGGCAGATACTCCTCATGGAAGAGCGCGCGGTAGAAGCTCGCCAGCTCATCGGCGTAGCGCAGGTACTCGTCCTCGGGAAGGAATACGGAGGGGAACTGGTCGCCCATGCGGGCCATCTGCGCGAGCACCCGGGGCAGACGCACCTGCCGGCCATAACGCGCCAACGCTTCCTGCCAGGCCCGCGCACGAAGCACGTTCGTGTCCACCAGCGTCCCATCCACCTCGAAGACGATTGCCTTGGGCACTCCGTGCATCCTCCGGTTGCGAATTGCGCACTCCCAACCCCCGTAGCCAAGCGGGAAAGTCCAGGCCCGGCGCAGCGCAACGACGGGGCTCGCGCCTGCCTCCCATGTCCCCCAGCAGCCGGGCAGGAGAGCCCCTCCGCGCCTCAGGGACCGGAGGGCACCGCCACCGCGGCGGACTCCACCTGCTCCTGGAGGATGTCGCGGTGGTCCATGCCGAACGCCGCCATCAGCGGCAGCACGCTGCTGCGCTCGTCCGTCCAGCGCACGCGCGGTGGCCCGGAGAGCCCCAGCCGGAACGCCTTCGCGCTCTGGCGGGCGAAGGTCTCCCCCCGGGAGAAACCCGGCTCCAGGCTCAGCATCACCCAGAGGCTGGCGAGGCGGCTGCCCTCCGACTCCGACTCCACTGCCATGGCGTGCAGGCCGAAGGTCCGGGCATGCGCCAGGGCCAGCGGCAGTAGATCCAGGTGCACGCTGCTCAGGTGCAGCGCCAACACGCCCCCGGGCGCCAGGTGCCGCCGGTAGACGTCCACCGCTTCCTCGGTGAAGAGGTGCACCGGGATGGAGTCCGAGCTGAAGACGTCCAGCGCGAGCACGTCGAAGCCCTGCGCCTGGCCCCGCGACAGCTCCTGCTCGAGCATGATGCGCGCGTCCCCCTCCACCACCTCCACCCGCGCCGGCGAGTCACTCAGGAAGGAGAAGTAGCCGCCCGCGCCCTGGGCCAGGGCGATGACCTGGGGATTGATTTCATAGAAGCGGAAGACGTCCCCGGCGCGCGCCATCGCGGCCGTCGTCCCCACCCCGAGGCCCAGCACGCCCACGCGCAACGTGGGCGGCAGTCCCCTCTCCTCCCGGAGCCGCCGCTGCTCGGTGAGTGCCAGCCCCAGCCCGCCCCCGGGCGTGAAGTAGCTGGTGGGCCAGGAGCGCCGCTCGGGCCGGGTGTACTGGTAGCCGTGCAGCACGTTGCCATGGACCAGCATGAACGCATGCGCCTCCGAGTCCCGGGCCTCCACCTCCCCCACGCGCAGCACGCCGAAGAAGTTGCGCGACGCCTCGAGCGAGCGGCGGGTCTCCACCACCGCCAGCCCGAGACTGCCCGCGACGATCAGCAACAGCAGGGCGCCGGCGCCGCTCAGCACGGTGCGGGCCCGCGTCGTGACCTGGGGCTGGCGCAGCAGGAGGAGCACCGCCAGCAGACAGCAGGCCCCGAGCATGAGCGGGTACTCGGCATACGAGCGGAAGAGGCGCGGGGCCAGCAGGTGGACGAAGAGCCCCCCGGCCACACCGCCCGCGGACACCCAGAGGTAGAAGGTGCTGAGGTAGCGCGGCGAGGGCCGCAGCCGGTACAGCTCCCCATGGCACAGGAGGGCGCCAGCGAAGAGGGCCCCCGCGTGCACGAGCAGCAACTGGAGCAGCGGGACGTGGGGCCCGAGCAGGGTGGCACGCGTCACTCCGCCCACCGCGAGCAACAACAGCAGCGCGGTGAGGGGGCGCGAGTAGAGCGCCTCCCGCTCGAAGGCGATGATGAAGGTGAGGAGGTAGAGGGCCAGCGGCAGCACCCAGACGAAGGGCCCGGCCGCCACGTCCTGGGAGAGCTGATTCGTCGCGCCCAGCAGCAGCACCGAGGCGCCCCCGCTCAACCCGAGCCACGCCAGGGTACGCCCCACGCCTGGCGCGGGCTCGCCGTCCGCCTCCGGGACACTTCCGGCCACCGGCGCGTCCTCCTGGCGCATCATCCCCAGGGCACACGCCGCGCAGCTCACGGCGAAGACGAGGAAGCCCGCGCCCCACACCCACGCCTGTACGCCGCGCCCCAGCCAGGGCTCGACGAGGAAGGGATAGGCCAGCAGCGACAGCAGCGAGCCCGCGTTGGAGAGGGCATAGAGCCGGTAGGGCGAGACCCCCGGCCGCACCCGGCTGAACCAGCTCTGCAGCAGGGGCGCGGTGGTGGACAGGGTGAAGAACGGCAGCCCCAGGGTGGCCGCGAGCATCACCAGCAGCCGCGGGGTGGAGATGCCATCCGCCGGGGGACGCCACTCCGGCCCGGGTGCCACCGGCGAGCCCGCCCACAACGCGCGCCCCACCAGCACCGCCACCGTCAGCCCCAGCAGCCCCAGGTGCACCCGCGCCTGCCGCCTCGGGGTCAGCCGCCGGATGCTCGCATGCGAATAGGCGTAGCCGCCCAGCAACACGGCTTGGAAGAAGAGCATGCACGTCGTCCACACGGCCGGTGTGCCGCCGAACCAGGGCAACGCGTACTTCCCGGCCAGCGGCTGCACGCCGAAGAGGAGGAAGGCGCCAAGAAAGAGGGTGAAGGCGTAGAGGGACATGGGGAGCCGCGGGCGAGGATATCCCGGGTTGACGGGTGCCGGGCTGTCCGCCAGACGGGCACTCCTTCCCCGTGCGCTCCCGGCCTGCTCGCCTACCCACCTGAGAGGGAAGCAGGCCCCACGGCCCCTCCACGGCGGGGGAGGATGGGGGCTGCATGCGGTGACAGCGGGCTTAGCTTGAGGAGACGAAACGCCGCCAGTCAGAGGAGCACACATGTCCGAGGAGGACGAGCGGAAGAACGAACCGCAGTCCAAGGTCGCGCTGAGCGAGGACGAGGAGCGCTTCCGGCTCCTCATCGACAGCATCCAGGACTACTCCGTCTTCCCCTTGTCGGTGGATGGGCGGGTAAGCAACTGGAATCTCGGCGCCGAGCGCCTCAAAGGGTACACGACGGAGGAGGCCCTCGGCCTGCACATCTCGCGCTTCTTCCCCGAGGAGGAGAACGCGGAGCGCGTGCCGGAGCGGATTCTCACCCGGGCGGCCTTGGAGGGACACGCCGAGTACGAGGGGTGGCTCGTCCGCAAGGACAAGTCGCTGTTCTGGGGCACTGTCGTGCTGAACGCCATGCGCGACCAGGCGGGGCGGCTGCACGGCTTCTCCAACATCGCCCGGGACCTCTCCGAGCGCAAGCGGGTGGAGAAGTCGCAGACCTTCCTCGCCGAGGCGGGGGAAATCCTCACCGGCTCTCTCGAATACGAGCGGACGCTGCAGGAGGTCGCCCGTCTGGCGGTCCGGAGCATGGCGGACTGGTGCACCGTGGCCGTTCAGTGCGCCAACGGGCTGTCAGTGCAATCCGTCGCGCATGCGGACCCGGCGCAGGAGCCCAAGACCCAGAAGCTCCTGCGCGTGCTGTCCGTGGACGAGACGAAGCCGGCGCGAGGCATCGGACACGTGGTGCGCACGGGGCAGTCCGAGCTCTGCCCGGACACGCTCGAGGCCGTCTGGGTGCGAGCCGCGCTCGGGGTGGACTCTCCGGATCACTTCCTGACGCTGGGGGCGCGCTCGTACATGTGCGTGCCGCTCAAGGCCCGCGGCGGCACCTTCGGCGCCATCACCCTCGTGTCGGTGACGCGGGGCAGGAGCTATGGGCCGGGGGATCTCGCGCTCGCCGAGGAATTCGCGCGCAAGGCGGCCCTCGCGGTGGACAACGCGCGGCTGTTCCGCGAGGCGCAGGAGGCGCTCACGGCACGTGACGAGTTCCTCTCCATGGCCTCGCACGACCTGCGCTCCCCGCTGACCTCGCTGCGGCTGCAACTGCAGGCCGTGCGCAGGAACCTGCCGCCGGACAGCGCCGGGCCGAGCTCCATGGAGAAGCTGGCCGCCCGGGTGGAGTCGATGGAGCGGCAGACGGACCGGATGCTCCACATGATGGACGCCCTGCTGGACATCAGCCAGATGACGGCGGGCCGGCTCGAGCTCAAGCGCCAGAAGGTGGACCTCGTCGCGGTGGTACGCGGCGCCGTGGCCACGCTCGAGGAGGAGCTGCGCCAGTCCGGCGTGCAGGTGCGGGTCCACGCGGAGGGCCCGGTCGAGGGAATGTGGGACAGCCTGCGGCTCGAACAGGTCGTCGACAACCTGCTCTCCAACGCCGTGAAGTACGGGAAGGGCCGGCCCGTGGAGATGACGGTCTCCAGGGACGGTCTCACGGCCAGGCTCGAGGTCCGGGACCAGGGCGTGGGCGTGGCGCCCGAGGACCAGGCGCGGCTCTTCGACCGCTTCGAGCGCGTGAGGCTCGACCGGAGCGTCGCCGGGTACGGGGTGGGGCTGTGGATCGTCCGGCGCGTGGTGGAGGCGCACGGGGGCAGCATCTCCGTCGAGAGCCGTCTCGGCGAGGGCGCGTGCTTCATCGTCCAGCTGCCCTCGCGCGGCCAGCACAGGGACACGGACGCCGCGGAGCGCCCACCCGCCGTCCACTAGCGCGGGCCACGGGACACGCCCGCGCGGGCACGCGGACACACCGTGGGTGAAGCGAAAGGCCCAGGGGGCCGCTATGGGGTGGCCCACCGATTGCTGGTATGAGAGGGCCGCCCGGCCGCACCCCCTGTGCGGCACCTCCACCAGAGGGCCTCATGCTCCTCTCACCGCTGTCTCTCACCCTCCTGCTGCTCAACGCCGTCAGCCTCTCGCCCGCCTCCGTGCCGGCGAAGGGCAACCAGGAGGCACTCGTCACGCTCGACCGCGCCTCGCGCGTGGCCATCACCGCGCGCACGCCCTCTGGGACAGCCTGCGAGATCGTCGACCACGTGCGCGGCCCCTTCGCCCAGAGCGGCGCCGCGGGGAGCGCCAACTGCGAGTTGGATCTCCTGTTGGACGCGGGCACCTACAAGCTGCGCCTGGCCTCGAGGACGAAGGGCAAGGGCACCCAGGGGAAGGTGGACCTCAAGGCGGTGGCCTACACGGAGGACAACGCCCACCCGGTGCGGCTGCTGCCGGAGCGCGAGGTGCGCCAGGTGCTCGCCCCGCGCCACCAGGCCTCCTACTGGCTCTCGCTCGACAAGCGCCAGCCCGTCACCCTGCGGGTGTCCGGCCGCACCGCCGGGGACGTGCGGCTGTGGCGCAACGGCGCGTGGCTGGAGCCCGTCGAGGTGAAGGACGCCTCCACGCAACCGCGCGCGGGACAGCCTCAATACGAGTGGTGGCTGGAGACCACGCTCGACCCGGGCAACTACCTGCTCACCGCCTACGGCACGGCCCCGAAGCAGTGGACCGAGGGCCAGGAGGACAACACCCTCTCGGTGGCCTACGGCTTCCCGAAGGCGCCCGCGGAGCGCTCGCTCACCGTCACCCTGCCGCCCTGGGGCATGCACGCGGTGGAGCTACCCTCGGGACCCAGCGCCATCTTCCTCTCGCGCGACAGCGCCGCGCAGTCCTCCAGCCGGGTAAGCCTCCACGGGCTGTCCGCCGAGGGCGCCAGCAACGTCACCTCGGGCGTGGAGGCGAGCTGCCAGATTCAGAGCAAGGCGCTCGTCCCGCAGTGCGGCGCGGTGGTGGGGGGAGAGGACGCGAGCCGTCACGTGGCCATCCTCCGGGGCGAGCCCGGGACGCGGCTGACGCTGCAGTGGGCGCGCCTCCCGACGCGGGAGCGCTTCCTGGACGGCACCTACGGCCAGGGCGGGCTGACGCCGTACTTCGAGGCGCCCTCCACCGGCGAGTTCCTGGTGGGCCTGCATGAGGTGCCCCTGGACCCGGACAGCGCGCCCCTGGGGTGCATGCTGGAGACAACGTCCGGCAGCGACTGGGTCCCCACGCACTTCGATGTGCCGCAGGTGGGCCCCGAGCGCGCGTTCCGCCGGGCCTTCAACTACAACGGCTCGACCGCCACCCTCTGGTTCTCGGTGACGCGCTCCGGGCGCTACGTCTTCTCCACCAGCGGGGACCGCAAGGGCCGCTGCGAGCTGTACCAGGTGGACGGCCCCAGGCGCATGCGCATCACGGAGTCGAACCCCACGGGGCAGACGTGCCGCATCACCCATACGGCCGGACCCGGGCTGTACGAGCTGAAGCTGTACGGCGGCACCGAGGGCATCGAGCGCCTCACGCTGGCCCCCGAGGGCCGCGAGCCCCAGCAGGACACGCCCACCCGCACCTCCTGCCTGATGAAGGGCGTGAAGCTGCAGAAGGACTACACCTACCGCATCGTCGCCAACCGGAGCACGGGCGGCTCCATGCGGGGCCTCGTGCTGCGCCCGCTGCCGCTCACCCTCGCCGAGCCCCTGCCGGTGGTGCTCGATGGTCCCCAGCCGCTCGAGCTGCCCCTGGCTCCGGGAGGCGCCGCCGAGGTGCGCTCGGCCGGTGGCGAGCGCTTCACGTGCGCCCTGGGCGGCACCCAGGTGGAGGCGCGGGAGGGACGCTGCCAGCTCCCGTCCTCGGGCGGCACGCTCACGCTGTCGCAGCCGGGGAGCGGCTCCCTGAACCTGCTGGTGCACCGGCCCGCGCCGCCTCCACCGCCTCCGCCTCCGCTGAGCGCGTACACCCCCATCTTCCCTCCCCTGCCCTCGCTGCAGCCCTCCGAGCCCGCCTGGTTCGACTTCGATCGCGGGCAGTCGCACTCGCTCACCTTCGATGTGAAGAAGGAGGGCCTCTACCACGTGACGACGCAGGGCCTGCTGGCCACCGAGTGCAGCATCCGCACGCCGGTGGTGCCCCAGGTGGGCAGCGCCCAGGGTGGAGGGAGGGGGCGCAACTGCCTCGTGTCCACCTACCTGCGGCCCGGCCGCTACCTGCTCACCGCGAGGACGGTGAATCAGAGCAAGGGCCGCGGCGCCGTGCTGCTGGAGCGGCGTGACGTGAAGGTGGCCGAGAGCGTGCGCGCCGACGGCGAGGCGTTCTTCCGCGTCGAAGCGGGCGACCTCATCCAACAGCGGCTCACGGTGCCTCGTGGCGCGGACTACACCCTGTCCACCGCCGCGCTGGGTGCGAGGCTCCAGTGCCGCCTGGATGATCCCCAGGGCTGGCCGGTGGTGACGGTGCCCACGCCCTGCGAGCAGTCGATGCGGCTGGCCCAGGGCACGTACCTGTGGACGCAGCTGCCGCTGACGGTGGAGTCCATGCGCCGCACCGCGCTGGAGCGCATCCAGCCCCCGGTGGTGCTCAAGGGCAACAAGGCGCACCCGGTGCGCTACAACCAGTGGTACCGGGCGGACCTCGGCAAGGACGGCAAGGACGAGTTCACCTTCGAGGTGCCGGCGCGCATGGCCGTGTCCTTCTCGCTCTCCCACGGCATGCAGGGGCGGCTCTACGTCGCGGGTGCGGACGGCGCGCTCAGGCCGGTAGAGGTCATCGCCCCGCAGAGCACGTACACACCGCCGCCCGCACCGGAGCCAGAACCTTCGCCCGAGGGTGAGTCCCCCGAGTATTCCGAGGGAGAAGAGTCCCCAGCGGAGACCCCGGAGTATTCCGAGGGAGAGGAGGCCCCCGCCGCGCCGAGCGAAGAGGAGGGTGTTCCGCCCCCGCCCGTGGCGCCGCTGCCCGCGCCGAACGCGCCGCCCCCCGAGGGCCAGTCCATCCAGCTCGAGCCCGGACGCTACACGCTGGTGGCCGAGCACAGCCGCGGGGACGTGGCCATCTCCTACACGCTGTACCTGAGCACCGAGGTGCTCGCGCCCCCCATGGTGAAGGACGTGAACGTCCCCGGCCGACTCCCGCTGGTGCTGCCCGTGGACGGCACGCTGCGCCTCTTCACGCGAGGCAGCACGGACGTGCGCTGCCGCCTCTTCGACGGCGAGGGACGGCTCGTGGTGGAGAGCGCGGACCACGGCGCGGATTGGAACTGCGCCATCGCCGAGCCGCTCCCCGCGGGCAGCTACTCGCTGGTGCTGGAGAGCCAGACGCAGCAGCCGGGCCCCTCGCGCGTGTCGGTGGAGCTGGCCACGGTGTCCGATGCCGGAGTGCTCGCGGAGGGAGGCACGCTGGAGGTGGGCAATGGCGTGGTGCGCGCCACGCTGCCGCCCGTGCCCGCGGACACGCTGCAGCAGGTGGTGCTGCGGGCGAAGTCGGCCTTCTCCTGCGCCCTGGAGGACGAGCGCGGCGCGGTGGTGTCACGAGGCATGGACGTGCGCGAGTGCTCGATGCTGCTGAAGCCGGGCACCTCGCCCTGGCGCGTGCGCGTCTGGACGCTGGGCCAGCCCACCCAGGTGAGCACCAGCGTGGCGGCGCGGCCCCTGCGTGCCTTCTCCGGTGGGAGGATTCCGGCGGGCGAGGCCACGAGCGCGCAACTGCCGAGGCCCGGCCGCTACGAGACGGGCAACGGCGTCTACTGCCTGCCCGCCTCCCGGCAGGGCCCCCTGAACCCGTGCGGCCCCGAGGCGTCGCTGGAGGCCGGTGACTGGGTGTTCGGCGTGCCCGGCGCCACCGCCGAGACGAAGCTCTCCCTCTCCGAGCGCGTGGACACGCTGGAGGACACCGAGGAGCAGCGCGCCCCACTGAGCCGGGACATCGCGCTGCTGCGCCAGCGCTCGAAGCAGCAGGCCCTGCACCTGATGCGGGTGAGCGTGCCCTTCGGGGACTCCGCCTACCCGGCGTGCCGGCTGGACGGGGGCGTGGCCCAGCAGCGGAGCTCCGTGTGCTACGCGGCCACCGGCCCCACCGAGGAGTCGCTCGCGCGCTGGTGGACGCCCGTGGCCGAGAAGGGCGAGGCCGCCGTCCAGCGGCTCTCCTTCCCGGTGCCCACCTCGTCCGTGCCGCTGACGCCGGGCTTGCAGGATCTGACGTGGAGCGGCGGGCCCGCCCTCCGCATGGTGATGCCCGGCGAGCCCACCCGCGTGCAGCTCTCGCTCCCCCGGGAGGCCTGGGCCGTGCTGGTGGATGACAAGGGCGCCGCGGTGGATTTGTGCCCGCCCGGCGACGCGCTCTCCCGCTGCATCCTGAGCGGCACGGGCGGCGCGGTGTTCCTCTGGTCCCCGGCCGAGTCCCGGGTGCAGACGGAGGTGCTCTCGGTGGAGGCGGCCAGGCCGGCCGTGCCGCTGGGGACCGTCTTCGAGGCCATCTCCCGCGTGCCCGGCCAGCAGGTGCTGTCCTTCGGTAGCGCCGAGGGCCCGCGCCAGCTGCGGGTGACGGGCGCGGAGCGGTGCGTGGCCTCGCTCGACGACGGGACGCGGCTGGAGGGCTGTGAGCTCCCGGTGCCGCCCGGCCGCCGCGGCCAGCTCCAACTGGAGACGAACCCGGGCGGCGTGCGCGCGGTGCTCGCGGCTCCGGACGGGCTCGGCCTGGCCCTGCTGCCCCCGGCGCCCAAGGGCAAGGTGCCCGAGTTGCTGCCCGCCGCGAAGGCCCTGCGCCTCTCGGGCGAGGTGGTGGAGCGCACCCTCACCGTGCCCGCCGACGCTGTCGTCCACCTCCGGAGTGACTCGGGCGTCTGCGGCCTCACCCGGGACAACGCCGTGCTCGTGGTGGCGGGCCTGGAACGTGGCTGCTCCTTCGACCGGCTGCTCACGGCCGGTACCTACCGGCTGACGGTGCGAGGCTTCGCCGGCCAGCCCCTCTCCGGCAACGTCACCTGGACGCACGAGCCGGTGAAGGAGCTGGCCGAGGGCGTGGCGAAGGCCGAGGGCTGGGTGGCCCCGGGCCAGACGCACTACTTCCGCTTCGACACCGCCTCGGCCGGCAACATCGGCCTGGGGCTGCAGGTGCCCGCCGAGGTGCTCCAGTGCACCGTGCTCGACGTCTCCCAGCGCGTGCTCGGCGAGGGCTGTCAGCAGTTCCTCGCCCTGGAGAAGGGCACCTACCTGCTCGCCATCCACGCTCCCAGCACGCTGGAGCGTCCCCTCCCCTTCAAGCCCGTCCTCGTGGGCCTCGCCGGTGCGAAGACCGGCGTCCCCGAGGAGTACCTGCGCGACTTCTTCAATCGCATCGGAGAGAACCCGTGATGCGCCTCGTGAACTCCCTCCTCTGCCTGCTCCTGGTGCTCGCGGCCGTTCCCGCCCCGGCGCAGGAGTACCGTCCGGCCGACGAGAGCCAGCGCCCCGAAGGCGGGGGGATGAAGATCCTCCCCGACCAATTCCTGCGCGGCTTCGATCCGGTCACCGTCTACTTCCCCGACAACGCGGGGCCCGGAAAGCAGAGCGCCGATGATGGCGCGAAGCTGCTCAAGGTAGTGCCCTCGTGGCCCGGCCAGTGGTTCTGGGCGGACCGCAAGACGCTCCAGTTCCGCCCCGCCGAGCCCTGGCCCGCGCTGGCGCGCTTCTCCTTCGAGGCGGGCGGCGCGCGGAAGATCCTCACCACGATGATGTCGGCGCCCTCGGCGATGTCGCCGCAGCCCGACAGCACGGATCTGAGGCCCTTCCGTACCCTCACGCTCACCTTCCCGCAGGCGCTGCCGCTCGACTCGCTGCGCAAGATGCTCCGGCTGGAGGTGAGAGACCTCCCGGGCCTGGCGGACTCGCCCACGCGGGTGCTGAAGGACTGGACGCTGTCGCAGCTGCCGCGCGGCAGCCAGCGGGAGCAGGCCGTCTACGCCATCACCCTCGAGGAGGACGTGCCCGAGGGCAAGCAACTGCGCGTCAACGTCAGCCTCGCGCTGGGCGACGAGGACAAGGTGCTGTGGGTGGGGCGGTTGTCCACGCGGCCCGCCTTCCACCTCCAGCAGGTGCAGTGCGGCCGGAGCCAGTTCTCGCTGACGGGTGGAGCCTCGACGCCCCGGGACATGGCGCTCGCGTGCGGCAACCAGGGAGACCTGCCGCAGCTCGTCTTCTCCGCGCCGGTGGAGGGCCTCTCGCTCACCACGCTCAAGAAGCTGGTGCGGCTGGAGCCCGCGGTGCCGGACCTGCACTACCAGGCGTACGGCAGCCGCGTGGCGCTGCGCGGCAAGTTCGTCCCGGACACGCTGTACCGCATGCGGATTGGCGCCGCGCCCATCCGCGACGACAGCGGCCGGCCCCTGAGGGACCCGGGCGAGCTCCAGGTCTTCTTCCACCTGGACTTCAAGCAGCCCTTCCTGCGCTGGATGCAGGGCACGGCGGTGATGGAGGCCAAGGGCCCGCGCATGCTGCCGCTGCAGGGCTACGGTGACGCGCGTGCGGACGTGCGCATCTACCGGGTGGATCCACTGCACCCCGGCCTGTGGCCCTTCCCCAACCGCCCCATCGTGGTCAACGAGCAGAGCGCCCCGCCCTTCCCCGGCGAGGAGCCGCAGGTGAAGCCCACGCCCGGCTACATCGGCGAGGACGAGCTGACGGCGCACATCCGGCTGCTGGGCTCGCCGCTCGTCTCCACGCTGGTGGACCTGCCCCTGCCCAAACGCGGCGGCACCACCACCTTCGGCCTGGACCTGGCGCCCCTGCTCAACCCGGTGGTGGGCAAGGTGAGGCCGGGCACGTACCTCGTCGGCCTGCGGCGGCTCACGGGCGCACCCGAGCGCTCCTACGTTCGCGTCCAGGTCACCAACCTGTCGCTGAGCACGGTGGAGGAGCGGGACAAGGCCGTCTTCTTCGTGCGCACGCTGGACGGGGCGCAGGAGGTCCGTGGCGCGCGCATCGTGCTCGAGGGCCAGCACCGTGTGCCGGATCCGAAGCAGAAGGGCGCGTTCCTCCAGGAGCCCTTCACGCACGAGCTCACCACGGATGGCAGCGGCCGGGCGACGCTCGGCCCGCAGCTGAACTGGGTGCAGATCCAGCGCGTCACCGTGCGCAACGGCGAGGACATCCTCGTGTTGGACCCCCGCGAGGCCCCGGCGTCCTTCGCCAACAACCACTGGTCGCCGTCCTCGGGCTGGCTGGAGTGGCTGTCGCAGCAGACGCCGCCGCCGCCGAATGACGGGCTGCGCGGTTTCCTCTTCACCGAGCGCCCCATCTACCGGCCGGGCGAGAAGGTCTACCTCAAGGGCTTCCTGCGCAACGAGGTGGGCGGAGACTTCGTGGCCCCCGCGGACGCGGGGAAGTACTCGCTGCGCGTGGAGGGCCCGGGCGAGCAGACGTGGAAGCTGCCACTGGCCTTCACCGCGCTGTATGGCTTCTCCGCCGAGTTCCAGGAGAAGGACGCGCCCACCGGCGAGTACTACGCGGTGCTGGAGGAGGTGCGCACGGGGCAGACGCTCGCGCGCCGGAAGTTCCAGGTGGAGGCCTACCGCCTGCCCACCTTCGAGGTGCAGCTGTCCAGCCCCGCCACGGTGCGGCTGGACGCGCCCTTCAAGGTGAAGGCGGTGGCGCGCTACTACGCGGGCGGCAACGTGGCCGGACAGCCCATCTCGTGGACCGTCACGCGCCGCCCCTATTACTACGTGCCCAAGGGGCGTGAGGGCTTCCTCTTCGCCTCCAGCACGCAGTTCGCCCGCGAGGGGCAGAGCCGCGCCCCCGAGGCGATGACACGCAACGCGACGCTGGACGACAACGGCGCGGACGAGATGAGCGTCAACCCGGCGCTGGACCTGGACGGCTCGGCGCGCATCTACCGTTTCGAGGCCACCGTCACCGGCGCGGACAACCAGCCCGTCTCCGCGGCGCAGGACGTGAAGGCCCTGCCGCCCTTCGTGCTGGGCCTGAAGCTGCCGCGCTACTCGGACAAGCCCTTCACGCTCACGCCGGACGTCATCGCCGTGGGCGTCAACGACAAGCTGGTGAAGGGCCAGGAGGTGCTGGTGCGCCTCTACAGGCGCATCTGGCACAGCCAGCTCCGGGAGACGCACTTCGCCACCGGCGAGGCCCGCTACGTCACGGAGCAGGAAGACGTGAAGCTGGCGGAGAAGACGATCACCACCACGGAGGACAAGCCCGTGTCCCCGGCCTTCGAGCTGAAGGAGGCGGGCGTGTACGTGGTGGAGCTGGTGGCGCGCGACAAGCTGGGGCGGGTGCAGACGCTCTCGGCGGACCTGTACGTGGGAGGCCAGACGCCCATCGCCTGGCAGAAGTCGCGCCAGGGAGTATTCGGGCTCACCCCGGACAAGAACGCGTACAAGCCGGGCGAGACGGCGCGTCTCATCCTCCAGAGCCCCTTCCAGGAGGGACGTGCGCTGGTGGTGGTGGAGGAGCCGGGTGGCAACACCTACACCTGGCACGAGGTGTCCGGTGGCAAGGCGGTGCACGAGCTGGCCATCCGGGCCCAGCACGTCCCCAACATTCCGGTGCACGTGCTGCTGATGCGGGGACGGCTCGGCGAGGGCGACAAGGACGACTCGCGCTACCGGCCGCAGACGCTCGGGGCCTCGGTGGACGTGAAGGTGGAGCCGGTGCGCAACCAGGTGTCGGTGGACATCAAGCACCCCGAGACGGCGCGCCCCGGGGCCACCATCCCGGTGGAGCTGACGCTCAAGGACGACCAGGGCAAGCCGCTGGCCGGCGAGGTGACGCTGTGGCTGGTGGACGAGGCCGTGCTGTCCCTGGCACCGGAAGGGACGCTCAACCCGCTCGACGAGCTCATCCGGGAGAACACGCGTGGCACCACGCTGAGGGACACGCGCAACAGTCTGGTGGGCAAGCTCTTCGAGCAGGAGGAGACGCCCGGCGGTGACGGCAGCGAGGAGGAGCTGGAAGGCGGCAGCAAGCGCGTGGTGCGCAAGAACTTCCAGACGGTGCCGTACTACCAGGCCACGCTGCAGGTGCCGGCGTCCGGCAAGCTGACGGTGCAGGTGCCGTTGTCGGACGACCTCACCAACTTCCGCGTGCGCGCGGTGGCCATCTCCGGGCTGCAGCGCTTCGGCTACAAGCAGACGGTGCTGCGCGTGCGGCTGCCGGTGCTGGTGCAGCCGCAGCTCCCGCGCTTCGTGCGCCAGGGAGACCGCTTCTGGGGCGGCGCGGTGGGCCGCGTGGTGGAGGGCAGCGGTGGACCCGGCTCGGTGCAGGTGCGGGTCTCGGGCCCGGCGGACGTGCAGCCGTTGAACCAGGGCGTGGAGCTGCAGGCCAACCGGGCCATGAGCTTCGTCACCCCCATCACCGTGCGGAGCGCGGACGTGTCCGAGCCGCAGTCCCTGAAGGTGCGCGTGGACATCGAGCGCAAGGCGGACAAGGCCGGAGATGCCTTCGAGGTGCAGCTGCCCGTGCTGCCGGACCGCACGGTG
This sequence comes from Archangium sp., assembly GCA_035645295.1. Taxonomy (GTDB): domain Bacteria; phylum Myxococcota; class Myxococcia; order Myxococcales; family Myxococcaceae; genus Archangium. Next base: position 92,637 of record DASQMW010000267.1, read on the forward strand.
GAGCATTTCGCGTACTTCGCAACGCTGAACGCGGGCAATGCCACGCTCAAACCCCTGCCCGAGCCGGCGCGTCCGGGCACCGCGTCCCAGGAGGTGTCCATCACCTCCATCCCGGGCGTGCTGGAGATGATCTCCGGCCTGGAGTACCTGGCCGAGTACCCGCACGGCTGCCTCGAGCAGAAGCTGTCGCAGCTCTACCCGGACGTGGCGCAGGCGGCGTTGCTGCGCGATCTGGGGATCCGCACGCCCTTCGGCAAGCAGCTCAACGGGAACGTGCAGCGCATCCAGGACGAGATGTCGCTCTACCAGGATGACCAGGGCCTGCTGGCCTTCTGGCCGGGAGGGCCGGGCGACGTGCAGGTGACGGCGCTGGCGGTGGAATTCCTGGACGGGGCGCGGCGCGCGGGCCTGAAGGTGGACGAGAAGCTGCAGACGCGCGCGGTGGAGGGCCTCAAGCGCGTGCTGCGCAGCACCTACCCGGGCCTGGTGCAGGAGTGGCGCTACAACCAGCAGACGGCGGCGCTGCGCGCCCTCACCCGCGTGGGCTCGCTGGATCAGCACTACCTCATCGATCTCTTCCAGCTGCGCAATCGCCTGGACATCCAGAGCCTGGCGGACCTCGCTTCCACCATGAGCACCCAGCCCACGGTGTACCGCACCAACCTGGAGGTGCTGCGCAACGAGCTGTGGGACAGCGTCATCATCAAGCTGAACAAGGGCAAGCCCGTCTTCGAGGGCCTCAAGTGGCGCCGCGATGCGTGGGGCCACTACGGCTACCTCAGCTCGCGGTCCGCCAGCGTGGCGGCCGTCTTCGAGGCGCTGGTGCTGCTGTCCCCGGAGGACGCGCGGCTCGAGCAGTTGCGCGACGCGCTCCTGTCCTACGCGAGCGCGGAGACGGGCTTCGGCAGCACCTTCGAGAACCGCCGGGCCATCGCCGCACTGGCGCTGTACCTGGCGAAGGCGAAGCCCGCGGTGCCGGACACCACCGTGACGCTCTCCTCGGGCGCCGCCCTCAAGGTGAACAAGGACACGAAGACGGCCCGCGCCGAAGTGGACAGTGACGCGCAGCTCTCCGCCACCGTGAAGGGCGGGCCCGTGGGCATGCGCGTGGAGGCCCAGTACATCCCGGCCACGCCGGGAGACAAGGTGACGCCGCTCAAGCAAGGCTTCATCGTCTCGCGCAGCGCCACCTGGCTGCACGCGGACGGCTCCGAGGAGACGCGCTTCGACGACGCCTCGGGCGAGGTGAAGGAGCTGAAGGTGGGCGACATCCTGGAGCTGCACGCGCGCCTCGTCACCGAGGAAGAGCGCGTCCACGTGGCACTGGTGGTGCCCTTCGCGGCGGGCCTCGAGCCCCTCAACCCGGAGCTGGCGAATGCGTCCTCGGACGCGAAGCCGTCGCAGGCGGACTCGGTTGCCCCGGCCTACGTGCAGCGGCTGGACAACGAGGTGCGCTACTACTTCCTGAAGCTGCAGCCCGGCACGCACACCTTCCACTTCCGGGTACGCGCCGCCACCGAGGGCTCCTTCGTGCACCCGGCCCCCTGGGCCGAGCTGATGTACCGCGAATCGGTGCGCGGCCGCGGCGAGGGCATGCGCATCGTCGTGAAGGGAGAGCATGAGAAGTAGACGGACACGCCGGGCGGCGGTGCTCGCCCTGGTGCTGCTGGTGGCGGGGGGGTGGTTCGCCTCCAGCCTCCAGGACGGGCTGCTCGGCTACGAGCCCTCGCGCCTCGTGCTGGACCGGCGGGGCGCGTACCTGGGCGAGGTGCCCGGGTCGGGCGGGGAGCTCGGCTACTGGCCGGTGCCCTACGTGCTGCCCGAGCGCATCGTCCAGGCCACGCTCGTCACCGAGGACCGGCACTTCTACGAGCACCCGGGCGTGTACCTGCCGTCGGTGGGGCGGGCCCTGGTGCAGAACGTGCGCAACCTGCGCATCATCTCGGGAGCGTCCACGCTGGCCATGCAGGTGGCGCGGATGCAGACGCCCGGGGGGCGCACCGCGTGGCGCAAGGTGCGCGAGGCGGTGGAGGCACTGCTGCTCGTGCACGGGCACGGCCACGACAAGGTGCTCCGCCAGTACCTGGCCATCGCCCCCTACGGCAACCGGGTGCATGGCGTGGGGCGCGCGGCGCGGCTCTACTTCGACAAACCGGTGGAGGATCTGTCCTGGGCGCAGGCGGCCTTCCTCGCGGGCCTGCCGCAGCTCCCCGGGCGGATGAACCCCTACACCGAGGACGGCCTGCGCCGCGCCCGCGGGCGCAGCCACCGCATCCTCCGCGCGCTGCATGCACAGGGAACCCTGTCCCGGGAGGAATTGCAGCAGTCGCTCCAGGCGGACCTGGGCCTCGTGCCCCGGCCCCAGCGCATGCCCGAGGCCCTGCACGCGGTGCTGGAGTGGAGCGAGCTGGCCCGCGAGCGGGGCGAGCCCATCTCCACGGCCACGCTGGACCTGGAGGTGCAGTCGAAGGTGGCCCACATCCTCCAGCAGAACCTGAACCGGCTCGACGGCACGGGAGCGGGCAACACCGCCGCGCTGGTGGTGGACACCGAGACGGGCGACATCCTCGCGTACGTGGGCTCGCGCGACTTCTTCAACCAGGAGCACCGGGGCGCCATCGACTTCGTGAAGCAGCGGCGCTCGCCGGGCTCCACGCTCAAACCCTTCCTCTACGGGCTGGCGCTGGAGAAGGGCATCGTCACCGCCGCCACCGAGCTGGCGGATACACCCATGGACGTGCGGGTGGAGAACGGCCGCTCCTACCTGCCGGAGAACATCAACCACTCCTTCCTCGGGCCCATGCTGCTGCGCGAGGCGCTGGGCAACTCGCGCAACATCCCCGCCCTGCGCGTGCTGGAGCAGGTGGGCGTGGAGCCCGCGCTGCGCTTCCTCGAGAAGGCGGGCGTGGGCGGCATCTCCTACGAGCCGGACCGCTACGGGCTGGGACTGGCGGTGGGCAACCTGCACGTCACGCTGGAGGAGCTGTCGGAGCTGTACCTGGTGCTCGCCCACGAGGGGGAGACGCGCTCGCTGCGGCGCTTCACCGACGAGCCCGTGGCGCCCTCGCGCCGGTTGATGACGCGCGAGTCGGCGCAGCTGGTGCGTCACATGCTCGCGGATCCGCTGGCGCGTAGGCCCTCGTTCCCCGTGGGCAGCGCGCTGGACTACCCGTACGCGGTGGCGGTGAAGACGGGCACCAGCCAGGGCTACCGCGATGCCTGGGCCATGGCCTTCAGCGACCGGCTGCTCGTGGCCGTGTGGGTGGGCAACCACGACTGGCGCCGGATGAATGGCGTGGGCGGACTGCTCGGCGCGGCCAACGCGGTGCACGAGATTTTCGACGTGGTGATGCCGGAGTGGCGCCCGTACCGGACGGTGCTCGATGCCTTCCCACCACCTTCGGGGGCACTGCCCATGGAGGTGTGCCCGCTGTCGGGCCGGCTGGCTGGGCCGGAGTGCCCCCACCGCAAGAGCGAGTGGTTCGTCGCGGGCACCGCCCCCACGGAGAGCTGCCCCTTCCACGCGAAGGTCCGGCTGGACCGGCGCAACGGATTGAGGGCGACCCCCACCTGCCCCGAGCGCGAGGTGGTGACGCGGGTGATGCTGGCGCTACCGGAGGAGTATGAGCAGTGGGCGCGGCAGCAGCACCTGGACATCGCGCCGCTGCGGGAGAGCCCGTTCTGCCCGAGCCGGCCCGAGGAGTTGGAGCCGAAGGTGGCCATCCGCGAGCCGAGGGGCACGGTGCGGCTGCTGTACGATCCGGACACGCCGGCATCGGCCTCGACGCTGCGGCTGGCGGCGGACGTGACGCCGAGCACGGAGCCCATTGTCTGGATGGTGGACGGCGTGCCGGTGGCCGAGGTGAGCTACCCGCACGAGTTCCGCTGGAGCCTGCGGCCCGGGCAGCACGTCATCACCGCGGCCATGGCGCACCGCCGTCAAATCAGTCAACCGGTGACAGTGGTGGTGGAGGATTGACGGGATAGACAAAGCGGGGTCCTACCGTCTGTGGCCATGCATCATGCTTCAGACATCCTTGGCGAAACCTCGTCGGCATGAAGCGATGCGATGAAGGAAGAGAAATCATCGGCCAGGAAGTAGAGGTTGCGCTCGCCCGAACGAGCATGACCGTCCCAGTAGAAGACCGCCCCTGGCTGCTTTCCTCCAACCGACAAGCAAATCTTGTCAATCCCCTCCGTTGTTGCAATGGGAAGCAGGTCCGTGGGAATGCGGTCTCCGAACACGTCGAGATTCCAATCGAGATTGCAGGACACGACAGGGTCCTTCAATCCGAAGAATATGTGGATTCGACCCAGCGGATTTGCTTCGAACTCATTGTTCGCAAACAAATCGCGCCCGGGCCGTCCTCCATTGGTGTCCAGCAAGAACTCCTTGTAGGAAGCAGGAAGGGCAAGACCATGCTTCACCTCGAATGACCGGATGTCCTCCTCATTGAGTGGAGGCCCGCCCTCGAGTGTTCTCAACAAAGCCACGACTATTGACCTCCTGAAAAGCCGCCGGTGTGTCCCGTCTTGGCGTGGATTTCCGTAGGAACAAGCTGCATGGTCATCCCGTCCTGGTGGTGGTGCCAGGTCATACCTTTGGGCGTCTCTCCAAGCCCTGCCGCCTTGTTCGCGGCGGCAAAATCCCCGGTCCGGGAACCAGTGTATTTGATTTTCACCTCGATTTTAACGAGGCCAGCAGCCCTGAAATCGGGGTAGCCCTCGGCATCGAACGGAACGCCGGTCATCGGATGCCTTTTTCCCGCGAGATGCGCATTCCGGATTGGAGCTTCGGTTGGCGGTCCCCCTTTTGGGGAGCCCGCGCGCCCGGACCTCGCTTGTGACAACCAGACCTGGGCCCTGGCCACATCACCCCGGGCTTCGTAGAGGGCGATGGCACCAGCCTCTCCCCCCTCGTATACCCACAGGGCCGCTTCGCGGTTGGATTGGATGTACCTGGCCAGCTTGCGCAAACCATCCCCGCCCAGCCTGTCCAGCAACCGTCCCGTCACCTCCGCCAACCCTTCGAATCCCTGCTCCGGCACCTGATGCCGCCCCACTCGTCCCCATCCGGCCCCGGTGGCACCTCTGGCCTCGGAGAGGTAACGCACCCCCTTGCCTCCCGCGTACAAGCCCACCAGCACCGCCGCGGCCGACAGCTCGCGAGTGGCCTGCTCGTACTGGCCTTGAGACAGCGAGTACAGCCCATGACATGTGCCGGCGACCAGATTGTAGAAGCCCAGTGGTACGCCCAGCGTCAGTGCATCGAAGCTCCCCAGCGCTACGCGTCCTGGCGAAAAGGCCACTTCCATCTCCGCCCGCTCCACCTCGTCGAGGACCCGTTGGAAGGGCGGTGGCAATTGCCCTCGCTGCGCGGAGTACTTCATGGCCAGGGCTCCCCGGCTCAGCTCGCTGGTGGACAGGGCCTCGTTTGCGGCGCTTGCCAGGCCTCGGGCTACATCACCGAGGCGCTCGGGGCGGTCCACATGCTCCGAGAGATTCAGTCCCCGCCGCAGCAAGGCCTCGCGGACCACCCCCATCCGCCCTAGCGTCGCAGCGAGTTGCTTGTCCCGGGCCAGCAGAAGAAGCACTTGGTGCAGGTCATCGGTGAAAGCCGAGTGGATGATGAAAAGGGCGAACACCTCGGCGCGGGCGACGCCATACTCCTGAGTGGCCGTGACGAGGAATGCAGCGCGCTTGCGGTTGAGGACGTCGGCGCCCACCCGTAGGGGACCCAGAGAACCGAGCCGCACGGCGGACCAGTCATCCAACCCGTCTACCAACTGAGACAGGTCCATCCCGCGCTGCAACTCGATGAATTCCGCGAGCGAGCCACACGCCAAGAATGGGGCGAGCACCTCATGGCTGGAGGATGGAGCGGGCCAGCCCTCAGCCCGATTCGCATCCTCCAGACCGCAAGCCCCTTGCGCCTGTGAGGAACTCGCCGTCTGCAAGCGGAAGCTGCCCGTGCATCCCCGGCCGAAGCCACCCCACATGCTCCCGGGCGGACGATGCGTGGTACACCCGCCCAGCAGAACCAGCGCCATCAGAGCCAGGAAGCTCGAGCAGCGATGCCACCCCACCCCAGGGCACAGCCGCGCACCTGCCGGGTACAAGCCAATCAAATGGGTGGACACGCCGCACCTCTCCAACAAGCGGTTGAAATCGGCTCCGCAGTGCCGGAACCACGGGGACTGCGTGTACCCGTAGAGCCTGTGGGTAGACAATCCAAAGAGCGAGGGCGGAGATGAAGAAGGAACTCGAGGTGGCCAAACCAGGCGAGCCAGACGGATTCGAGCCCATCCACGTCGTGCATGCCGTCCACGATGCATGGCCGCTGCAGGGCATCGCCGGTTACGGCGGCAAGCCTCACGCCTTCGAGCGCAGGTTCGACGAAGAGCGTGACGACTACGCGCCAGATTACGAACTCTGGCCCATCGACGATGAAGCCTTCCGGTAACCGTTCACCGGATTGAATTGGTTGAAGAGGAGACGGGCGCCAGGTGACCTCAGAAGTGCCGCTGGACAAGAGGACGTCTGGCATGGTGTAGCCAGGGCATGGCTGAAGCATCCCCTCATTTCGACAAAGCCCAATGATTTCAAGGGGTTACAAATCAAGCGAGCTGTGGAAATCCCCAGTGATTTCGGGCACTTGCGAAAATGAGGGGATGCTTCAGAGGGCATGGTGCAGGTGGATGCCCGAGATGTGCAGATAGCGCAGCTGGAGAAGAGGCTGGAAGCAGCGCTGGAGCGTATCGCGCAATTGGAGGAGAATGCGTAACCGTTCACCGGATTGGCTTGGTTGAGGAGGAGACGGGCACGAGGTGACCTCTGAAGTGGCGCTGGACAAGAGGACGTCTGGCGTGGTGTAGCAAGGGCATGGTGCAGGTGGATGCCCGAGACGTGCAGATAGCGCAGCTGGAGAAGAGGCTGGAAGCAGCGCTGGCGCGCATCGCGCAGTTGGAGGAGGAGAATGCGAGGCTGCGCGAGGAGAATCGACGGCTGAAAGAGAGGC